>NZ_JCAUAQ010000019.1:0-117712 GCF_059692035.1 Paenibacillus sp. J22P143
AGAATGGGCATCGCATCATAGATGATCACATGGTCAAACGCGTCATCCAGGGAGAATGTTCTTGATTCTCCCTTTTTTCAAACCACCGACTGGACAGCTTGTCCGTCAGGGCTAGGACAACTTACGCCGTCAATTGGCGGACGGTATGGTTTAGCAGTAACAGTAATGGCAGTTACTAGGGTAGGAAACTCCACCTCCGCCAATACTGAAAAGGCAATTGATATTACAATTGATTTAACAAAATAATTATTAAGGTGGCATATGGAAATTCACGGTCAATCCTTTAGTAAAGCGGAACTGGAAGAAGTTGAGTTGGCAAGGGAGTTATGTAGAGGGATGAAAGTGAATGGTGAGGAGATTATTTGTTTTGAGGTTCTTTCAAGTATCTTAAATAATAACATAGCCGCAGAATCTAGAACGAGAGAATTGCTATTAACAACATATAGTCAAATAAAGCAATACAATGAGTTCTGGGTAGATGCAGCTTGGTTCGACAACAAATTTATGGAAACTATACTGTCTAAAGCAAAAAGTTTAGTGAATGAATTGTTAAAATAATAACCAAATGGCTAATTCTATTAATTGTTTTCTACCCCAAGTGAACTAAAAACTCTCTTGGGTTATCTTTTTGTCCGTCGCTGTACCGCTAACAACTTTATAAATAAGGATATGTATGAAGGGATATTACGATCCAATGAGTTTCAATCACTATATTTTTCGTATATATCGAATAATCCTTAAACACATTGTTGACCCAAGCTGACATGGTGGGATGCCTACAAATCTTGCATCGGCATTGATTAATTGAGGAAAGAAAAAACAGCGGAAGCTATGAATTTAACTATAAGAAAGGGAATAGTATTGAAGATTCCTACCATAAATGTTTATTTAAGAACTGCAGACGATGCAAGAAGAGAACATACACTTTATAAACCTAGGGGTGGTTGTGTTGTTAACAGAAGATGAAATTAGAGTGATACTTACAAATAGGTATCCATTATGGAATATATATCTGAGTCAATCAGGTGTAGCCATATGGATTGATATGAATGATGGTGTTGCGAATTTCTTTGTAATACAAGTTACACGAAAAGATGGAGTAGGCATTTCGATAAGAGAAGAACCAGTAGGTTTGGATTTTAGTGGTCATGATGCAGCATTTAGTAGTCTTGATGAAGCTCTAGATTATATGGATGGAATAGTGAATAAGCGCAAAGATAGAAGCTGATAACACCAATGTCTTCTTTAACCACACAATATAAGAAATATCAAAAGATTAGACTAAAAGAGAACCACTTACTGAATTAATCCCCAGTGAGTGGCTTCCTTGTTTTTGAACCTATTAGACTTCCAATCCATATGACAGGAATGATCAACAAATCACTTATCACATTTTGGAATAAGGGATCACCTTTAGGGTTAGAGATATCCGCCACGGTCCCAATTGCACTGAATATCAAAATGATCATACCAACAACCAGTGAATTTTGCAGTTTGTGAGTATTAGCCTTTAAAGCTGTACCATAACCAGAGAGAAGAATAGCTAAGTACCAAACAAGATACTCGACAATGACCTCAACACTCCTCAGAAATGTATTGTCCATCTGAAGTATCGACGACATAAGGAATGCAATGAGTAATGGGAGAACGAATATCCCAACTAGATATATTAGCATCCCTAGTGAAATGGACTTTAAGTCAAATTTATACTTCAAAATGAATCCCACCCATTTGCCTTTTAGTCTAAGGTTAGCAGATTAAATTTGATTGGTCTACCATCCAAATCCACAAGTTTGTCGGCTAATAATGATTCATCCCAGCCAGCCGGAAGATATTTTTTTGTGCCTTTACCCCCCTCTATTCGAACTGTGCAAGCTCGTACTCTCTCACATAGTATAAAGCATCCTCTTTCAGACGGGTGGTGAGAGATATGAAAACAATCAACTATTACACGTTAGCATTAGGCTTGTTGGGTGCGGCTAAATTAATTTTGGACGCATTTGGCATGGACTTGATTACAGATGATACAGCGAATGCCATTGCCAATGGCGTAGCTGCATTACTTTCTGTTATTGGTGTCTACACAAACCATCAAAAAGAAGAATAATTCAGAACACCCTGCACACCATTGACACCGATATTTGCCTAGTTGAATATCGTATTGGACTGAAGTGATTTCCATAACGGAGGCGTCAATCGTGGGATACTATGTTCAAGTGGATAATGGTGTGAAATTGTTTATTGAAGATGTAAATCCAAAAGGGACGAAGACCATCCTATTTATTCATGGGTGGCCTTTGTCACATACACAATTTGAGTATCAATTTAATGTGCTACCCAGACTGGGATATCGCTGTATTGGGATGGACTGGCGGGGATTCGGTCAATCGGATAAACCGATGGATGGCTACACGTTCGATCGGCTGGCAGATGACCTGCACGCTGTGATTCTTGCGTTAAAGTTGGAGGGGATAACGCTTGCAGGTCACTCTACAGGCGGCGCAATCGCTATCCGTTATTTGACCAGACATCAGAGCCAAGGCGTGTCGAAGCTTGTGCTGATCGATGCAGCTGCTCCCACGGGATTTACCAATGAAACCGCAGCTAAGTTTCTACAGCAGAATGCCAACGATCGCGCAAATATGCTGCAAAGTGTAACGGATACGTTCTTCTTTCAGTATATTACAGAGCGATTCTCGGACTGGTTTTTTCAAATGGGCTTAGAAGCTGCTAGCTGGTCAACCGCGGCTGTTATTCGATTGCTGCGAGATGAGAATGTAGCTGCCGATCTAGGACGAATTGAGGTGCCGACCTTGATCGTACATGGTATTCATGACAAAGTGATTCCGTATCAACAAGCGGTTGAGATGAATAAAGGGATTCCTAACTCTCAGCTAGTACCGTTTCATTACAGTGGGCATGGTGGGTTCTGGGAGGAAAGAGATCGGTTTAACTATGTCCTCACCCAGTTTATTGGTTGATGGATACGTGAGAGCAACCCGAGGTTTTGACGATGAGCTTCCCAACTAGGGGGGCTTATTTACGTGCCAGTGGGGGTTGATCTTCCTATATACAGTCTATTAAAAGACTTGTCTCTTATGCAGATGTTCATTATGATGGGAGAGAAGAGATTTTCTATCAAGGGGTTCACACTTTACGGGCGTGAAACAATTTCTATAGGCGGAAATGAGAAATAGCTGGAAGATCTCGAAAATCTCCAGCTATTTTTTGTCGTATTTAGTTAGACGAGCTGCCTCGAGCAAGCTCTTTACGAACAATCGGCGCAACCTTCGTGCCTAACAGCTCAATGGCATGAAGCATTTCACGATGCGGCATCGTACCTACGTTGAGATGGAGGAAGAAGCGGGTAACGCCTAGGTTTTTGCGCAAAAGCAGGATTTTCTCGGCGACATACTCCGGATCGCCTACATAGAGTGCGCCACGCAGACTGCGAGCGGCGTCGAAGGTAGCACGAATGTAGGCTTGACCCCAACCGCGTTCGCGTCCGATGACGTTCATTTGCGCTGCGGTCGGCGCGTAAAATAACTCAGCTGCCCTCTCACTCGTGTCACTCACAAAGCCATGTGAATGCGTAGCAATTTGCAACGTATTGGGATTATGACCGGATTGTCTGGCCGCTTCTTTATACAGCGCCACTAAGGGTGCAAAGCTCTCTGGCATTCCGCCAATAATCGCGAAAGCAATAGGTAGTCCTAGGATCCCTGCGCGAATAGCTGATTCTTGATTCCCACCGCTCGCAATCCAGACGGGAAGAGGGCTCTGAACAGAACGTGGGTATACACCGAGATTGGGGATGTCAGGACGGTGAGTACCTTGCCAAGTGACCTTCTCAGATTCACGTATTTTCAGCAGTAGCGCCAATTTCTCCTCGAATAACTCATTGTAATCATCGAGACTATAGCCGAATAACGGGAAGGATTCGATGAAGGAGCCCCGACCTGCCATGATTTCGGCACGACCATTCGAGAGGCCATCGAGCGTTGAGAACGATTGATACACCCGAACTGGATCATCCGATGAAAGCACGGTGACGGCACTGGTGAGTCTAATATTCTTTGTTACCGCAGCAGCGGAGGCTAAGACGATTGCTGGAGCCGTACCTGCATAATCAGCCCGATGATGCTCGCCAATCCCATATACGTCCAAGCCGACTTGATCGGCTAGCACAATTTCTTCAACGGCATTGCGAATCCGTTCGGCGTGGCTCATTATTTGACCTGTTACGGGATCAGGCGTTGTTTCTAAAAATGTACTAATACCTATTTCCATCGTTGCTGCTTGTTCAGACATCTACGTTCGCCTCCAAGAAAAGTAATGACTATATTGTCTCATGTGAGGAACGTGGGGACAAGTATTAAAGGTATGAAGCTAATTTCAACTCCATTTCTGGCGTTCTCAGTCGTTTAAAACAGCCAAATCAGCTCGCTAAGCCGCTGAGGTTCAGCGATCAGCTGCATTTCGGAGATTTTCCCGTTCATCATCGAGAACGTGAGGATGAATAACATTTTTCCACGAGGTGCTACGAGTACGCCGATGTTTCCGTTGATCAGAATAGGTCGCGCGCCTTGTGCACGGCCAGCGAATTGAGCGGGCACGGCTTCGGAGCCGCGAACCTCTGTCTTTGCTGCCACTGGCGCGAATGTAGGGTCGTTCCAGAGAACGACATTCGGGTCGAGTACGGTGAGCAGGGAGGCGAAGTCGCCTGCGCGAGAGGCAGCGAGGAAGGCATCGACGAGCTCTCGTTGGGGGGTAGATCCGCATCGGGAGCGATCTCTGCGCCTTGCAGTCTGCGGCGGGCGCGGCTCGCGAGCTGTCTAGCAGCCGCTTCCGTGCGTCCCACGATGGGAGCGATCTCTCCAAAGGGGAGCGCGAAAATATCGTGCAGCACGAACGTAATCCGCTCGGCATGATTCAAGGTGCCGAGCACGACAAGCAGCGCAACACCCAGAGTCAGCTAACAGAGCTTCATACTCGGGGTCGCTGCCGTCCTCTGAGCTCGTGATGGGCTCAGGCATGTGCTCGCCTATGGGGTCTTCACGCCTCGATTTTCGCGAGCGCAGCATATCGAGGCATACACGCGCGACGACGGTCGTCAGCCATCCGCCTAGGTTCTCGATGCGATTCGCATCAGAGCGGCTCAGGCGGATCCAGGATTCTTGAACGGCGTCGTCCGCCTCGTTCAGGGATCCAGCATGCGGTAGGCCATGGCTTGCAGATGGCTCCAGTGCTCTTCGAATTGTTTGGCAAGTGAAATGTGGTGTATGTGTTCGCATGGATGTGACAGAGCGGTAGTAGACAAGGCCATTTTGCTGGAGGAAAACTTTCTCATCTGAATCGGTCACAACCTTGTGAAACATTCCGTCATCCTAGTGAACGACGAAAATGAACCCTAGGAGATGATCGTTATGAGTTTAAGTTTGATCCCTTTTTTAGAAATGAACGGTAGAGCCAAGGAAGCGATTGATTTCTATGTACATGCACTGGATGCTAAGGTTTTATATACGCAACCGTTCGATTTTGTTCCAGGAAATCCAGATGCACCTGTGAATCCAGCTAACAAAGATCTCATTTCTTTTGCCATTTTGAAAATCGGCAATTCGGAGCTTCATTTTACAGATAACGTGACAGGCAGCACTTACGTGAAAGGTACTCAAATTACGATCGTGATTCAAACGAATGACAAGGAACAAGCTTCCCAAATCTTTCATGCCTTGATTCATTATGCACAACCAATGGCAGGGATATTTTGGCACGCATGGAATATAAAAAGAAGAACGTGAAAGGAGACTTACCATGATCGAATGTCCTTGGTGTCTTGAACATGTGCAGTTAATTGATGATATATGTCCTGCTTGTAAGCAGGAGGTTCTCACGAATCATTTGGATCAGAAGTGGGATGAACGTGATGTCGAGGAATTATCCGAGTTGAAAGAGATCGCAGATTTGAGTTTGGAGGAGCAGATCTCGCATCAGTTCAAGTGCAGCAAATGTAAGCATGAAGAGTGTCGCATTAAAGAAGTAGCCATGACAGGGACGGGCCTAAGCAAAATGTTCGATATTCAGCATCATCATTTCTTATTTGTCTCGTGTGAGAATTGTGGTTTTGTTGATATCTATGATCCGAATGTGTTACATAGTAAGAAGGCAGGTTCATTAGGAACGATTCTAGATCTTTTATTTGGAGGATGAAATGGAATGAGAGTTGTAGGTCTTATACGACATGGCGTAACGGATTGGAACACAGAAAGGCGTATACAAGGTCATACGAATATACCTTTAAATGCAGATGGACGGAAACAAGCAGAGCTGCTTGCGCACCGCATGTTGGATGAGGAGTGGGATGTCATCTATGCAAGTGATTTGGGGCGAGCGCAGGAAACAGCGGAGTTTATTGGACAAGTAAAACAATTGGCAGTGACAACGGATCCTCGTTTGAGAGAGATGTATTGTGGTCAGATTGAAGGAACGACGCTAGAAGAACGTGTGGCAAAATGGGGAGAAGACTGGTCCCAATTGGATTTGGGTATAGAAACGCATCAAGCCATTGCTGCGCGCGGGGTGAGCTTCATTCAGGAAGTGATCGACAAACATCCGGATCAGAAAGTTCTAATCGTTAGTCATGGCGGATTACTAAGCTTAACTTTAATGGATCTGATCCCGCATGAAGATATCGAAGAACATCTCCATAATACGTCTGTTACGAAATTACGCCATGTTGAGAATCGGTGGGAATGTTTATTGTACAACTGTATTGCGCATTTAAGTACGGAGCAGAACGCTTAGATGTTTAATAAAGCTTTATATGCCAACAAGAAGTTAAATTTCGTGATTCTTTTCTTAGCGTGGGTCTATCTGCTTATTATGCTGAAGTTGCTATTTCTGCGAGTTAGATTTATAGGCGAAGGACAAGATTACATGTATAATCTAACGCCATTTAAAACGATTCGAAACTACATCCTACATGCAGATTATTATCCATTTCGTGTTTGGTTTAACAATTTACTCGGAAATATTGTGTTATTCATTCCAATTGGTTTGTTTTTGCCTTTAATGAATCGTGTATTTCTACGAGTATTTCTATTCATAGTTACAACGATACTACTAATTTTTTTCGTCGAATTGATTCAAATGCTAACATGGTTAGGTAGTTTTGACGTTGATGATATTATTTTGAATTCATTTGGAGCATGTATTGGTTTGATAATCACGAAGCTGACTGTCCTTAAACTAAAGCAAGGTCGATATCTTGGAGGCAAATAAACCTATGCTAATATACCAAACAGAAGTACTAACCGTACGTGAACTCGAACTCCGTGACAAGGACCTGCTAGTTACATGGCTGAATGATCCCTTGGTATTATCCTACTATGAAGGCCGGGATCGCCCACATGACGGGGATATGGTGGATGCGCATTTCTATCAGGAAGATTCGGTGACCAGATGCCTAATCGAATTTCATAATCAACCGATTGGTTACATTCAATTCTATGAGTTGGGCGAAGAGGAACGCTCCGAATACGGTTATAATGACGCGTCTGAGAAAATCTACGGAACCGACCAATTCATTGGTGAAACGGCATATTGGGATAAGGGAATCGGTAAGCTGCTTGTGAGTTCGATGTTGGATTATTTAATCAGTAAGATGAAAGCAGATCGAGTTGTGATGGATCCGCAGCAATGGAATGTTCGAGCGATCAGTTGCTATGAAAGTTGTGGCTTTGTGAAAGTGAAGGAACTGATTGCCCATGAGATGCACGAGGGACAGCTTAGAGATTGTTGGTTGATCGAGTACTCGCGAATTACAAAGATTAGAGATGAAGAGAGAAAATATCATGAAGCTTGTTATGAGAATTATAAGTTATTTGAAGAAGGTTCATGGTTGTCTAAGCCTGTGAAAACGGTGATGGAGCAATTATCCCATTTCGACGATTATGATGAAGTGTCGGTACTGGATCTTGGCTGTGGGGTTGGACGAAACAGTATCCCGATGGCGGAAGCCTTGAGCCCAAGAGCCGGGCAAGTTGTTTGTGTAGACATCGTGCAATCCGCGCTTACCAAGCTGCGAGCTTATAGTGAACAGTTCGGAGTCAGTGAGCGGATTGAAACTTATTTATCAGATATTGGCGACTATGAAATCCCCCCAGAAGCCTTTGACTACATCGTAGCAGTATCGACGCTTGAGCATGTTGACTCTGAAGAAACCTTCGAACATGTGCTGACTAGAATTGCTGCTGGCACGAAAGTTAATGGGGTTAATTGTTTGATTATCAATTCGAATCTACAGGAGATTGATGTTCTAACTGGTGAGGAATTAACGCCTTGTATCGAACTGAATCTCACGACAGATCACTTACAACATCTATTGAACAAGCATTTTGATGGTTGGCAAATTCTATTAACGACATTAAAGAAATTATCATTTCATATTGAGCGAAATGGTAGACAGATTCAATTGAAGACAGATTGTCTCACTTATGTTGTTAAGAAAAAGGGAATCTGTTGATGGTATGTATGTGCTAGCCTTCTGCGGTTACACTACAATGGGGAAAGGGGCATTATCCCATGGATTTGGAAACAGTCTATGTTACGTATAAACAGCTATTATTTTCTGTCGCATACCGGATGTTGGGGTCGGTATCTGATGCAGAAGATATGCTGCAAGACATGTTTATCACGTTGCAAAAGACGGACACAGCGCATGTAACGAACTTGAAATCGTATTTAGTCAAAATGGTGACCAACCGCTGCTTGAATTACTTACATTCAGCAAGCAAGATGAGAGAAACCTACATAGGCTCGTGGCTGCCTGAGCCCAAAGTGACTTCATCCCGTGAGGATCCGATGGGAAGTCTTGTCCAAGAGGAAACGATTTCTTATGCGTTGCTCGTTTTGCTGCAACAATTGTCCGCCGTAGAGCGGGCGGTCTTCGTGCTCAGAGAAGTGCTCGGCTATGAGTATGATGAGGTCGCCGATATGGTCCAGAAGACAGAAGCTAACTGCCGCAAAATTTATAGCCGCGCGAAGACCAAAATCAACCATTCATCTGACGACGAAGACGAATTCACGCTAGGTGAGACGGAGCCTCTCGTTACGAAGTTCCTTCACGCCGTTGAAACGGGGAACTTCCAAGATTTCGTCACACTGTTAATGGAAGATGCTGTAATGGTTTCAGATGGGGGCGGGAAAGTACGCACCGCTATACACCCTATCTTTGGCAAGCAACGGATTGCTGCGTTTTTCGAAGGTGTTCGAGCCAAAGGGGCACTTGAGGGGCAATGGCTGCACACGACGATCAATGGTCAGACTGGACTTGTACTCCTGCTGGATCAACGACCTCAAATGGTTATTTTGTTTGAACTAGCTGCAGGGCAGCAGCAATCCAGCCACATGTATCTCATTCGTAATCCAGATAAATTGCATCATATTTCTGCTATGCTGTAATGTCACAAAACTTCAACCTCATTTGTCTTATATGCGTAAAACAAAAATAGAGGTATGTGGAGGAGATTTCAAATGGAAGTTAGAATTCAGCACGGTAAAGTTAACCCTGAGGCTTACCAAACGATGATGAAGCTAGAAGGATTCATTAAGGAAAGCGGGTTAGATGCAACCCTTTATGAGTTTATTAAGATAAGAGCATCCCAGATCAATGGCTGTGCATTTTGTTTGGATATGCATACGAGTGCGCTTCGTAAAATGGGTGAGACCGAGCAACGTATCTATTTGCTTAGCGCATGGCGTGATGCACCCTTGTATACAGACAAGGAACGTGCGGTGTTGGAATTAACAGAAGCCGTAACTATGATTTCCGCGTCAGGTGTTCCACAAGAATTGTTCGATCGTGTACGCACGCAATTTGACGAGCGCGAGTTTGTCACGCTGATCATGGCGATCAATACCATTAATTCTTGGAACCGTATTGCGATCTCGACAGGCATGTTCCCTGGTTGCATGTAGGATTTTTGTCATCATAAGTTGTTAAAAAAGGAGCTCTTTCACCATGTGAAAGGCTCCTTTTTCAAATGCAGCCTTCCGCCTATAGAGGAGGCTTCTTGCCCTCATTTTCAATCAAATGGTCATGTTCCCCATCTTCCATGATATTACGAGTTGAGTTACGAAACTCACGCAGAGTATCCCCGAAGGCGCGGCCAAGCTGCGGCAACTTGGAAGGTCCGAAGACGATTAAAGCAATGGCCAGAATTAAGATTAATCCTGAAACCCCGATATTGTTAAACATACAAATCATCCTCTTTTCATTTCATATCTTTTTTTTCATTCTTCAACTAGGTT
Source organism: Paenibacillus sp. J22P143 (assembly GCF_059692035.1). Lineage (NCBI taxonomy): Bacteria > Bacillati > Bacillota > Bacilli > Caryophanales > Paenibacillaceae > Paenibacillus > Paenibacillus sp. J22P143. Next base: position 10,312 of record NZ_JCAUAQ010000019.1, read on the forward strand.
TAACTTCGCAACACGTTGCATAGCTCGCCATTGCCAGCCGGCAACCAATACGCTGATTTCAAACAAGAGAATTAACGGCACGGTAACTGATAAGTGTGAAATCATATCTGGTGGTGAAATGCAGGAGCCTGTGATCGCGAGCGCGACATACGCGTATTTTCTGGACATTTTCAGAAGCTGAGGGGTTAATAACCCGATTTTCGTTAAAAACAGAAGAACCACTGGCAGCTCAAATGCGATGGCCATCGGAATGACAATTTGAAATAGGAAAGCGAAATAGCGATCTATGCCATAGGTTTCAACGGCGCCAATCGATTGATTCATCTTGATCATGAAGCGCATCATCATCGGGAAAACGATCCAATAGCTGAACGAAACACCGATGATAAATAGTGCGAACGCGACAGGGATGTAAGGAAGCGCGTTCCTGGCTTCACTCTCAGTAAGTCCTGGCTTCACGAAAGCCCAGGCTTGGTAGAGAATGACGGGCACTGTAAATAAGCCAGCGAACAGAAATGCACATTTCATATAAATCATCAGCCCATCTGTAAACGAAAACACATTCCACTTGATTTCACCGATCAATGGCTGTGATTTCAAGTACAGCAGGATATCTGACGAGACATACAAGCCGATACAAAGCGTGACGATGAACCAGGCAAATACGATGAGCAATCGCTTGCGAACCTCGGTTAAATGTAAGATCCAATCTTCCTGCTCCATTAAACGACACTTCCGCCTTGTTTCAAATATTTCGCAATGCCATCGACAGCCCGATAGGCCAATGCGCCAACGGTTCCAGTTGGATTGTAACCACTGTTATGTGCAAACGCTGATGCACCTACCACGAATACATTTTCCGCGTCCCACATTTGCAGATACGAGTTCACAGCAGAAGTGGAGGGATCAGCGCCCATTATCACACCGCCCGTGTTGTGGGTCGATTGATAGGGAACGATGTTGTACGGTGCTAGCTGATCCGAGGAACCAATGGTCGAAGGATTCATTTCTTTCATGATTTCTGCCGCTTTACCAGCTACGAATTTGATCATTTGCCGATCCTGTTCTTCAAAATCGAAGGTGATACGAGGGAGCGGTAAGCCGTAGGCATCCTTATAAGTCGGATCCAAATCCACATAATGATGTTTCCATGGCAGGCTGCTGCCCTGTGGAGAGACGGACAAGACACTGTTCGCATATTTCAGCGATTTTTGTTTAAAGTCTTTTCCCCAGGCCGGTGTGCCTTTAGGAACGGAATTCGTCGCAATGGGCCGTTGGCCAGTTTGAGAGATACGAATTCCCGCGCCATGGATGAAATTCAGATTCGTATGGTCGAAATTATCACCATTGAAATCAGGAATCTCCATGCCCAGGGAGCCAGCGCCAGCAAACAAATTGAACTGTTTTTCATCGAAAAAGCCTGTCGCATTTCCACCGTTGGTTTGGTAACAGTAATTTTTACCGATGACACCTTTACCCGTGGCTGGGTCATAGGGTTTACCCAATTTGGACGTGAGGAGAAGCTTAATGTTGTTAAATACATAGCTGGCCATGATGACAACTTCCGCTGGCTGCTCGAACTGCTCGCCCGTGACCGTGTTCACATAAACGACGCCGCTCGCTTTCTTGCCGTCATTCAGGACTTGGATCACATTGGAGTAAGAGCGCAGCTCGAAATTACCGCTTTTCTGCGCAACGGGGAGAACGGTCACGATCACATCTGCTTTTGCCCCGTATTCACAACCAAAGCGCTCGCAATAGCCACAATATTGACAGGCTGCACGGGTAATGCCATCGGGGTTCGTATACTGCTCTGACAAGTTAGCCGATGGCATCATATAGGGATGGTAACCGAGCTTTTTGGTCGCATCCTCGAATAATTTCAAGATGGGTGTTTTCACCATCGGTTTGGTTGGGAAAGGAGCTGAACGCTTGCCCACTAGCGGATTCTGATCAGCTTCTCCAGAAATACCTGCTAATTTCTCGAATTTATCGAAATAGGGTTCTAACGTATCGTAAGTGATGCCCCAATCCTGGATCGTCATGCCTTCGGGAATTTTCTGTTTCCCATAGCGTTCCACCGTTTTGCTGTAAATCTCGAAGTCGTAGGGGAGAAATCGTAATGTCTGCCCATTCCAATGCACACTCGCGCCACCAAGACCCTCTCCGAGCAGGAAAGAGCCGTATTCGCGCATAGGCACTGCGGCCATTTTTTCCGTATTGCGGAATGTCACGGTTTCTTTGGATAAATCCTGCATGAGATCATAACGAGAGGCGTAACGCAGCTCATCATGCACCATATAGTAATCTGCGGTACTTCGCGGCTTCCCGCGCTCTAAGCCAACAACTTTGACACCTTGTTTTGCTAGTTCTGCGGCAATAATTCCCCCGACCCAGCCCATACCAACTATGACAACGGGGACTTTCGGCATTTTAGTAGCCATAACCGTATTCCTTTCTTCCAGAGAATCGAACCTTAATGAACGAAATGGTCGTGCAAACTGCGTGGCTCGAGGGCCACGAATTGATCTTTTTCGATCATATTCATATAACTCATCTGATTGCCTGGATATTTACGCATTTTCCAGCCAGCCATATTCTTATTCCCGCCATATAAGGGATCGGAATACACGCCTTCCATGACGAGCATGCGGAATAGATTAAAGAAGGTTTTACCCGTAATCCCATTCACGACGCTAATATCACCTTTTTCCATCGAGGTAAGAATCGCATCTTGTTCTTCTGGTTGAATGTCTACGAAGCCCTTCGAATGCTTGGTTTTTGCTGTTTCCTCTAGGCTGTTTAGCCCCATCGTGACGAGTTCATGACGTTGAATACTGAGGTAATCACCCTGTGTCACTTCACCCTTCACAAACGGTCCCATCCGATATGTGCGGGCATTCACGCCCCAAGGACTGGCTAACTGATGGTCAATATAAAAGGCAGCGCCAAGCTCTGAAGCACCAGGGCCGCTATCGTCCTTAGGAAAGATACGTTCAGCTGCGGCTTCGGCTATTTGCAGTTGGGTTTGATTGAAAAACATCGGTGCTTGGTTATAATCAGCTGTGACAATCGGTTTAGGACTAGTGGAAGGTGATGGAGAGGAGGTGGTTGACTCTTTCTTAAAGCCCCCTGACATTGCGCTCCCAATGACGCCACCAACCACAACACCACCAATGGCAGTTCCGGTATATTTGAGAAAACGGCGACGTGAGTGATCGAGTGTCTGATTATGCGAGTTTTTGTCAGCCAAACTTGTCATACCTCCTTGGCATATTATGTACAACTGGGTAGTTATGGATAAGTTGGTCTATAAGCGTATTTCCTATGCATGAATTGCATGAAAATATGGAAACGCGGGCAATGTAGTGGTAGGTATCCGATTTCTATACAGTGCATTTGAACCTATGAATGTGAGGAGAAGCATGCTCATGAACAGAAAGATCGTAGTCCTCACTCTTTTGCTTGCTGGGGCATTATCGGCTTGCGGAAAGAGTGAAACGACACCTAGCCCAACGCCAGGCATGACTACAACAACACCAACGGCAACGACAAGTACAGGAGCAACTACTAAAGTGGATGCACAAGCGGTCTTCAAGGCAAACTGCGTCAGCTGTCATGGAGCTAATTTGGAAGGAATGGTAGGACCGAATCTCCAGAAAGTTGGCGGAAAGCTCTCGAAGGAACAACTTGCCACGATCATTTCGAATGGGAAAGGTGCAATGCCAGGATTTAAAGGGAAGCTTTCCGATGATGAAGTTAGCTCGTTGTCCACTTGGCTTGCAGACAAAAAATAAGTAAGAATGAACCCGCCCTTCGCTGTATTGCGGACAGGCGGGATTTTTCTTTTGTGCCAAGAGAATTCATTTCGTTCAAATAGAGGCATAGGATAATTAAGTAATTGGAAAAATACAGGGATAAGGTGCTTCCTTTTTTTCATTATGCAATTAGGGAGATGAACCAGATGAAGGGCAAAGATCGTTGGAATGATCTCTTTGAACTAGCGATGTACATACTGGCTGGCGGTTGTTTTATTTATTTTCTGGTGAAGGGCAACTGGGCTAAAATGTTCCAAGCGGTCCTCATCGTAGCCGTTCTGCAGCTGATTCGACTTGTTGTAAAATGGACGAAGACAACCATGTTCACATCGTTACGGTTCTGTGTGCTGCTGTTTATTTTTGTTACGATGTTCGTTGCCAACGAATTCGGCTATTATAGCGTCATTCCCTATCTGGATAAAATGGAGCATCTTTTTTCAGGCGTTATCCTCTGTTTCATCGGCTTATTAATATATAGCAAGGCGGCTAGTCATCACGAGGGGTCCGAACCCCCTTCATCGAATGTCGCAGTGTGGCTTTGCTTGTTTTTTTCCGTCGCGATGGCGGGCGTTTGGGAAATTTATGAGTTCGCAACAGACCACCTCTTTGGTCTAAATTCACAAAATGGAAGCTTACGCGATACGATGGGGGACATCATTTGCGGGACATCGGGAGCGATCTTGACTGCTTGTTATTTGGCTATGAAGGCGAGGAGAAAGTCACTACCTTTAGTTGATATAAGATGAAGAAGGAGTAGTGGGGAGTAGGTGGCATTTAGGTTGGCGGGTCGTTCATCTCTTGTCATTTCGCCTAGTTTGTGGCACTATAGTGACTATTGAATGGAGGAATCGACAGCATGGAAGAATTGCCTAACTGCCCCAAGTGCCAATCGGCCTACACGTATGAAGATGGTAATTTACTGGTGTGCCCGGAGTGTGCGCATGAATGGTCGTCATCAGTAAGTGAAGATGAGAACGCTGACGATCAAAAAGTGGTCAAAGACGCGAACGGCAATGTATTACAGGATGGTGACTCCGTTACAGTCATCAAAGATTTGAAAGTAAAAGGGACTTCATCCGTTATCAAAATCGGTACAAAAGTGAAAAACATTCGATTGGTCGAAGGCGATCATGATATTGATTGTAAAATCGATGATTTTGGAGCGATGAAATTAAAGTCGGAGTTTGTTAAAAAGATATAGGAATGGGGTCCGTGCTAAGCGCGGATCTTTTTAGAAGGGAAATATGGAGCAAGAGGTGAATCCGTATGTCTGATGTAACTTTTATATACGTGACCTATATCGCGACAACACCAGAGAAGATATGGACCGCATTGACTAGCACGGATTTTACGGAACAATATTTTTTCGGAACGGCTGTCCAATCCGATTGGCAAGAAGGCTCGACCGTCACCTATTCGCGGGAAGGGAAAGTGACGGATCATGGCATTATTTTACTATGTGAGCCGAATCGATTATTGTCGTTTACCTGGCAGTATGTTGCAGATACAACAGAACGTCCGCAACCGACACGGGTAACCTTCGAACTAAAACCGATGAATAACACTGTAAAACTAACCTTGAAGCATGAAAATCTTGTTCAAGGAGATATCGTGGAGCGAGATGATACCTTCGAAGGCTTTAATAATGGCTGGCCAGCCATTATGAGCAACTTGAAGAGCTTGCTGGAAACAGGGAATACGTTAGCGTTTATGTAAGATAGGAAAAGCAGAGACTCCTTCGTGGATTCTCTGCTTTTTCAAATGCTTATGGTTTTTTGGAATCCCATAATGCATCAAGATCAGGAAGCAGGAGGACACTCTCCTGTTCATTGGGGTCGGTTCGGGCTATCACACACGTACAAGAATCCGATTCACTTGGATTATAAGGCAGATGGGGCATTCCTGCAGGAATGTAGAGAAAATCACCTTTTTCCAGCTCCATATGCTGTTCCAAGTTTTCCCCATACCACATGGCCGATTTCCCATCCAGCATATAAATGGCGGTTTCATGGTCTTGATGAAGATGAGCCGTTGCTCTTTGACCCGGAAGAATGGTTAATAGCATCATACATAACCCTTGCGAATCAGCACTTTCTTTGGAAATCGCCTCGGCATAATCAAAGCCTTGCTTCCCATGGTAGGTTCGTGATGAACGGATGAGTCGACATGCACGCTTATTGTCCACGTAGCAGCACCTCCTACAACTATCCTATGCCAAATATACATAATTTAGCTTCTTGTGACCCATCTTAATAATAAGATTAAGTGATGGTGGATTTCACAAAGGAGGGACTCAATTGCAGTTATTTCATTTCTGGTATATTTTATTTTTTAGCGCATTACTTGCGGCAGGAACGATAGGAGTAGCGTGGTTTGTATATCATAAGCGGAAAAAAAGGGCTCGTTAAAACACTTTTGATAGATTTAGGATGGATAGATACCCGGTGGAGCAGGATAAAGCTCAATCGGGTTTTATTTGTTCATAGACCAATTCGTCTACAGTAAAAGGAAATATGAAGCTTTTCACGAATACCATTTAGGGTGTCGAATTGCCTATCATGTGAATACGGAGGACAAATGAAACGCTTTAGGAAACTATATAAAAATAAAATGGTCTGGGCGTTGCTTATTCTGATTGGATTTATCTACGTGAATAACACATCGTTACTTGCCAAGGAACGAAGTCAGGATCCGTTTCTAATGGCACATCGCGGGCTCGCACAAACATTTCACACTGAAAATCTGAAAAACGATACGTGCACAGCTGAACGTATTTTTGAACCAGAGCATCCCTATCTGGAGAATACGATCCCTTCGATGCAAGCAGCTTTTGACGCTGGTGCGGATGAGGTTGAGTTTGATATCCACGTAACCAAAGATGATCAATTTGCTGTCTTTCACGATTGGACGCTCGACTGTCGGACGAATGTCAAAGGCCAGTCTAAAGATTACACGATGGCTGAGTTGAAAAAGGTAGATATTGGTTACGGCTATACGGCCGACAATGGAAAATCATACCCTTTTCGAGGCAAAGGGGTCGGATTAATGCCTTCGTTAACGGAAGTATTCGCACAGTTTTCAGACAAAATGTTCCTCATACATATTAAAACGGATGATCCCCATGAAGGGGACCTGCTGGTTGATATCTTGACAAAGTTATCGCCAGAGCGTAGAAGCCAATTGACGATTTATGGCGGGAACGTACCTGTTGCCATTGTGAAGGAAAAGCTGCCTGAGATGCGCATCATTTCTGTAGATACGATGAAAAGCTGCCTACTTCCGTACCTTGCCTATGGTTGGACAGGTGTTACGCCTGCTGCATGCGAACATATACAAATTCATATTCCTGAGAAATTGGCACCATTGCTGTGGGGATGGCCGAACAAGTTTTTAAACCGAATGGATAAAGTGGACACAAGAGTTATCGTGGTTGGTGGCAATGGCACGGAGTTTTCAACGGGGTTTGATACACTTGAGGATTTGGAGCGACTTCCGTCAAACTATTCAGGAGGAATTTGGACAAATCGGATTGATCGCATTGCACCATTCTATAAGGAGAAGCAGCGCTAAGTGAAATTGGACTGCAGTGGTATTCGATTTTTGTTCACCTTCTCCAACACCAAAAAGGGCGTCCCAAGCCAAAAATGGCGAGGGGCACCCTTTTTTCAATTTCCCAAAATAAAAGTAAACTGAAGATTGTGGAAAAATGCAAAAGTGCATCCTTTTTTTTGGAATTAACCTCTTGATCTAAAATGCTTGCAAAAGTGCAACTAGTATAGCCAGCACACATCATTTTGGCACTTTTTAGGGCCAAAAGGTTGCACTTTCACACTAATTTATCTATTTTATGATCTTTTCCCAGAAAATAAGTGTACTTTAGCATCTTTGACATTTCTCATGCACGCTTTCTTAGCATAACCTTACTTATAAAAAGAAGACTGAAACGGTGTGATTGCGGCAATGACCGCATCCCGAAAAATATCACGCCGCGTAATTCTTCCGTCGGTAAACAATCCATAAGCGCCTTCTTGGTGATTGCTCCCAACCGTATTGCTCAATTCATCAATTATATGTCGCAGCTCGATTCCGCCTAGCTTCAATTTCTCTCCAATTACATTGGGGATTGGTAAATAAAGCCCTTTACCGACGAAAAGCTGCATCCCGTCCCAAGCAGCACAAACAGAGAAAAGATACCATTGCTTCGTATGGATCTCGTCATAGGTAAGCCCGCCTTCAAGGCCAAGTCCAATGTCTGCTTCGGGCTCAGCTTCAAGTGCATTTTTCGCCCGATTGATGGCCCCAATGATGGTTTCATCTTCTGTCATTGGCTGATCAGAAACACCAGAAGGGACAGAATGACATATCGGTTCTACCCCAGCAGCCAGCACCACAGCAGCTCGTTTCGCTTGATTGTGCGTGCCTAACGCAATTCTTACCTCTTTTTCAAACATATCTAACAACTCCCTACAAACCAAATGCGGCTAAAATTGATAATTTAGCATTAGTATAACATGTTTTCAATTCTGGGATGGTAACGGATGAATATGCTTTTTCTAAAGCTTTTTCAAAAATTACAAAACATTTCCAGTCTCGGTTGCGTCAAACATATAGTTGGAATGTCTAGGGGGAACAAGGGATGAAATTATTGATTCGTGGTTTCTTCGTATTGTTGAGTGTTATTTTACTTACTTCATGCTCAGGTGAGAAATACGACGTGGATAAAGCGACTGAAAAAGGAGACGTCATTAATATCCATGGCAGAATTATCAATCTGGATCGTTTCAATCAATTTCTGAATAATGTTGAAGGTCACGTCGAAAGTAAGATCCGCATAACGCAAATGACCATTGAAGGGGATCCAGTTCATTATGATTTTGCATTCAAAAAAGATAAGATCTCCTATACCTATGATAATTCAGGGGACAGTCATGGTGACAACCAACATTTAAAAACAGAATGTACACGTATCGTTTCAGAGAAAATAGAAAAAGGTGTTTCCTATAAGCTGGATGGTTGTACAGATGCGTCGATTGGGCAATCTTTTAACTTCGTGGTAGCGGGTAGCGGGGGATAGATATTTTGTTGATTATCAGTTTTACAGGGAGTGATTTTTTGCCATTTACATTTGCTCATCCATTGTATTCATTTCCGATAAAATTTATTAAACCCCGATATTTTAGCTTATTGGGTCTTATTCTTGGGAGTATGTCGCCTGATTTTGAGTATTTTATTGCTCTTGAGCCATATCAAAGTATAGGACACACATTTAAGGGGTTACTACTACAATCAATTCCTATATGTATTGTCATGTTACTCCTACTACAGATCATTATGAAGGTAATTACGATTCATCTTCCTTCGTTTTTACATATCGATGTCAAGGCTTATTGTTCGTTTAGACACTTTGACCTACGAAATAGTAAGAATTGGATCGTTTTCTTAATGTCTGTAGTCATTGGATTCTATAGTCATGTATTTGTCGATTCGTTCACGCATAAATCAGGTTATTTTGTTATGAATTTTACTGTTTTACAGAATTTATATGTTTCAGTTCCATTGTACAAGTTACTACAACATCTACTTTCGATCATTGGTATCTTGGTACAGATGCTGCTACTCCTATTTTTAATAATCAAAAGCCCATATACGAAAAGACCTTTTAGAAGAGTTGATATGAAAAGCAAGATCATTTATTGGGTAGTCGTACTTTTAATTACAAATGTCGTGGTAATCACCAAGGTGGTTTTAACGACAAGTACAAATGTTTTAGGGATATTGGTTGTCTCTCCCATATCAGGATTCATACTTGGGCTAATTGTTTCAAGTCTTATTTTTCGAAAGAGAGTAGTTTTAAAATAGAAGGGAGTCGAATGGGATGAGATTGTATACAGACCCTAGAGGCGATGCGTACGAGCAGGTCATTGATTTGGCGATTCGGAATTCAGAATGTTTTGTGCTCGGGGAGAAAATTGCGGTTGCTGAGGTACGGGGCCAATACGCAAGCGTATTGGAATCGTTGGAACCTTACCTGGTAAAGACAATAGTAATCCAAAGCAATGATATCGATGAAATTAGACGAGTTAGCAATATCTATCGCAGTCATGCCTTTTATTCCTCGGGAACCTATTATTTATATAGATGCTGTGAAGAAAGCGGGAACGTCTTAAAGCAAATGGCAAACCGTCTGTCAGATTGGATTTATCCTAAAGTGCCGGAAGACTTGTGTTTCTTGAAAGCAGGTGGCGGAGACTACCTTTACTCGGTTGTGCATGAACATATGTATGGTATGGACGTAACTGAGGAAGAAGCAATCGAACTGATGGATCGAATTACAGGGCTATTTTTGGAATTAAAGGCTCACCGTGACCTGGATCGTCTGCTAGATGATGCCATTAAGCATAAAACTGACTGGCTAAATATAAGTGGACATAGGCTGACAGAGCTGCCTGAGAGAGTCCGGGAACTGACAGAGCTGCGTGATCTTGAAATTTTTGAACAGGATCTTTATCGTCTACCTGAAGGGTTGTTCGAGTTAATCAAGCTTGAACGCTTGAAAATCCTGACAGCTGATTTGGAGAGTATTCCCGCATCCATAGCTAATCTGAAGAACTTGAGATTACTTAGTATCCAATGTGCGAGTTCGGATCGGCCGACTCCTGGTTATCGGTTCAAGCCGAAGGAAGAGATCAGCTTAAACCGCATCCCACCGGAGATTGGAGAGTTGGAACAACTAGAGCAACTTACGATTCAATACACCTCGATCCATGAGCTACCGATTGAGCTAGAGAAGCTGAAGAATTTACGATTCCTGGACTTAGGCGTATGTATGATCAATCGGAAGCCTGATTTCCTCTATGCTATGAAGGAACTGAAATACGTTTATCTGTCACAAGATTCGTTATGAAAATCCCAAAAAATAGGACTTAACACTTTGTGTTATTGGAATTAAAGCAGATGCGATAAGATATAACGACGATAAGTATCTCAAACAAGCAGAAGAAGTACAAAAAAGAATCGATAAATTGAAAAAAGGAAAAGAAGAATACCAAAAAAATGAGAAGACCGTAAATCAACTCCGTAAAGAACTCGATATTCCTGTAAATTAATTTCAAAAGTTTATTTAGTAGAGTCGACAAAGTCGACTCTTTTTTGAGTATGGTTCCTGCATACCGACATTTGAGTACTGAGAAGATTGTTTCCGCTTACATAAAGCAACTGGAAGATTTTGAGCCATGTTTTCGCAGATTTCACATGTTACAATCGTTTAGATCCATATTGGATCAAAAACTTAGAAGGCCGAAGCTTTTTTGAAGCACGGGGGACCCAATCTTTGGGGTGAAGCCGCGATCCGCGGCCGGGTGATTACTCTTTGATCCGAATCCGACAGCTAACCTCGCAGGCCGCAAAAAGGAGAGGTTTATTTTGAATCGTTACAAAAAGCTAGTAGTTACAGGTGCACTAGGTTTGAGCGTCCTTATGGGGGCGAACGCGGCATTTGCTGCAACAGGAGCTCATACGGTAGCAGGCAATGATACCATGTGGTTGATCTCCAAGAAGTATGGTGTAAGCCTATCTTCGCTTATCAAGGCAAACCCTCAAGTTGCCAATCCGAACGTAATTTGGTCGGGAATGAAACTCAATATTCCTGGAAGCACGAGCTCAAATGTTGCTACCAAACCATCGGTTACGCCTGCGCCAACGCAATCTACTTTTGCTAGCCAAGTGGTTAACATTGTTAACCAGGAACGAGCTAAGGCTGGACTGAAGCCTTTAACCAGTAATAGCGCGCTTACCGCGATGGCGCTAGATAAAGCGAAGGATATGTACAACAACGGTTATTTCGATCATACATCGCCGACGTACGGTTCTCCTTTTGATATGATGCGCTCCTACGGAATTAACTATTCCTACGCGGGTGAAAACATCGCGAAGGGTCAACAAACACCACAAGCCGTCATTACAGCATGGATGAACAGCGCGGGACATCGTCAGAACATTTTAAGTCCTAATTACACGCAAATAGGCGTGGGTTATTATAATGGTGAGTGGGTTCAAGAATTTATCGCTAACTAATAAATGCCACATAGTAAATAATATTATTAAATACAATTAAGCGTCTGTAGAGTCTTTACAGGCGTTTTTGTGTTGTGTGCTTGTACTATTAGCTCATTAGTTATGGGTTTGACCATTCGCAAAATTTACCACACATATTGCAACACTTTCCTAACAACTCCCTGTTAGTATTTCAGGTAGCAGAACACGTATTTAAATTCGTCACTACAAGTCTTTTAGGAAGTGATGCCCACAACGGGTAGAGATGTACATGGCGATTTGCGAAACAAATTATATCAGATCACACAACAATAGGAGGATTTACAAGTGAAGAATAGCACAAAGAAGATTCTTTCGGCAACACTGGTGGCAATGATAGCCACCACAGCTTTATCTGCTAGTGCATTTGCTAGAGACGTAGAGGCGGATCGGGCGTGGTTGGAATTTATCAATCGAAATGTAACTGGCACTTTTGGAGAGACATGGAATGTTAAGCCAGTTGTTCCAGAAGTAAAGCCTGTCAGCAATGAAGTTGATATCTTCCTGGAAGGATATGAGCTTCCCGCAACGGGAGTGATTGATAATGGTTCAACTCTTGTGCCAATGAGAGTTATCTTCGAAGCAATTGGATACGGCGTGGCTTGGAATGACACAACGAAAACAGTTACAGGCACAGGATCGGATGGAACTAAAATTTCTCTAACGATTGGCAGCACAAATGCTACTGTTAAAGGGGTAAAAAAGTCGTTACCTGTAGCACCAAAAATAATCGATGGCAACACAATGATTCCTGTACGCTTTGTGTCGGAGAACTCAGGATATGATGTTAAATGGGATGGAACAATGCGCAGAGTTAATATCACAGCCGCCAATGTGTGGTCTGATAGAGAAAACATGAACTCCGTCATTTCATACACGGACACAAATGGAAAAACTCTGAAAATGACGAAAGCACAGTGGGATGATTATTTTTCCGACTTTGAAGGTTCAGACGTTCCTCAAGAATTATACGGAAAATTCTTTATAGACTGGTGGGCATCATTCGAGGAAGAAGTTGTATATTTTCATGATGTAGCTAGTGATAAATGATTCATATACAAAGCTTCAACATAAGTCAATCTTTAGACTCACGGTATTAGTACAATTGACCACCCTACAAAACTGTTGCGGTTTATTTTTTTGTCGGAAATTAACATGATATGACCGAACGGGACATGTTATTTCAATCAATAATATCTATCCAAGTCACAGGACACCTAATTCAAAGGTGTTCTTTTTGTTAACCGCTGATACTCCGAGCATAGTTAGCCAATGTGTACTTGTGCTACACATTGTTCAATAGAATTGCTGCTTACAAGACATTTGAGGTGTCTGGAGATGATACACATAAATAGGTGCAAAGACTCACACCACAAAAGTACAATTCATCCTTAGATAATATCCTCCGTCTATCGTAATGGTATCTTCTGAGTAGTCCTGCAAAATACCTGTTTCCTCAACTTCTCCAGCAACGCTCACTTCTTCTGTCAAGGATTGAAAATAGATGCAGTTATCAAAATCAGCGTCAGTCCATATAACTTTCTAACTCATATGGATTTATTTGTAAAAAAATTGTTTTGAATTTCAGGAGTGGAAGTTGTGATGCATGGGAATGGAAGAAATAAGTCCTATGAAAAATAGGCGTTACGTAATAGTATGGATTAAACTGAAATGTATCGATCAAATATTTAGGAATTATGTAAAACTATGAAGAGTAAGGGGAGAAAAGAATGAATAGAACAAAGTTTTCAATGTTATGCCTGATCATCATGTTGTGTTCAGTAATTATGCCATTCAGGGTGTTGGGTGAATCGAATGAGCCATCAGTTACACCTTATTTTACCAAGGTTGCCGCTGGTTCAAGACATACGGTTGCTCTTAAAAACGATGGTACTGTTTGGACTTGGGGATCGAATCTATATGGTCAACTTGGTGATGGGACAATAAGAGATGATAAAAGTAGTCTTGTGAAAGTAAAGGGAATAAGTGGTATTGTCGATATTTCTTCGGGTGGAGAAACCACGTATGCATTAAAAAATGATGGAACAGTATGGGCATGGGGTTCAGATGCATATGGACAACTTGGTGATGGAACACCAGTTGAAGATGGAGTATTACTTAGTAGATTGGTTCCTGTTAATGTACAAGGTTTGACAGATGTTATTTCTATAGCCAATGGGGGACTTGCTTTAAAAAAAGATGGTACAGTATGGGCGTGGGGATACAATCGTGATGGTGAGCTTGGTGATGGAACTAAGATTAATAGAGTAACCCCAGTAAAAGTCTTTGGGCTTAACGATGTAGTTTCAATATCAAAAGGAGCTTTACACTCCCTAGCATTAAAAAAAGATGGTACAGTTTGGGCTTGGGGTCAAAATTATAGCGGACAATTGGGTGATGGTACTACAATAGATAGTATTACCCCAGTGCAAGTGCAAAATCTTGTGGGAGTAACACAGATTGAAAGTGGAAGTTCACATAATATTGCTCTTAAAAATGATGGTACAGTCTACGCATGGGGATTCAATAATAAGGGACAATTGGGTGATGGTACAACAAATTACTATAGTTTACTCCCAAAACAGATCACAGGTCTTATTGATATTGCAAAAATAGCTTCTGGAGAATTTCATAACTTAGCCGTTAATATAAATGGAGAAGTTTGGGCTTGGGGGGTGAACTTTCTAGAGAATGATGGTGGAGGAATGCTTGGGGATAGTACAAATCTTGACCAGCGAGTTCCAGTAAAGGTTTTAGGTCTTTCTGAAGTAAAAGATGTAGCGGCAGGTTATTCTCATAGTGTTGCATTAAAGCAAGATGGGACTATTTGGTCTTGGGGTTCAAATTTATATGGACAACTTGGAAATGGGATTTCTGTAAAGGATATTAATTTAAAAGTTCCAACACATATACAAGGTCTAACTGATGTAAAGATGATAGCTGGGGGAGTTCAACATACTGCGGTTTTAAAGAAGGACGGAACGGTCTGGGGTTTCGGGAATAACAATGCCCATCAACTAGGTGATGGGACTCGAAATGATAGCACAATACCAATACAGGTATTAGGCTTAGATTCAATTAATAGTATCGTTGCTACTGAAACTCATACTCTAGCATTGAAAGATGATGGCACTGTTTGGATTTGGGGAACAACTTATAGCCTTCAGCCTGACGAGCAGACAATAATATATCAAAAACCAACTCAGATTGATGATCTTGCTGGTATTACTAATATTAGTGCAAATGGTAGGCAATTTTTTGCATTAAAAAATGACGGCACCGTTTGGGCTTGGGGAACGAACTATAAAGGTCAGCTTGGGGATGGTTCAAATGTTTATAGAAATTCCCCAGTTCAAGTGCATGGGCTATCAGATATCGTTAGTGTAAAAAGTGGTTTTAATCATACCATTGCATTAAAAAAAGATGGTACGGTTTGGGCATGTGGTGAAAATTTTAATGGACAATTAGGTGATGGCACATCTAAAGATAAGAATACTCCAATTCAAGTATTAGGTTTAGATAGAATATCATCAATCTCAAGTGGAGGATATCACAATCTTGCCTTAAAAGAGGATGGAACTGTTTGGGTATGGGGAGGTTTAGGTGGAAATGTTGTTAGCATAGCAAGACAACTTCCAGGAATAATGGGGGCAAAAGCTGTAGAAGCTGGCTATCAACACTCCCTAATATTAAAATCCGATGGGACTGTTTGGGCAAGTGGGAATAATCAAAGTGGACAACTTGGCGATGGTACAACTACAAATAAATATGCTTGGGTTCAGGTAGCAGGATTAATTGGTGTAAGCTCAATATTCAGTGGACGAGATTATAATTTTGCTTTAAAAGAAGATGGAACTATTTGGGCATGGGGAACAAATTATTATGGTCAGTTAGGTAATGGGGAATCATGGTTAAGTATAAATAAAAATATTCCTATCAAGTCAATCACTCAACAGGAAGCAAAGTTAAAAGATATTCATATCTCACAAGGTGATTTACAACCAGTATATTCACCAAATAATACTCAATATTCAGTACAAGTTAATAATTCTGTTACAAGTGTATCGGTTAGAGCGAATGTCTATAACTTAGAAGACACGATTCTAGTAAATGGAATTGAACAAAATGCTAATCAAGATAGTATGCCAATAGATGTGAATGTTGGATCTAATATTATTATCATTGATGTAATAACTCAAGATGGTAATAGTAAAAGATATAATATTGATTTCCAGAAAGAAAACACATCTTATCTAACATCTATACTATTTGAATCAAATTTGTATACATTAAAGCTGGGTGAAACATTTGAAACTCTAGTAAAAGTAACTTATGCAGATGGTAGTGAAGATGAGGTAACAAAGTATTCCAGTTTTTCATCAGAAAATGAGATGGTCGCTTCAATTAATTCTTTAGGTGAAATTACAGCTGTTGGAGTTGGAGATACAGTTATCACAGCTACATATAATAATTACAGTTCAACTGCTAATGTTTCAGTAAGACCAGTTAAAACATTAACGCATATCGAAGCTAACTCAAAAGTAAATAACATTTACGTTGGGGATAAAGTAACTCCAACTGTTCTTGCTACTTTCTCTGATAATTCGACTGAAGATGTAACATCGCAGATGCATTGGGCTGTCGAGGATACGAATCTTCTAACGGTAAATAACGGTGTATTTACAACAATAAAGCAAGGCGTCACACATGCAAATGGAGTTTATGCTGGGATCTATGGGGCTAAGATGACTACACTTACCTTTAACATCTCATCTGTACCAATTAATAGTGGTGGCGGTGGATATACGCCTACAGTTACAACACCAGAGATTAAACCAGAAACAAAACCAGTGGTAAGTCACTTTGTTTCTAGCGTAGTAAACGAAACCCAACTTGTTTCCAGACTTACTAGGTTGGTTCAATCAAATCACTCAACACCAGTCATCTACCCAGATACTACTAATCACTGGGCTAACCACACTATCGAGATTTTCACTAATATGAGTGTAGTTAATGGTTATGCTGATGGCTCTGTTCGTCCAGATAGCAGCATCACTCGTGCAGAGTTCGCTACTGTTATCGCTAAGTTGTTTGGTCTAGAATCAAATACTGCTTCTACGTTCGGAGATTCTAAAGATCACTGGGCAACAAATGCTATTGCAGCTTTAGCTAGTGTTAGCATTATCCAAGGATATGAAGATGGATCATTTAAACCGAACAAAGAAATTACTCGTGCCGAGATTATTGCAATCATTTCCAATATTATCTCATTGAAAGCTGAAACAACTACTAAGACCTTTACAGATATTGACAGTGCTTGGAATAAAGATCAAATTATTCAAGCTGCAAACCTAGGAATTATCAGTGGTCAATCTGAAGGTAGCTTTGCTCCTAATAAGCAATCAACTCGTGCAGAAGCTTTAACAATTCTTCTGAATACTCTAAAGTTGAACGATCAGCTTATAAATATCCTTAAGTAATAGAAAGGCAGCCTTCCATTTGGGAGGCTGTTTTTGTTCATAAAAATGCAGGGATATTTTGTTATAAATTGTATAATAGAAATATGTAATAAACAGAAGATTTATAAATTGAACTTGGAGATGACATGATGTCTGATTTATTGAAAGAAAACTATCCGAAACAAATAGGTGGATGGTTACTGCTTTATGTAATTACCTTGATGTTCAGTACAGCATTGTATGGCTTGGGATCAATTACAGTAATTAGACAATTTTCTAGTAGTGTAATTGATGGAAGTTTGTTACAAACAATCATTTCTATTGGAACAATTATTAAATTACTTTTATCAGGTTTAATTTTATTGCTAGTCGTATCAAAGCAAAAGTACACGCCAAAGATCATGATTAGCTTTGAAGCATTTTGTATTTTGATAAGAATGGTCGCTATTGGAGATGTGTTTTTCAGGTATCATATATTACCAAATTCATATTACTTATCCATTTTTATTGGAATAGTTAGTTTGGTTTGGATTTTGTATTTTCTGAGATCTAAGAGAGTTAAAGATACTTTTGTGAATTAAGCATATAAGCTGATTTTATTGAACCAAGAGGTGCATAAAGTGATAAAAATTTTCACGGAAATCGAAATTGCAGCTAAGATTGATGTTTGCTTTGACATGGCAAGAAATATAGATATACATACGCAGACCGTGTGGCCTCATACCAAGGAAAGAGCGATTGCTGGGACAACTACTGGCATGATATCAGGAGGGGAAACGGTCACTTTTGAAGCGAGGCACTTCTTAATTAGGCAAAAACATACGTCGCTCATTTCGAATTATGTTCGGCCCTATCGTTTTGTAGATGAAATGTTAAAAGGTACTTTCAAAAGTATGAGACACGAACATGAGTTTATTGATTTAGGGAAAAGCACCTTGATGAAAGATACGTTATGTTTCGAGGCTCCATTGGGTTGGATCGGCTGGATGGTTGAACGAGTTGTTTTGAAGAATTATATGAAGAGATTTTTGAATTATAGGAATAAACAATTGAAGAATCTTATTGAAAAAGTTAGATAAAAGGAGCTAAATGAAATGACTAATGTGACCACTCGTTTGATTCAGAAGGATGAATGGGGTGAGCTTTTAAAATTGTATAAGCATTTACATGAGCATGATCCTGATCTTATTTTTGATAATAAGCTTGAGGAATTATGGAATGAAATTTTGAATGATACATATATGAAAATCATTGTTGTAAGCAAAGATGGAATGATCGTATCTTCGGTCGTGTTGACGATTATTAAAAATTTAACTAGAAGCGCAAGACCATATGGACTTATAGAAAACGTGGTAACACATGCACAATACAGAAACAATGGGTTTGCTAGAATGGCATTAGATAAAGCTATTGAAATTGCTATGGATTATAACTGTTATAAGGTCATGTTGATGACAGGGTCAAAGAGAGAAGAAATTCATCGATTTTATGAGAAAAGCGGATTTAGCAAAGGTTTGAAAACAGGATTCATACGTAAATTAGAATAATTTAAGGGAGTCAATAGAGTAAATGAACTTGCAATTTAGATTGGCCTAGCAAAAACGGAGGTATCTATTTGAAATTCTACATCGCATCTAGTTTCAAAAATATAGACAATTTTATCGCTATTATTATCTACTTGTTGAAAACATACTTAAACAAACAGGAAATCTGTATTTAGATGAGTTATTAATCTCAGCATCTTTAAGCTTTGATACCTACTGTTCTACCATAGCAGGAATCTCAACCGAACTGGATTTTGCTGCGTACATCACGGAAATTCGTAAAAGGAAAGAAATTTCACAAGATGAAATGATGTTAAAGGTCTATGATCTGGGGATCGATATTTTTACTAGTTTCAAGGAGAAGCAAAATAAATTAAATGATGTTAGAAGTGAAAGAATCGTCATTGAAAAAATCAATATTTTCACGAAGTTAAACATATATCTTAAAAAGCATTTTAAGTGGTAGAGGGGATCCTACAATTGAATAAACGATTAAAAATATTCATAATCAGTTTTGCGATCTTCATTATTGCTGTGGTAACAGTTAAACTTGTTGTTGCTTTCGGTGGAGACTTCGTGGTTAGCCATAATGTGTCGACGTTTACAAGTAAGTCCAAAGTAAATGGAAACACTAAACTCAGTATTGGTAGTTTAAAAGGTACGTATGAGATTGAAAATTTTAATATAAAAGCCGCTGGGAAGATCAGTATTCCTTATGAATCAACGGTTGAAACAGGGACAGTAACTCTCCAAGTCATAAAATCGAATATGGTTATGTGGGAGAAAGTTATTTCACCTTCAACTAGTGGTCTCATTGAATTTGAAGGGGTTGAAGGAAAGTACTCGATATCACTTCTCACCGAAGAGGCAAAGAAAATAAATGTGAAACTCAATTTAAAATAGGTTCCCGTATGTAGCCAAAAAAGGAAGCCAAGACGTGTCTCCACGTCCCAGGCTTCCTTTTTTCATGTAAACCTCGCCTCAAACCTCATCTAATATCTTTGAGTATAGGACAGGAGGAGGTTGAAAAACTTATGCTATCTTCAGCCATACCCAACCTATTTTACCAAGATAGATGTCTGTAGGCGGTGGGGGATAAATTCGTCCATCTTTTGAATTGTTTGCTAAATTGCGACAAATCCTTATAACCCAGCTGTTCCGCGATATGCTCGATCGAAAGGGTCGGGTCCATTAGCATTAGTTTGGCTTGGCGGAGTTTGATTGTACTTAAATAATGACGTGGCGAGACCCCGTAAGCTTTGTGAAAAACACGATTACAGTGCGCGGGAGTATAACCGAGCTGCTTCGCTATGAGCGTAATTCGAAAAGGATCCTCCCCCTTCATCGTCGTTGAAGCTTGATGCTCAATCAGCGTTGCCAACTTCGCGGCTAAACCAGAATCCCCATTAAACTGGGTAGAAGCCACAGCTTCGTCTAGTAAGACCTCGCTTAACGCGGTGAAAATACGAAATGAAGCATGCATCGTCTGCAGCTTCAGACTCAGTCCACTGGAGGCATTTTCTCTGGCAATTTGCGCAAGATCCATAAGAATGGGACGAAGTAAGCTTTCCATTTTGCTGCCAGACGGGTGAACAATCTGCCCAATTTGACTTAATTGCTGACGAAACCAAGGATCGGTTACCTCCAGATGCACACACACATACTCCATCATACTGTCATCGACTGCTCCCAAGCTAGCATGCACTTCATTCGGAAGTATCCAAACCAAGTCCCCCTGCTTCTGTACAAAATGCTTCTCGCCAACTCGCATACGTTGGGAACCGTCTACGACGAGATTCAGCTCAAACATCGGATGTTGATGCTCTGGAAATGACCATTGTGCGTTAACCTTGCGAAGATGCGCAGCAAAAATTCGAAAAGATGTCTGAATATCGGGCAGCATGCCGCCATGTACGACATTTTCGAGACCATTGGGTAATGATTCTTGTTGAAAGACTTTCATGTAGAAGGCTCCTTTGAAGAGGTGATGATCGATTCGTTACGATTACTATCTCATCTAAATAGGGTAGAAATCAAATGTTTCTTTTGTCCAAATGAAAGATCGTATTGCCCATGGGTTCAAGGTTTTGATCATTGTATAATAAGGGCAAATGACCGAGAGGAGCATCCTGTTATGAAGAATCAATTTTTCAACGCACACCATTCGCCCGTTGGCGCATTTGCAAGCTTTACACTTGGATTTCCAGGCAAAAGCGGAGGCTTCGATTTAGAACAAGCACGTCCGCCTAAGCAAAATATATATATTGGACTCGAATCCATCCAAGGCGGCACTTATGACGCATTGCCTTTCTTCGAGCAGGTGAATGAAGACGAAAGCCTTCGCTACGATATCGAGAATCCAGATCCGAAGCCGAAAAAGAAGAAGCTATTGTTTCCTTTTGCACAAGAAGAGATTCGTAGAGATTTCAAAGTCAGCACCGATACGTGGAAAGCTGGCGATTTGGAATTTAGTCTCATTTCACCGGCACAGTCGGTTCCAGATCCAACAACAGCAAGTGATGAGGAGCTTCGTTTAGCTCTCGTCCCAGCCGTTCTTGCTACCATTACCGTTGATAATTCCAAAGGCACGTCTTCTAGAAGAGTTTTCTTCGGGTATCAAGGGACAGATCCGTACAGTGCTATGCGCAGGTTGGATGATACGATGGAAGGCGCCGCGGGAGTGGGACAAGGTCGGATTACGGCGATTGTTTCCCGAGATCCTGAAGTGCGTTCAGGGATGTATTTCAGTATCGAAGATATTTTGAAGATGAAGATTGCCCAAAACTTGACATTCGGCCTTGGTACGGTTGGTGCCTTGTTCGCAGATACGCCTGCGGGTCAGAAGCGTACGTATCAGTTCGCTATATGCTTTCATCGTTCTGGCATCGTTACCGCGGGTCGTGATGCATCTTATACGTACGCACGTTTATTCAAAAATATTGAAGCGGTTGCTGATTACGCTTTGGGCAATTTCGATAAGCTTGCTGCGCTTGCTCAAAGCTCAGACATTAAAATAGAGAACTCTCGCTTGTCGGCTGATCAGAAATTCATGCTTGCGCATGCCATCCGCAGCTACAATGGTAACACGCAGCTTCTGGATATGGATGATGAGCCATTCTGGATCGTCAATGAAGGCGAATATCGGATGATGAACACGTTCGATTTGACGGTTGATCAGTTATTTTATGAGTTGGCTGTGAATCCATGGACGGTACGTAATGAGTTGGATATGTTCGTAAAACGCTATAGCTATGAAGATAAGGTTTGCTTCCCTGGCGACACTACGGAAAACTCGGGAGGTATCTCCTTTACGCATGATATGGGGGTTGCTAACACCCTTTCTCGCCCAAGTTATTCCGCTTATGAGCTTTACGGTTTGGACGATTGCTTCTCGCATATGACACATGAGCAATTAGTGAATTGGACATTATGCGGAGCAACCTATGTGGCGCATACCGATGATCAAGCATGGCTTCAAGCGAATCTCTCGATTTTTGACAAATGTTTAACGAGCATGATCAATCGTGATCATCCGAATCCGGAGCTGCGTAATGGTTTAATGTCACTGGACAGCACGCGCACCATGGGTGGAGCGGAAATCACAACCTATGACAGCTTAGACGTCTCCCTCGGACAATCACGCAACAATATTTATATGGCGGGTAAATGTTGGGCGGCTTATGTGGCCATGGAAACCATTTTTGCTCAAAATGGCAGAGAAGATCTGGCTCTTATTTCAAGCGAGCAAGCTATGAAGTGCGCCCAAACCGTGACGTCATTCGTCACCGAAGAAGGTTACATTCCTGCCGTTGTCGGGGAAGGCAATGATTCCAAAATCATTCCCGCGATTGAAGGACTGGTATTCCCTTATTTCACAGGCAATAAGTCTGCGCTTGACGTAAATGGTCGTTACGGCTTTTATATCGAAGCATTGAAGAAACACCTGGATGTCGTGCTTGTCGAAGGCATATGCCTATTCGAGGATGGCGGTTGGAAGCTTTCCTCAACAAGTAATAACTCCTGGTTAAGCAAAATTTATTTGTGCCAATTCGTAGCACGTGAAATCCTTGGATTGGCTTGGGATGAAACGGGAGCTGCAGCGGATGCAGCCCATGTTGTTTGGTTGACGCACCCGACCCTGTCGATCTGGAGCTGGAGTGATCAAATCATTTCAGGCGAGATCACGGGAAGCAAGTATTACCCGCGTGGTGTAACGAGCATTTTATGGCTGCAAGAAACGAAGTAATCACATGTGAGCAATCGAAGCTAATCGCTTTGGTTGCTTTTTTGTTGGTACTATTTGTAAAATGGAGAAGAAGAGCTTCGTTCGACTGGAGGAAGATTGAACGTATGACGAAAAAGGAAATCTCAGCCGGCGGTGTCGTTTACCGTAAAATAGACCACGATGTTCAAATTTTGCTTATTGTGGATCGTTATCGGAAACTCGCTTTTGCAAAAGGTCGAATGGAAGAAGGAGAGACAATTGAGCATGCCGCTCTTCGAGAAATCAAAGAAGAAACCAACATTGTGGGTAAAATCATACAACCTCTTATCATCAATTATTATCAATTCGAACATTTGGAGTTTGGGCATGTAGAGAAAGAAACGCATTATTTTTTAGTCGAGGCAGTTAGTGGAGATCTCAAAGCTCAAACGGAGGAAATCCGAGGTGTCCAGTGGCACGACGCGGCTGAAGCTTGGACATTACACAATCTGAATGGGTATGAGAATAATCGTGTTATTTTGAAAATGGCGCTAGAAATCTTAGGATTTCTAGGCGAGGAGAGCGAGTTAAAGGTATAATGAAAGCGTATGAATTTACTTGGTATAAGCGATAATTGATGTGTACAATGGTTTTGACGACAACTAGGAGGGGAAACATTTGAACCCAAAAAACGAATTACCGCAGCTTCTTTTTGAGGATCAGCTTGCTTTTGAAAAGTGGCTTGCGCTTCATCATAGCACTTCACCTGGCATTCGCATGCAAATCGCGAAGAAAGGCGCTCGAATCACTTCAGTTTCGTACGATCAGGCGCTTGAGAGCGCATTGTGTTACGGGTGGATTGATAGTCAGAAAGAAAAAGCGGACGAGCAGTCATATCTCCAACGATTTACGCCTCGCGGTGTCAGAAGCATTTGGTCCAAAGTGAATAAAGAGAAAGCTGAATTACTGATTGCAAGTGGGAGAATGAAGCCGTCTGGCTTGAAGGCGATTGAAGCAGCTAAGAAAAACGGGCAGTGGGAGAATGCCTATGAACCGCAAAGTAATGCAACCATCCCAGACGATTTTGCTTTGGAATTAGAGAAAAGCAGCGAGGCCAAGGCCTTCTACGATACGCTGGATCGGCAAAATAAATATGCCATCACATTCCGGATTCATACTGCGAAGAAGCAAGAGACACGCGTGAAGCGGATTCAGGAATTTATTTTGATGCTTGAAAATGGGGAAAAGATTTATCCATAAATTCGAGTGTAGCTTAATTCGGGAGTGGTTAAAACGAAATTATTATTCATCTGTAGTAAAAACAAATGGAGAAGTTTAACGGCTGAGAAAATATTTGATAAACGTAATGATTACGTGGTGAAATCAGCGGGCACCGAAGAAGGCGCAAGAATTCGCGTGACTGACGGCCATATTGGATGGGCAGATCTTATCTTTGTGATGGAAAAGAAGCATTTGCGAAGATTAAAAGATAAATTTCAAACGGAAATCGCTAGCAAGCAGATCATAATTCTGGATATTCCTGATGATTATCAATTCATGGATGAAGAATTAATTGAAATTCTGGAAGCGAGAGTATCTGAGCATATTGAGATTTAGTTTAGGACTGAGAGGATAACGAACATCATGACGAAAAAGCTATATTATGAATCCGCCTATCTGAAAGAATGGCAAACAACGTTCAGCCAAAAGCTCGAACGAGAAGATGGCATCTATGTCCTCTTGGAGGAGACTTCGTTTTACCCGCATGGGGGTGGACAGCCCTGTGATGCAGGTGAAATCAACGGAATTCCTGTCCTGGACGTTCTTCTGGAGGAGGACGAAGTTCTACACAAGCTGGAACGTATGCCAGAAGGAACGAGTGCGAATTGCAAAATCGACTGGCAACTCCGATTCGACCATATGCAGCAGCATAGCGGACAGCATCTGCTTTCGGCTGTGTGCCGAGATCTGTATGAGGCTAATACGGTGAGCTTTCATCTCGGGACAGATTACTGTACGATCGATGTGGAGACGCTTGATTTTGAGCCGACTAAATTGGCGGTTATTGAGACTGAGGTGAACCGTAAGATTTACGAGAATCGTGCGATTAGCAGTTATTTCGTAACCGCTGAAGAGCTATCGAAGCTGCCACTTGTCAAACAGCCAAAGGTGACGAAGAACATTCGTATCGTTGAGATGGCTGGCGTGGAGTATAACGCATGCGGAGGTACACATGTCTCGTCAACGGGTGAAATCGGGATGATTAAGCTTTTGAAAACGGAAAAACAGAAGGGAAATACACGAATTTATTTCCTGTGCGGTTTCCGAGCACTCGCTGAATTTAATGATAATGTCCGAATTCTTGGGGTGTTGTCTGGCAAATTTAATACAGGTAAAGATGAAATCATGGACCGTATTGAGAAATGGGAGCAAGAGCACAAGAAGGTTCAGGCGGAGTTAGCTGAGCTGAAAGAAAAGCTTGATGTGTATTTGGCGCAGGAGCTTTTAGCGGAAAGTAAAGAAGTCGTAGCGCACAAGTTCGAGGATAGATCGCTGAAGGATATGCAGGGTTTAGCGACAAAGTTAACTTCGATGACGGATTTGCCGATCCTGTTCGTGACTACTTCCGAGAACAAAGTTGTATTTGCTCATAATGGGAATTACTCGCATGCTTGTGGAGCATTTTTCAAAGCCCATTTGGGAAGCTTCAATGGCAAAGGCGGCGGCAGCGATAAAATGGCTCAAGCTGGCTTCCCTAGTGGAGAGGATGCTTTGGCATTTTATACATTTGCGGAAGAGCAGATTAAAGGGAAGTAAGAATAAAAAAGGAGGACTGATCTTCGAGGTTATATAATCTTGAGGGTTGGTCTTTTTTAGGGCTAGGAGACTTGAGCCAATAAATGAAGTTGTTTACTATATTTAAGGAAACTTTTAGCAACTGTTGGACACTTGAAGAAAGAGGCACATAACAAATGAAAAGAAGATTATTAGCATTTTTGATTGATCATTTAATAGGAACATTGATAATAGGCGTAGTATTTTTTGCAGTAAACTGGGATTCTATTATTTATCCAACAGATTCTAATTACATGAAGCCATTTGAAACTTTTAATAAGATATTAGCTGTTGGGATGATTTATTATGTACTAAAGGACATTTATAAGGGAAGAAGTATAGGAAAGATTGTGTTGAAATTAGCTGTAAGGGACAAAGATAACGCAAGTATTACACCTGGTATACATCGTTTACTAATAAGGAATATAACCATTGTTTTATGGCCAATTGAGGCATTACTTCTTTTCCTCACACAAAGAAGGTTTGGGGATATATTAGCAAGAACACAAGTGAAACAAATTAATTAGCTACTAGTCTATTGTTCCTATCTAAGTACTCAATATCGTTCAGAATAAAATCAAGGATTGAATGTGAGGTGGCTAGCTTGGCCAATAATTGTGATGATACTACAAGTAATCATGAATTGGCAGATGTCTTTCCAATTGCTGTTCAGGCAATAAAGAGTGGTGATGTGGAGAAACTCATGTACCTGCTGACTGAATATCCCGATTTAGCAAACGTACGCTCGTTACAAGGGAGGACTTTGCTGAATCACTTATGTGATTGGCCGGGGAATTTTCCAAGAGAGATTGAAACTGGGAGCGTATTGATTGGTGCGGGTGCTGACATTAATGCCCGAGCCATTGATCCTGCAAAGGGAGAGACACCCTTACAATGGGCAGTAAGTTCGAATGACGTCGCCATGGCAGAGTTTCTGATTGATTCAGGTGCCTCTGTAAATGGCTTACATAATGATTTCCGACCATTAGCACAAGCTTTATTCTACGGGTGTAAAGATGTTGCCGAGATGTTAGTCATTCGAGGAGCGACTGTAACCCTAGAGTTCGCTGCGGGACTGGGCCGGATCGATTTGATGCAGGAATACTTTCTTAGTGATGGTCAATTAATCCCCAACGCAAGTGCACACACGCAACCGATTAACCATGCAATTCAATCGGAGATTGACAAGGACGAATTGTTAGAGCAAGCGATGGTCTATGCCGTGATCAACGGTAAAGTTGAGAGTGTCGCTTACCTTCTCGAACGCGGAGCTAAGATACATGCAATGCCTACTGGGTTTCATTTCCTCGGAACACTCTTACATTGGGCTGCTGCATGCGACTCCACGGCCATTGTAGAAATGTTCGTGCACCATGGCGCTGACATACATAGGAAAACTCCAAAA
Source organism: Paenibacillus sp. J22P143 (assembly GCF_059692035.1). Taxonomy (NCBI): domain Bacteria; kingdom Bacillati; phylum Bacillota; class Bacilli; order Caryophanales; family Paenibacillaceae; genus Paenibacillus; species Paenibacillus sp. J22P143. The sequence goes on from NZ_JCAUAQ010000019.1 coordinate 37,668, forward strand.
GATAATAAAACGCCGCTTGATATTGCTATAGGTTGGAAGCGACATGAGAATGTTCAATTACTTATGAGTTTGGGAGCTACGCATTAAACACGTTTCTATTTTACTGGACTTTTTGGCGGATGGCTTTGCTTCGCAAAATGAGTAAGCTCGCGCTATTGTCGGCATGAATTCAACCGATAAATGGCGCGAGCCTCTACATGTTCCTATGTCCTTGTTGTCTATCCTGACGGTAAAGGTACTACCAATTCATTAACTCGTTGACCCGTTTCTTGATTGATTTCAAACAAAATCACATGAAGCTTTTCATTAGGTGTTGTGGTGGTGGTGTCTAGTTGAATTTCGAAAGTTCCCCACCCAGGACCTCCTTGACTTGCCGTGACGAAAGCTTTTTTCAAATCAGTTTGTCCATTTGAAAGCACATAATTTACTGTTCCTTCATAAACGCTTGCTTCGCCTTTTATAACATATTGATTCGGTGCGATCTTCTTAATGCTTACATCACGAAAGACCTTGTTGCCATAAACTTTTTCCATGACGAATTCATTTTGCTGATCAACCTTAGGTTGCGCGGCTTGAACTACACCGCTACCTATCAAACAAAAAACAACGATCAAGCTTGCTGCATGAAATATTTTTTTCATCTATCCACCTCCTACGAGAGATTATCTTCATCAGGGTTTGCAAATTGTTATTTTTATGGCTACGTTAATTTTTCCGAGATTTCACAGAATTATACAGTCGTAAGTTCTTCACAAGCCGTTTAATACAACACTAGCTTGATCTATACGAGCGGTTTATTCTTTCCACAAGAATAAGTCCTTGCTCGGCAGCTACAACGGTATTACTTTACGATATATTCGCATATGATTCGTTAGGAAGCGAATATATTAAGGGTCGGGGAGTGGAAGGGGAATGTCTTTTTTTGATAAAGTCAAGCAAGGGGCATCAGAGGCAGCGAAGAAAGCACAACAAACCGTTGAGATTACGCGATTCAAAACTCAAATTTCTTCGAAAGAAAGAGAAATTGATAAAATCTATAAATTAATTGGTGAATCGGTCTATACGTCTCATCTTTCTGGGGATTTCACAAAGATCGAAGCCAATGTTTCGGACTATTGCCAAGGCATAGCTCAAATCAACCAAGAGATCAGCGAAATTGAACAGAAAATCACCGAGGTTCGGAATGAAAAAGAATGTGTATGTGGTAAAGTAGTCGCAACTGACACGAAGTTCTGTTCGTCCTGTGGTCATCATTTTGTTTAAGTAAATGGAGAAAAAGCAGTTTCCCGGAGAATGCTTCTGTGGGAACTGCTTTTATTTTTTGTTCCTCAATCCTATGCTATTATACTTAAGAAGATGAAGTAATGGAGGCATGGAAGATGGCTGAACTTATCCAAGATCCTGTTGTTAAGGTAGAAATGCTGATTAGAAAACCAGTTCATGAGGTATTTGAAGCTTTTATCGACCCTGAGATTACGGCGGAATTCTGGTTCACCCACGGCAGTGGAAGATTAGAAGCAGGAACTCGGGTTCAATGGGATTGGGCCATGTACGGGGCATCTGTTGAAGTTGAGGTCGAAGAAATTGAGAGAAACAAACGAATTCTTGTTAATTGGGGCACTTTGGTTGAGTGGACATTCACCTCACAAGCAGACAACGAAACCTTCGTGACAATCACGGACAAGGGGTTCAGTGGCAACGGTAATGAAATCGTTAAGCAAGCGCTTGATTCAACGGAAGGTTTTACGATTGTTTTATGCGGACTGAAGGCTTATCTAGAGCATGGAATCCGCTTAAATCTTGTATCGGACAAGGCTCCGTATGCACATGTTAAGTAAGATAGCTTGATAGGGCAAGCTACGAATAAATGGATTTAGAGGAGAGCCAGCTGCTTCTGCAGCTGGCTTTGGCTTTGTGCGTGAACTTGACACGGTACCTCTTTGCATCGCATAATGACTAGACACCATTAGGTTTCCTATTAAATTATGGAGAGTTGGGAGAGGTGATTCTGATCGAGAAGAATCCAACACGAGATGTGTATGATGCAGTAGCCGATCCAACACGGCGAAAGCTGCTTCATCTGTTAGCCGAGGCCGAGGAATTACCTCTCCACGAAATCACGCTTCATTTTGAAATGGGGAGAACGGCGGTTTCTAAGCATTTGACGATACTGAGAGAGGCTGGACTTGTCATCGATCGCAAGGTTGGTCGGGAAACGCGCTTTCGACTGCAGGCTGCTCCGTTAAGGGAAATCCAGGATTGGGTAGCCTTTTATGGGAAATTCTGGAACGATAACTTTTTGCGACTACAGCAATTGTTGCAAACAGATTTCGATGAGGATTAAACTAAACGAAAAACTTTAAAAAGATGAGAAATTAGTTGAACCGCGCTCAGCGCGGTTTTTTCGTTTTCTTGAGAGGATACTTTCGTGAAATTGGAAAATGATGAGAAAAAGATGTATATTTGCATGTATACATAGACGAGGAAGGTATTCAGCATATAAGAGGAGGTTGTTATCGTCATATGGTGATCACCGGTGTACTCGTAATACTCGTGCTTGGAGCCCTATTTCTTGTTTATAGCACCTTCTGGGTCAAATATGAACATCATGATCTCGGCGATGCGGATAAGAAAAAGAGTTTCACTGTTGTTCAGATATCGGATCTGCATGGGCAAATCCATTTCATGAATGGATCTCTGAGTAAAATGGTAAATAACGTCAAACCTGATCTTGTGATGATCACGGGTGACTTGGTCTCTAGCAAGTCTCAACTGGATAAAGTGCTAGAGGAAATTCGTAGAATAGAGTGTCCGCATCAATTTTTTGTGCCAGGAAATCATGAGCGTTATGGGGGAGTCCGATCCCGTATGCAAATGTACTCGCAGCAAGAATACTCGGATATCCTAAGCTCCATTCAAGCGTCGAATAGGGTAGTCTTATCCAACTGTGAATACCCGATCGAGATGGGCGAGAAGAAGTGGTTGATTTATGGTTTTGATAACTCGCTTAGTGGGTATGAACGACTGACTACATGTGCAGCTGAAATACAAGAATATGATTATGTCATCATGCTTGCTCATTCCCCCAGCATTATTAAATCTGAACTCCATCATCAACTTCCGTATGACTTACTGCTTGTTGGACATACGCATGGGGGCCAGGTTCGGCTACTTGGGCAAACGATTGGCGCTTTCAAGAACTATCCTGTCGGGCTTAAGCGATTAGATAAGCGACGACAATTGTATATCAACCGTGGTTTAGGAACCTCGCGACTTCCAATACGCCTGGCGTGTTCACCGGAGATAGCGGTTTTTAAAATTCGTATGTAGCAAGGCTGCCGCGTGGATCGTGGTGGTTTGGAGGAGGTATCATTTTGGTGAAACATATCTACATCATTACGGGAGCTTCAAGTGGGCTCGGGGCAGAATTATCACGACAGCTTTTGTCGGAGGATACTCAAGTATTTGGCTTATCAAGGACGCTAAACAAGGATATTCAACAGTATGCACACGAGTTAAGATTTACATATAATTTCATAGCTGCTGACCTCTCACAGGTGGAGACGATACAAGTGATCTTACAAGAGATTATCGAATCCATGGATTCTACAATGGTTGAAACTGTAACCCTCATTAACAATGCGGCCACCGTAGCTCCGATTAAAAATATTCAAGAATGTGCGCCAAACGAAATTTTCACGTCAATTCAACTCAATATGACTGCGCCAATTTTACTAACTTCTTGTTTCATTAAAGAAACTAAGAATTTAGCTGCTAAACGCGTAATTGTAAACATATCTTCAGGCTCGGGTCGGTATCCCGCAAGTAGTATGAGTATGTATTGCTCTACGAAAGCTGCATTGACCATGTTCACACAATGTGTGGAACTAGAACAAGCTAAGGAAGCGAATCCTGTGCAGGTGTTTTCAATAGATCCGGGAATGATGGATACGAGCATGCAACAAACAGCACGAGAATCAGATTTCGAGTTATCCAGATACTTTAAACAGCAAAAAGATGAAGGTAACTTGGTTGAACCAGAAGCTGTAGCGCGGAGAATCTTGCTTGAAATCAAATCGTCACAACTAATCTGATTCATTTTCTAAATCAAGCCGTCATACCGATGTGAGATCCTTTTATTTACAGAAGCAAATGCCTATGCTACCATGAATGAATTGATAATGATTATCACTAATATCAAATTCATAAACACAATCGGGGCTGATAGGGTTGCTAGGAAATTTGTATACGCTTGAATATGCAAATCGCACCATCTATGTATATACACCACCATCTATTTATTTGTTGGGGAACAAGAAGGGGTAGGGAGGACCACATTACAGCAATTCATGGTCCCGAACACGAGGAAAACCTACGAGGTTTTATCGGAGAAAATCCCTGGGGGAAGGGACTGTATTCGTTTGGAAACAGATCCCGAAGGCTTACATTTACATCGTTATTTTAATGCTTCTTTTCCTCATGCGATCAGGTTTATATATCCGGGTGTTCAGGGTAAATAAACCGTAGATAATGGATTAGACTTTACTTCAAATAACCAAACGGCAGCCAAGGAGCTTATTGCTTCAATGGATGCCGTTTTTTAAGCCTCTTTTACAAGCCTGCCGAAATAGCCTTCTTAGCTCTTTCCACATTTCTCCCCACAGGGATATAGATCATTTCCTCAATCGTCATCAACTGCGATACCACCTGTTCCGATAAGACATTGCGTCCGTCAATGATAATAGGCTGTTGCATCAATTCAACCATGTAAACCCAATCCAATTCAGCGAACACCGGCCATTCCGTCATAATAATGAGGGCATCAGCGCCTGCAGAAACTTCATAAGCAGAATCCATCACTGTAACGTCTTCCATCGAAAATTGTTGAACGACTGGATCATAGGCCTGAACATCAATACCATAGCGATGACACAGCTGTATCAAAGTAAGAAATGGCGCATCACGCACATCATTCGTATTCGGTTTGAAGGAAATACCAAGCACGCCTAGCCGCTTTCCTTGAGGATTGCTCCATAATGAGATCAGCTTATCCATCATCTGTGGGATTCGTGCTGCATTGATTTGAGCTGTCGCATCGAGTAAGGGAAGTGAACGTCCGATGGCTTTTCCGGAAGTCAGCAGGGATTGTAGATCTTTAGAGAAGCAAGATCCGCCATACCCAATGCCTGCTTGCAAAAAGTGAGGACCAATGCGTCGATCCATGCCAACGCCATGCATAACCTCGCGAATATCCGCGTCATACCCTTCACAAACATCAGACATCATATTGGCAAATGATATCTTCATCGCAAGAAATGCATTGGATGCATATTTGATTAGCTCGGCGCTGCGTCGATCACAGACTTGAATAGGGGCAGTAATCCCTTTGTATAATTGGCGAAGCGCTGCTTCTGCTTGGTGCGTCCGGCACCCGAAAACGATTCGATCGGGGTACATAAAGTCGTTAATTGCACTGCCTTGACGTAAAAATTCTGGGTTAAATGCGACTTCAGATTGGATACCAACAGCCATTAAACTTTGTTCAAGCGCATCGCAAGTACCTATGGGAACCGTACTCTTCATAATCACAAGAGGAGGACAGACGCCAGCTGACATCAAATGAGCAACCACATCTTCGACATGACTAAGATCGGTTTGACCATCCGCACGCGTAGGGGTTCCAACAGCGATCATAAGCGCATCAGCTCCGGCGGAAGCTCTTGCTATATGGGTGTCAAAAAACAAATAACCTTCGCTGCGGCATGTTTTAAGCATTTCTTGCAGATCAGTCTCCCACATGTTCAATTTATTGACTTGTAAGTCTTGGATGACATGTTCCCGATCGACCGCTGTCACGAAATGTCCTAACTTTGCAAAGCAAACAGCTGCTACCAATCCGACATATCCCGTTCCAATAATCGTTAATCGCATGTGTAGTCCCCCTTAAGCCGTGTAGAATCCAGATTTCTTCCCCATACGACGAAAATCAATGATCTGCTCATAATCATGAAGCAATTGATCAAAAATGGTGTCCCACGATCGACCAAGAGCGAACTGTCGTGCTTCGGCACGGAAGCTAGTCATACGATCATTGTCATCGACCAAAGCGCAGATTTCACGAATAAAAGATTCCGACTTACGAGGTGTACATAATACGCCGGTTTCCCCTGGGAGCACCATTTCACGCACACCGCCGCTATTAGCAGCAACAACAGGGAGTCCAGATGCCATAGCCTCTTGAACGACATTACCAAACGTCTCGGTACTGGAAGGGAAGACAAAGAGATCAGCAGAAGCATAAATCTGAGCAAGTGCTTCGCCACTTTGATACCCTGCGAACGTCACATTAGCCGGTGCTTGCTCACGCAGCTCTTGAAGCTGGGGTCCGTCTCCAACTATGAGCCAGTGTACACGATCTTTCACAGAATATGGTAAGTGTTTCATAATGGCAGATAGGGTGTCGATGTCTTTTTCAGGAGCAATTCGACCTACATAAAGGAAGAGATAAGGGGCTGTAATCCCGTATCGTTCACGAACGTCGTTACTTTTCTTTTCTGGTGTATATAACGAGCAGTCTACCCCGCGTGACCAGAGCAACAGGCGATCTATGCCATGTTCTTGCAAGGTAGAGATCGTATCCTGTGATGGAGCGAATGTCGCATCACAAGATTGATGAAACCAATTGATATAGCTCCAATATAGGGGGACCGCAGGTTTCATTCGGTAATAAGAAAGATAACGATCAAAATGAGTGTGGTAGGAGGCTACATGTGGTACATGATGTTTGCGCGCATAGTGAAGTCCGCATAATCCAAGGTTAAAGGGGGTAGCTAAATGAAGCAAATCGGGGCGAAAACGCTCAAGCTCTGTGCGTATGGTAATAAGCCTTGGTAAAGCCAAACGGACTTCGGGATATAGGAAAAAAGGGATGCTCGTAATCGGGCGAATGGGATCTGAGTAAACCGTGTCAGCCGTGCTTTTTGGTGAAAAAACAAGATGTTCAACGCCCCGCCGGTTCAAATAGTCCGTAAATCTTCCAAGCGTGAGTGCAACGCCGTTCATTTGAGGAACAAAAGTGTCGGTAAACAACGCGAGACGCATATGAATCCCCTCCTGTAGTTCCAATATAGCTTAAGCGTAACATGTAATTATTCGGGGGATATCAGTGGAATATGAAGGGAATATAATAATTACTGATTTGTACTTTCTAAACATGAATGTATACTAAGTAGTATGGCATAGGTTAGAAACTCCAGAGAGGATGTGGTAAACCATGATTACACATTTTGCTCAATTGCAATTACCTACAGTATCCATTCAAGGTGTGAAACAATTTTATCAGGACCAGCTACATTTCCCAGTGATCTCGGAATCTGAGAATGAGATTAGCTTCCAGCCGACGGAATTTTTTACACTAACATTTAGAGAAACAAAATTAGCTCTACATCCAGCGCATTTTGCTTTCGAAGTGCCATGTTCGGAATTTGATGATGTCGTGAGTGAGCTTCGAGCGTCTGGTGTTACCCTTTTGAAATGGACAGATGGGCGAATTATTGATCACTTCGGAACCGGGGGAAATGTGTATTTCCGTGATGGGGATGGGAATTTACTGGAGATGATCGCGCATCCTTATGTCAGAGAAGGTATTTTGCCGGCGCAAGGAGATCTGAAAATCTTATACCTGAGAGAGATCGGTTTTCCCGTAGATGATGTAGCTGAATTTAGAGAATTGATGGTACATCTCTTTGATTTCAAGTTGGATAAAGTGTCTGAAAACTTTAGCTTTGCGATTGGGGGAACCGCTCACGCCGTGATTCCATCGACGAAGCGCAAATGGATTCCGATAGCAATGATGGCTTTGCAACCCGCCGCTATGGTTGTCACTTTTGGCGTAAGCAGCATGGCATACATGCAAGAGATAAAAGCTAAACTAGATGCAAAAGGCATTCCTAATGAATGGAAGGACGAAGATCAGCTCTATTTTAAATTAAACGTGTACCACTTCAATTTGAAGCTCGTAAATTTCCTCGAAGATGTGCCTGTTCGCTTGAATTTACCATTTGCAATCAAGTAAGATTAGAGCTTCTAAGGAAAATAGAAGTTCTTGAGGAGCAAGTTATTTTGTTGAAAAATGAAAAGAGATTAAACGCGTCTCAGAACCCATTTGTACTCATGCCCATGTTACTGTTGATCTGGGGATCAGTAGCTGCGGTTAGTAAATTGGTATTGAATCAATTAGACAGCTATCAGATTTTATTTTATATGTACGGAATCGGTGTGGTTATATTTTCAATCATTCTAGTTGTCAAATTGCGTGGGAATATCTCCTTCTCATGGCGGTTTTCAGAATGGATGTTGGTGTTAACCTGTGGTGTTTTTACGTTCTTATATGACTTCCTCTATTTAAAATCACTTGAACTCATACCGGCCGTAGAGGCATCTATGTTAAATTATTTATTTCCCATTTTTATCGTTGTATTTGCCATTCCGATCCATAAAGAGAAGCTAAATCGATATAAAATTCTCTCGATCATCATGGGTTTTACGGGATCAATCCTATTGATTACGAAGGGTGACTTCGCTAATTTCAATTTTTCAAACCTAAAAGGAGATCTGTTGGCGATATTTGCAGCAGTGAGCTGGGGACTGTTTACGAATCTCGTGAAGAAAAACAAGAAAGATATGCTAATAAGCACCTTTGTGATTACCTTAGTAGCCTGGCTATTGGCCATTGTGGGGATGCTCGTATATTCGTATGGCACGTTGCTTCAAATGACGGACTTCTATGGCGTATTCTGGTTATGTCTGAGCAACATCGTGTTCGGATTCTTCCTGTATTTCAGGGCATTGAAGTACTCATCTGCGTCATTAATCGCAAGTTTCACCTTCTTTGCCCCTTTTGTAACGCTTGTGTTTATTGTGGTTTTATTAGGGGAACGGCTGACTTGGATGGATTGTTTAGCAGCGGTGCTTATCTTGTTCAGTGTGCCGGTTCAGAAGTTAGGTGAGGTATTCAGTTTTAAGGCAACAACGCCATAAAAGACTTCGATGCCGCCGATAGCGGGACACCTCGAAGTGTGGCAAGCCCTATTTTACGCGCAGGAATTGGTGGGTTTAGTGGAATTTCGATGATCTCGCCAGCAGCGAGTTCCTCGGCTACATAATGACCGATCACTAAAGCGAGTCCAAACCCACGCTTGGCAAACTGCACAAGAAGATCGATGCTGCCAAGCTCGAACTCGGGTGAGAGCGTAACACCGTTAGAGGCAGTAAAGTCATCGATATAGCGCCTCGTGCTTGCCCCATTTTCCAATAATAGCAGCGGGTATGTATGTAAATCATCAAGTGCTAACGGTCTACCTGCTAGATGAGCAAAAGCTTTGCCTCCTACAAGACAGTCTTGAATCGTTGAGCTTTCTCGGAAATCGATTTGCTTGTCCGAGGCGGGGAGGCTAACGATACCAAAATCGATTTTTCCCTCCTTGAGCAATGCCAAGGTTTCGGGCGTCGTACGATTCGTAACGCGGATTCGCACACCCGGATGTTGTTCGTGGAAAGCCTCTAGATAAGGCAGTAGATGTATTAGCTGCACAATCATCTTTCGTTGTTCGGTACCAAGGGGGAAGTAATGCTGGGCATACGATCATTAATGATTACGGTAAATTCGCGTTGCGAATGCTGCCTTCCGGCGTGTTTTATTCTCATGTAACGAACGTGATAGGGCCAGGAACGGCACTCGATGTTGATATATTGCTAAGCGAATTAGATGAACTTGAAGCAAGAGGTGTACCTAAGCTTAAGTTGTACATTTCTGAGCGGGCGCAAGTGGTATTGTCGGTACATCAACTCTTCGACGAACTCGAAGAAGCACGGCTTGGCGCGCGCAGTTATGGCTCAACCAAGCGCGGAATCGCACCATTTTACGCGGACAAATACGCGAAGCTAGGTATTCAGGTGGCCGATTTATTTGACCAAACTCGGTTACAGGAACGACTCGAACATTTGCTCACGGCGAAAAATGTGTTACTCACGCATCTATATGGACATCCAGCCATCCAATCGGATGAACTCATGGCGCAACTGTTGAGCATGGCTAAACGGATAGCTCCATACGTATGCGATACAACGACGCTACTCCAAAATGCGAATGCAAATGGTGAGCCCATATTGGTGGAGGGCCAGCTTGGTGCACTGCGTGATCCGGATCATGGTATTTATCCGTATTCGACGTCGTCTTCGACACTTGCAGGTTTTGCTCCTGTCGGAGCAGGACTACCTGCCTATGCGATTACCAACGTGATCGCGATTGTTAAAGCCTATTCGAGCTGTGTTGGCGCAGGGCCCTTCGTATCGGAGCTGGAAGGCAGCGAGGCTGAGGAATTACGTCGCCGCGGCGGCGATGCCGGTGAATATGGCGTAAACACGAAGCGTCCTAGACGAATGGGGTGGTTTGATGCGATTGCCACCAGATACGGCTGCATGATACAGGGCGCGACAAGTGTCGTTTTAACAAATCTAGATGTGTTAGGCTACTTGGATGAAATACCTGTTTGTGTCGGATATGAATTGGCGGACGGGACAATTGTTGATCGGTTTCCAGTCACCGCGTTGATGGATTCGGCGAAGCCTGTTTTATTACGAATGCCAGGTTGGAAATGCGATATCTCTCAGGTTAAATGTATGGAGGAGCTTCCAGAAGCAGCGAAAGCCTACATCAATTTCGTGGAATCCGCAATTGGCGTGAAGATTTCAACGGTTTCTGTCGGGCCAAGACGCGAACAAGTTTTTCAGCGATAGCTACAGTTTGATTGCTTACAGCCGCCGCGAGGTGGCTTTTTCTCACAAACATCATAGTAATCGGGGAAATGGGAAAAATAACCACAATACATTTTTGGAGGGATTCATATGAAGAAAAGTATTGTGGTTGTGTTGATTGTGGGAAGTGTCCTGATTCGTCCAGGTCAAGGTGAAGCTGAAGTACCAATGCCATGTAGTGCCGTCCTTAACCCAGTAAATGATGACAATGGTAATGCGAGAGGTGCAGCGCTCGTTTACAAAGTGAAACTAACACCAAGCTTTCCTCGAACCAGTATCAGCATGCATGCGAATCACTTACCTGTGCCATTTTCAATTGGCGATTATGATGCGTATGAAGGTTTTGCTTATATTCAAAATGAGATTAGTTGGCGCTTCAAGCTGTACCCTACGACTCAGGAAAATGGCCCCACATGGGCAGGAAGAATTGATGATATTACGGCTGATTTAACGAATAGCACGATGGAGGTCCGACTTTCGAATACGAGAACGGGGAGGCTGGGACCTGTCATTTTAACCAGTCCGATGAATTCGTGTAAATAAAAGGGAAATGGGCTGAAACTTATCCGTGTTGGTTTCGTCTAATGATGTGAATTACTACAATCTGGGTTATTACATTGAGGGGGATTCCATATGTCAGAACAAACCATGGCTCAAAGGTTAGAAGAACTAGGAATCGTACTTCCGGTGGCAAGTGAACCAGCTGCGAAATATGCCAATTATGTGAAAGTAAACGGTCTATTGTTCGTCTCAGGGAAGGGGCCGGCCGGCAATCCAAAAGGGAAACTAGGTAGGGATTATACAACGCAAGAAGGATATCAATTTGCTAGACTAGCCGGTATCGAAATTCTCGCTGTTCTGCAATCTGCTGTAGGTTCACTGGATCGAATTAAACAAGTAGTTAAACTACAAGGTTTTGTTAATGCAGTTCCCGAATTTGAGGAGCATCACAAAGTGTTGAATGGATGCTCGGATGTCATGTTGGATGTTTTCGGAGATAAAGGGATGCATGCGAGATCCGTATTCGGGGCTGTATCGGTCAGAGATAACCTGCCGATTATTGTTGATTCTATTTTTGAAATTGAAGAATAAATGTTTGCACCGTAGGTCAGTCAGTTTTGGAGGTAATGAAGTGAAAAAAGCAAGATGGAAGCTATATACGTATGTGCCGTTTCTAGCAGCACTTCTAGTCATCGGTTTGATTCAAACCTACATGCTGGCTAATGAAAATGTGAAGCCGTATCCCGAACCTTTCGGCCGGGCAATGGAATTAACGCAGTTAGCTACGTATGGTGAACCTGTGCAAATGATTGGCGAGAGCAGCTTTACGTATCTGGCAGGGAAATCGCTCGAATTTGTCACGATTGATAAAGAAGGGCGTAATAGCAATGAGACTCGTCCCTTACCAGATGCGGGTGCGTTCCATTCCTATAGGCTGATTGATAGCGACCATATCATCTGGGTCGGGGACGACAATAAACTATTTGCGAGTGAGTGGAAGAGCGGTACATGGACTACGAAAAACGCACTTATTGAAAACGACATAACCAATTTTCAAACAGTGAGGGATTCCAAAGGGGAAATCATACTGCTGGCTTACAATGAATCAACGCTCTATGTAGGCAAATTTCATCCGAATGAAAAGCTGAGTTGGTCCAAGCTTGATATCGCTAATATGAAGCATATCCAAGGTGTAATGGATACTTCTGGCGGCAGCCTTTCCCTTGTTTACGCAATAAATAAAGACGGTAACGAATCGTTTCACTATGCTAAGCTAGTGTCTGAAACTTGGAAGCCACTTGTGCATAACAAACTAAAGGACATGGATAATGCAACGAGTAGTTTGGATGATATGGCGCTTGGGGTAGACGGTTCTTCTTTGATGACGGTGTATACCACCAGTTCACGTAAATCGGGGAAAAGTTCCTTGCACATGATCACTTTCCCATCTAATCAACCGGATAAGGTGCAAGATGAAATCCTTAACATTCCTGTATCTCAGGGGATCGATTCCGATACGATTTTACATCCTACATTTACGCATTCATCTACTGGTGAAATAACGCTTGTGGTATCGTCGGTGTATGAGAAGAATAGGCGTCAAACGAGTCAAGAGGTGTACAAGGTTGGCTTTAAGGATGGTAAAATGCTCGACGCCACTAGGATTAGTCAATTCGGTGGATTCGCTACCTATCCGAACTTTGTCTCGAACAACGGGAGCTCATTATCCATTTGGTTGGATGCCGTGAATGCCGAATCGTTTCGTGTTTACTACGCCACAGATCAGCTTCCCTATCAGGAGCGAATGAACAGCATTCGTGCAGAGGACTTACAACATGCTGCAGGGAATCTACCGCTGTTTTGGGGGATTGGCATACTTATCTCGCTTATTAGTTTAAAATGGATCCTATTACCCGGCCTGTATTTAGTTGTCATCAGTGTATTCTGGCAATACCATTATGATGAGCACGCCAAGCGGCACTTCGGGATATCACTCGCGATGTATCTAGCGGTAAAGGCGTTATTTATCGGAGATTACCGGAAGACGATCGCTCTCCAGGTGATGCCCGATTTCTTGCAATCGGTTTGGGCTAGTTTGATTATACTTCTCTTATTTGCTCTGATTTCTTATCTTTCGACCCGTTTATGGAGAAAAGGATTATCCGAACGGAATGTTGGTTTGGAGATGTTCTACTTCGTTGTACTTGATGTTTTCATGACGAATATGTGGTATTCGTTCTTCATGTCTCCGGCAACTTTGTAGTGGTTTCTCAAGAGCATATATTGAAAATAATACAAACGCTCTGGGTCGGACTGAAACTAATAACATTGAGGTGGGTTTATGAAAAAACTTTTTGGGATTGTAATACTTGCTATGCTTGGATTTGCTTTATACATCGTGCCAAGTGCAGAAGCATTATCCTGTGCGCCGCCACAACCAGCGAAACAAGAGATCGAGCAAAGTTCCGTTGTTTTCAAGGGAAAAGCAATTGAGATTAAAAGTGGAGGGCTAACTATTTTTCAAGTTGAGGTAGCTTGGAAGGGAATAGATGATCAAATAGTTGAGATTTATGATAATGGATGGGATCCCTATACGAAAGGTATCGATTATTTAGTTTTTGGAAGCCAGCGGGATGGGAAGATAATAACTAACTTATGCGGGCGTACCGGTCCTTGGGATACTGCACGAGAAGAAGCAATGAAAGGTACTAATCTTGATACCATCGTATTAAATAAAGAAGTTCCTCAAGTTGTGGAGGATAGTTCAAAACAGTTCCATATGCCTATGTGGTCTGTCATTATGGCAATCTTTATTTTCTCCCTAATACTGACGATCGGTATAGTGATGATCAGTAAACACCGTAGAAATAAATAATAGGGGTGGAAATTATGGATAATGATCTTATCTTTAATAATTTTAGACCAATTTATATGTTCTTTATCATTATTCTAGCCATTTCATTGTTAATCGTTATTTACCAGAAAAATCGGTCTAAGCTAATTAATGGATTTACGATAATAAGTATCTCATTTATTAGTTCAGCCGTATCTACTTTTATGACTTTTCAAATAGGTATTCTTTCTGATGAATTAGGAATGGGAGGAGATCCTGTTTCCTTTTTTATGTTCATTATAATTGTGATAATGTCAGTAATTAATCATGTTGCTTACTTTAATAATGGCTATGTTAACTCTTAATGTTGAAATTTGATTATTTACAAACAAACGTTCTATAATCATGATTCGGAGTGATTTCACCTATGAATTTGAAGGTTTTGAAGAAACTCGCAGGTGCTTTAGATGAAAACGGCAAACAAGAACTCATATACTTTTTACAGTCCCGAATAAAAGGGATTTCGGCTCCGATTCGTGCGATTGATGAAATCCAGGAGCAAAAGCATAAAGAAGGGCTTGTTTGTCCATATTGCGACAACCATACTGTTGTGCGATTTGGAAAATATGTTATTAAAACTCGTTCAGGAGAGGTAAAGCGGCAGCGCTACCTCTGTAAATCCTGTCGTCAAACCTTTAACGATTTGACCAATACACCACTACAACGAACAAGAAGACCTCATCTTTGGGTTCGATTCATTGAATGTATGATTGAGGGCTTTTCATTACGGAAATGTGCCGAGTTGTTGCATGATGAGGTAACTTATGTAACCCTGTTTTACTGGCGGCATAAAATTCTTGCTGCTCTGAAACAAATTCCAACCGAAACGTTCCAGGGCATCGTCGAAATGGATGAGACCTATTTCTTGTTCTCTGAAAAGGGAAAAAGGAATATTGCTGAACGTAAGTCCCGTAAACGTGGTGGCAAAGCTAAATATCGTGGCATCAGTAACGAACAGGTATGTGTATTGGTTGCTCGTGACCGTCAGAAGATGACTTTCTCTAGCGTTCTTGGACGGGGACGTATTCGGACAACCGAACTGGATAAAGCTATCGGCTGTCATTTAACTGAGTCAAACGTACTTTGTACCGATTCATGGAGGGCATTCAGTTCCTATGCTAATACGAAAGGTTTAGCCCACTACCGTTTCAAGTCAGATGGGAAACAGCATGTTAAAGGCGTTTACCACATTCAAAATGTAAACAGTTATCATAGTCGATTGAAACGGTGGATAGGCAGATTTAATGGCGTTGCAACGAAGTATTTACAACATTATCTGGCATGGTTTCGTTATTTAGACAGCAAGGAATACGAAGGCGAATACGAAAAATATGTTAGTAATTTCTTGCATATATAACGGAACGGAAACTAATCGTTCACTTCGTATTATGGAGGTATGAAATTTCTTGATTCGTAAATCATTGAAGTTGAATAAGAGAATCTTGCTTGGGATTACTGTTTTAGTAATAATACTGCTGACGTATGGGGCATTTAACTTCTATCTGATGTTTGGACCAAGGCATTCCCATTATTTTTGGACAAATAGCGCTTCTCTTTCTGATGAAAAAATAGGAAATTTCGCTCTGAATCAAAGCATAATAGCTATTACTCCTCCGCCAACTCCTCAAAATAATCATGTCAATTATGATTACTATTCATACGAGAACGGTCTGACAATTGCCACAAAACATAACGATGATAAAATCATACGAATTTGGCATGCAAATTCAAGCAATGATATAAAAACTACAAAAGGAATCGGTATTGGCAGCTCTAAGTCCGATGTATTGTCCGCATATGGTAAAAACTATTATAAAAGGGATGAACAAGGTGCTAATGTTATTGGTTACATAGATAAAACAAAGCATCAGACTTTGGAATTTTGGTTATTTGGCAGTGTAGTCAACAGTATTCGATTAGATATAGATAGCATGGAGTGAATGGAGTGAACAGCGATACGTTCATGTGGTATCGCTGTTTTCATCCTACAATTTCAACAATAAAAATTAACATAGCCTTAATAATAAGTACGTAATACATCCTTGAACTCCAAGACTTATTAGAAAAGGATAAGCGACAAATACAAGTGTACCTTTTATAGTTGTGGCAGACGATTCAGAAGCAAAAAGAAATGGACAGGATGGGATCTTTGCACTTTGTAGTGAGAATTGTGGGACTAAAATGAGAGAAACAATTACAAAAGAATTAGAACTTTTTTCAGGTGAGAGCAGAATGGTGCGGTTATAAAAAACTAATCACAAAGTGAAGCGTGCTGTTTGACCACAAGTTTCACATCAGTATACAACGGAAAGCCACTCCCTGGAGTGGCTTTTTAGACATAGTAGAATGTATAAGATTAGTGGTTTAGCAGGCTGACGCATGAAAGATAGCCTGTTCTGCTATTGGTTAGTTGTTATAAATATTAATGTAACAACATTTTTTTATTGTAAATCAATAAATAATATGATAAATTCAATATGCTATTAACTTAATGTGTTCATTTTAAGGAACAAAAACTAGGTAAAGGAATGAAGCCGTGTATGAGCAGCGAACCTATCATCAGTTTGCAAAATGTGACGAAACGGATCGGCCGAACCACAATCATCGACGATCTTACGTTTGATGTGCCGCAAGGCGAAATTTTCGGCTTCCTTGGCCCGAACGGATCCGGCAAAACAACGACCATCCGCATGATCGTCGGACTGATGTCGACCACCAAGGGACAGATCTTGATCAAAGGTAAAAATATCAAAACCGAATTCGAGCAAGCGATCCGACATGTCGGAGCCATCGTTGAAAATCCGGAAATGTATAAGTATTTGAGCGGATATTTGAATCTCGTTCATTTCGCCCGCATGGTGCCGGGTGTGACGAAAGAAAGAATCGACGAAGTGGTTAAGCTGGTTAAGCTGGAGGATCGTATTCACGACAAAGTCAAAAAGTACTCTCTCGGCATGCGTCAGCGTCTCGGGGTCGCTCAGGCGCTGCTGCACCGGCCGTCCCTGTTGATTCTGGATGAACCGACGAACGGTCTGGACCCAGCGGGGATTCGCGAGTTGCGCGATTATTTGCGACAATTGACCCGCAACGAAGGAATCACCGTTATTGTCTCCAGTCATCTTTTGTCCGAGATGGAGCTTATGTGTGACCGGATCGCGATCCTTCAACAGGGCAAGCTGATCGATGTGAAGCCTATAGAGCATTTTACTCAGGGGAACGAACAGATTCAAACGTATCGAATTGAAGCGCAGCCGTCAGAACTGGCGTTGGAGGCATTGAGGCAAATGGATGGAATCCAGGGGGTCAATCTCACCGAGGAGGGGCATGTCGAGGTCACGGCTGATCGGGAACAGGTTCCAGAAATTTTGTCGCGACTGATGCAGCAGCAAATTCGCATCTATGGCGTCCAGATGGTTCGCCTATCATTGGAAGATCGTTTCCTAGAAATAACGGGGGTGAAGCAGCTTGTTTAATCTTGTGCGCAATGAAAATATGAAGATTTATCGACGGGTGCGAACGTGGATTCTGGTCGGATTTATGATCGCATTGGTACTTTTTGTCAATATCATAGAATGGAATACTGATGGAAAACAATCGCAAGGCGAAGGCTGGCGAACGGAGCTGCAGCAGGAAAAAGAGCATCGAAACGAGCTTTTGACGAAACCCGACCTAGCTGAAGAAAGCCGCACATATAACCGACAGCGGATAGCACTCATCGACTATCACCTGGAGAAAAGTATACCCACGCCGGATGGCACAATGTGGGATGGCATAAACGGTTCGGCTTCTATGATGCTTGTGATTACCGTGTTCACTATTATCATCGCAGGAGACATCCTTGCAGGCGAATTCTCGTCAGGCACGATCAAGCTGCTACTTATCCGGCCGGCTAGTCGCCTTAAGATTCTCATAGCCAAATATATCTCTTCGTTGATGTTCGGCATGCTTTTGTTGCTTACGCTTTTTGTCGTATCCGTCACGGTGAACGGTATCTTATACGGCATTAGAGATCTGAATCTGCCATTGATTGAAGTTACGTATGATGGGTATATCGTAGAGAAGAATATGCTCCTCAACCTGTGGAAAACGTATCTACTTAATGGGATATCCACGATCCTGTATGTCACTATGGCCTTTATGATCTCGTCCGCTTTCCGCAGCAGCACAATGGCCATTGCGTTCTCCATCGTCGCCCTGTTTGGAGGCAATATTCTGCTGGAGGCGCTGCAACGGTTCGATTGGAGCAAGTACCTACTATTTGCGAATACCGATCTCACCCAGTATCTGAGTGGGAGACCTTATCAGTCTGGCATGACGCTTTCGTTCTCCATAGGAGTGCTTGCTGTCTACTTCCTTGCATTTAATTTGATTTCTTGGCTTATGTTCACGCGAAGAGACGTGGCGGCTTAAATTGCAATGCGAATGTTCGTTCGATATAATGAGAGAAAAGGAGGAGATGCTATGGGCAGGATATTGCGATTTGAAATGCAAGCAGCTGAACCAGATCAACTCATTGAATTCTATACACGAACTTTTAATTGGGAATTCACCAAGTTTCCAGGACCTCAAGACTATTGGTTTATTAAGACAGGAAGCAGCGAAGAACCAGGGATTAATGGGGGATTAATGAAATCTCCTGATGGTACGACTCGGACCATTAATTCCATTGAAGTGACTTCGATCGATGATTTTTTAGCATCTGTTACTGGGAATGGAGGAACCATTGTCGTTCCGAAAATGAGTATGCCAGGAATGGGCTACCTTGCTTATTTTACGGATCCGAGTGGAACGATTGTGGGCATTTCACAAGCGGATTTGAATGCACAATAAACATATACATGTTTGCTAGAGGAAAAGATGGGTTGCCTATTGGCCAATGTCATTAAGTTAAGGCGCGGGTCCAAATATCAAGAAAAAGAGCAGGTTATCGAAAAGATAGCCCGCTCTTTTTTTTGCACGAAAAAGAGAAGTAAGACTTGACAAGTACGTATAAATGTGTGGCGAAGCCCCTTGAAAAACGAGGAGGTTACGCCAATGAATGAGTACGCAAATTCGCTAAAACAAACACTGACATCCTTTATACGAGAAATGTCAGCCACACCAGCACCTTATGTCAAAAATCCTGAAAAAGATTTTACACGAAAGAAAAAGCTTCCCTTTGAAACGGTCATGCAACTCCTAATCTCCATGGGTGGCAACAGCATATACAAGGAGATCTTGGAATCACAAGGCTATGACGTAAATACCGCAACCACTTCTGCTTTTGTCCAGCAGAGAAATAAAATCCTGCCGTCTGCTGTGGAATGCTTGTTTCACAAATTTACGCAATCGCATACGGATATCAAGAACTACCGAGGGTATCGATTAATTGCCATTGACGGTTCGGATTTGCATATCGCAACGGCCCCTGCGGATAGAGACACCTACTGTCAAAGCCAACCCAACACGAAAGGCTATAACCTTCTGCATTTGAACGCAGCCTATGACCTCTGCAACAGACTGTACTTAGATGCCAATGTTCAGCCACGAAGGTTGCGTAACGAGGGAAGGGCTCTGGCTGCTATGGTCGACCGTTCCCCCATCAAAGGCAAAACCATTGTTATTGCCGATCGAGGTTATGAAAGTTACAATAATTTCGCGCACATTGAACGCAAAGGATGGAACTATGTCATACGGGTAAAGGATTTGGATTCGAGTGGTATTCTTTCGGGCTTGTGTTTGCCCTCTGGCGGAGAATTTGATCGAAACATTCATCTGACACTCACCAAAAAACAAACAAAAGAGATCAAGGCTCATCCTGAGATTTACAAGTACGTCCCTTCCTCTTCTACCTTTGATTTTTTAGATTTGCATGAGAACTTTTTTCACCCGATTTCCTTTCGGGTTGTTCGTCTCACCCTGCCGAGTGGAGCTTATGAAACCGTTATTACGAATCTTTCTGCTGATGATTTCCCACCCGAGGAGCTCAAGTCCATTTATAACATGCGCTGGGGCATTGAAACCTCTTTCAGAGCGTTGAAATACACCGTCGGGTTAACGAGTTTTCACGCAAAGAAACAAGAGTCCATCACCCAAGAGATTTTCGCAAGATTGATCATGTACAATTTTGTTGAAATGATGACCTCTCACGTCGTCATTTCCCAAATGGATAAACGGCACCACTATCAAGTTAATTTCACGGTTGCCGTTCATGTTTGTAGACATCTCCTACGCTCAAGGGGCGATGAACCCCCACCCGATGTTGAAGCACTGATTCGCAAAAACATTTTGCCAATTCGACCCATCCGCCCAGGACAGCAGAATACGCGCAAAATCCGATATAAATCAGCTGTTAGCTTCGTCTACAGAGTAGCATAATTCGGCTCATTTGAACATTTTTTAAGCGGATATTCCATCCGCTTTGTTTGCTGTGCGCGTTTGTTCTTGCTTGCCAAAAAAAACAAACGGCACAGGGCTTATCCCATGCCGTTTCAGATTACAATTCTATTCTCATCCTAGTTTTTGAGTGTAAACTAAATGACATTGGCCTATTGGCAGCTCTTCTTTTCGTGGAAGTGGATAAATTCTCGATATAAATCGATGGGATATTTTGTTATAAAGAGGCTGAAAGACTTCAACGACTGGGCTTCGACTATATAGAATGCGCGCTTGTATCATTAAATTTAGAGGATGAGGCGGATTTGGGCGCCAAGCTTCCCTTGTACATGAACTGTCCGCTCCCCGTGCAGGCGTTCAGTATATTTTTTCCGGGAGACTTGAAAGTGGTTGGTACAGAAGCCGATGAGGAACGACACAGACGTTATGTCCACAAAGCTGCAAACGCTTTAAATAAGATCCGAGCCCGAGCGGCTGTTCTAGGCAGTGGGAAAGCACGCCATATTCCGGATGGTTGGAAACGAAATCGCGCAGAGCAGCAACTTCTCCAGCTACTAGCCCTGATCGGTGAAGAGTTTCAAGGTACTGGTGTTTCGTTGGCCATAGAGCCATTGAATTAAAAGGAATCCAACATCATTAACACCGTTTCGGAGGCTGTCCAGTTTGCCAAACAGGTCAATCATCCTACGATTCGTGTTTTGGCAGATTTCTATCATATGAAAGAAGAGCAGGAACAGCTATCTACATTTAGCGAAAATAAAGATTGGCTTCAACATATCCATCTTGCCGATACCGGATGGTTGTCGCCGGGGAGAGGACAGTATCCCTATGATCAATTTGTATCTGCATTGAAAGCGTCAGACTATAAAGGTATGATTTCTGCGGAGTGTACCGTTCATGATCCGGAGAAGCAGTTTGCGGTAAGTTTAACTTTTATGAGAAAAAAATTCCAATAGTAACGGTATCGATTTGAAAAGGAATTAGCTAATTGGGGTCGAAATATTAAATACCGAGTAGTTTACTGTGAATTATATTTTTCGGGAATTAGGAAGATAAGGTTGTGAAGCTGATGTTAAAAGACAAAATACTTAGAAGAGAACCAGGTATCATCACCTACGGTATGACACCGCCTAAGGAAACACAATCGCTTGACAAAATGATTGAGATTTCACAAAAACAATGTGAGCGGCTTCAGAAGCTTCAAATAGATGGCTTAATTCTCTATGATGTGCAGGAGGAAAGTGATCGCATAGATCAAGATCGGCCTTTTCCTTATTTGCAAACGGTTGATCCAACTACATACAGTGAGGAGTATTTAACCACGTTAAATATCCCGAAAATTATTTATCGCTGTGTTGGTAAATATACAGAGGAGCAATTGTCTGAATGGATTCAATCTGATCTTGATAAAGATCGCTTTTCCGTGTTTGTCGGTGCGTCGTCCAGTAAGCAAGAAGTAAGTATGGGGCTTCCAGAAGCTTATGAGTTAAGTAAAAAGCTAAATGATAATCTTACTTTAGGTGCAGTCGTCATCCCAGAAAGACACATGAAAAAAGATGATGAGCATCTTAGAATGATTAGCAAAATAGCGAGTGGAAGTCGTTTTTTCATTTCTCAAGCAACTTATAATGTTGAAGCGTCGAAGAATTTCTTATCGGATTATTATTATCATTGTAAAGAAAATAAATTAGACATGGTGCCGATATTAATGAATATTGCACCTTGTGGATCTACCAAGACCCTAGAATTTATGAAATGGCTAGGGATCAGCATACCGAAATGGTTGGAAAACGATTTGAAATTCTCGCATGATGTTTTAGACAAATCCGTAGCGGTATCGCAACAAATTTTCGAAGAAATTTTCGAATTCGGCCTAGAAAAAGGGATTCCTATCGGGTGCAGTGTGGAGAGTGTCTCCACGCGAAAAGTTGAAATCGAAGCTTCGATTCAATTGGTGCATGAGATTAAAGCCATGATGGAGAAGAAAATGCGGTCAACTTTTGTTTTTTAATTGTTGTCTATACGAAGGAGCAAATCTGCCTCAGCAGTTGCTCCTTCGCTTTATTTTAGCTGATAAAAGGGGAGTCACTTTGACTATATACATGTATCTAAACGAAACGACAGATGTTTGGCAAACCGCAGGATTCTCTGATAGCGAAATACAAAGCTGTTTAGCCTACTTAGAAGGGAACCTCTTAGAAGCTGATCTAAAGGAAAGATTACCCCTTGTAGACTTCAAATCGCTGCAGCGGGAGCAGCGCCGAAAATCATGGGCTTTGTTTGCCATGTTTAGGAAGAAGAATGTGGACCCGGTTATGATTGGGAGGTATCTATCGATTCTCATACACGCAGGAAGGGACAGCTTTCTGGAATCTAGTATCGATTTTAATATGGAGGATGCCTTATGGCGAAGGGGATGTTTACGGCTTGTAAGCAACTATGATGTACCCTACACATTGGTTTGGGTATGGATGTTAGCCAAGTGCAAATTTTTCGATTACCGTGGAAATCCGGAGTCGTACGCCTTGGAATTTGTAGAACTCTTGGCGCAACGAAAGCCAGATCTGCTGCACGAGATTTACCCAGACCTAGATAGTGCTTTACAGCCATATATCGCTGCTTTATTAATCAAGCATAATGGTGAAGATCGAGAGGCGCTTGAATGGTTTGAAGAGCAATTTCAGCATGTTGTTACAAATGAGAATATGGTCAAAGACAAAAGGGACGTGCAGAGAAACTGCGTCTATTTGGCTGTCACTGCAAAGAAGTTCAGCCGCGTAGCATCTGAATTTCTGACAAAGCTTATAAGTGAAGACCCGATGGACTTCGTTTTTAATTGCAGAATGGCTTTTTATCATGATCGTGAAAAAGAATTACGCAAGATCCCATCCCTATTGGAAGAGTATGGAGCACCGCGGGAGCACTATGTAATCAATCTGGCTGGGCCGGGACTTGGAAGCCGAGACGGGTCTTACGATGATGTATTAAGAGATGAATTCGCTATTCGACCAGAGAGCTTCAGGAAAGCAATTGCAATGTCACGGGGGTTGAAAACCCTGCATTTATGCCGCATTGTATGGGAGAAGGAAGAGGGGAAGCCATACTTGGCAGCGGTTCTTCAGGAATTCGCGAGCTATATGGAGAGCTTAATGCCTAACGATCCTCAATTGCATGCCTACTTCCGTGGAGAGATCCCATTTACAGACGTTAAACAATACTTGCTCCATCTAAATGAGACTTCAACAGGGTCAAATTATCGTAGATTGTTAGATATGAAGGATCTACGTACCCATTCAGAGATGTTTGACAGGGGACTATGTTTCTTGGCCTATGCCGACAAGGAAACCTTATGGATCATGGGCAGTTGGCTGTCCGACAAAGGATTCACGGTTAGTGAGCTTGCCGAACGAATCTCCAACGCAGGAGGTGATATTCGCGTATTGCTTTCGATGATTGTTACCAAATCATATGCGAAGTACCAGACGGATGATGAGGTTTTCAATCAGACTGGTTACCAGTTTTTGAAAACATATATGCAGACTCAAGGGGAAGAGTTGATAGCCCTCCTGCAGGCTTCTGAGGATAATAAATATACGAAGAAGTTTATTCTCGAAGAGCTTTTCCATACCAATCAGGAGCAGTACATGTCGCTTGTTTCCACTTATCTGAAGGATGATAACAAAGTGGTAAGGGATAGTTGTATCGCGTTGCTTCGAGGACATCCAGAAGCATTGCCCTATGTGAAGCCGTATCTTACCCATAAAAAGCCGGCTATGAGAGAGTCAACCGTGCAGCTCTTATGCTACTGGAATGATGAATCTTCTCACAAAGATCTAGGGCAATTGCTGGACTCAGAGAAAAATGAAAAAATCAAATTGCTTATTCTAAATACGTTAAAAGAAAAACCAGAGATCACGCATCAAGTACCGATAAGCAAAGATGATATCTCATCGTATTGTAAAGCCAAACTAATGAATGCCAAGCTTCAATCACTAGCTTGGATTTCATTCGGCGATTTACCGCTTCTAAGACTAAAGGCTAATCAACAAATCACGGAGCCTGCAATTAGCCAATATCTGTTGTACACTTATGCCATTCAGAATGAAATTGCTATGAATTGGGAAGCACAATCCGTTGCCGAGCATCTCGAAACAGAAGGTTTGGCTGATGTCGCTTGGTTTCTTATGCAGAATTGGTTAGATTCGGGTGCGGATGTTCAAAAGAAATGGATAATGGCCTTTGCCTCGATGTTCGGCGATGAGCGAATTACTAATCAACTTCACTCCTGTATCCAGAAGTGGCCTTTAGAATCAAGATTAGCTCTTGCTACGGATGCTGTAAGGGCATTGGTGCTTTCGAAGAAAAACGCTGGTTTGCTTGTTGTAGATCAATTGGCAAGAAAGAGCAAGTTTAAACAATTAAAGAAAACAGCCCAGGATGTATTGGCTAAAGCATCTAAGGACCTTGGTTTGTTCCCGGAGGAACTTGCCGATCGAATCATCTCTACTCTTGGCTTCAATTCATCCGGTCTCAGATTACTCCAATATGGAGAGCGAGAGCTGATACTCAAACTTACGAAAACATTGGACATCCGAATTGAGGACGCAGGAGGTAAATCTTACAAATCTTTGCCTACGCCAGGTAAACAGGAGGATATTGCACTAATCAAATCGGCAACCGATGAATTTAAACAGTTGAAAAAGGAACTGAAGCTAATCAAGGATTCCGTCGCGATACGTCTTGAACAAGCCTTGTCTACGCAGCGGTATTGGACCAAGCAAGCTTGGGAAGAGTTATTTATCCATAATTCGATCTTACATATCTTCGCTCGTGGTTTAATTTGGGGGACATTCACGCAAGAGAAAGAGCTGCTGGAAGTCTTCCGTTATCAAGAGGATGGAATTTATTCCCGTGCGGATGAGGGTGTATTTAGTTTAGAAGAAAACAGTTCTATTCGACTTATACACCCCCTTGAGTTGTCTCACGCTAACATTGAATTATGGCGAGAGCAGTTGAGGAATCAAGATATCGATCAACCCATCCAACAGCTGGATCGTAAGGTTTTTCTTCCAGAGACCAATGATATCACTCGTGTTGACCGCTTCGGTGGCATACAAGTAAATGGATTTTCTTTACTAGGGAAGTTAACAAAGGCTGGTTGGCAGCGCGGTTCCATCGTGGACGGGGGAGGGTACTATGAATTTTATAAAAAAAATGAGCAAGATGGGGTTGGGGTGAGCTTAATCTTTAGCGGAACATCGGTTGGTTTTGAGGATGAAACCGTCACGATCTATGACCTTACCTTCTACCAAGCTGGTAAAGTGAAGAGAGGCAGTTACATTTATAGTAACATCCAGGAAGAAGATCTCGTTGTGCCAACAGATTTACATAGTCACTATTTTAGCGAAATTCTGTATGAAGTGGATCAAGCGCTGTCGGCTCGAGTGGGGTTTGAGGAAGATTGGAAATTGCAGAAAAGTGCCTGGTAATCTACGCTTTTTGCTGAAAATGCGGTGAATTTTGCTCTCGGAGAGTATGATGATGATGGTTTATGAAATAACGACTTTGTGGGATGAAGCCCAGTGGCTTAAAGCAGAGCAAGTATACAACGAAGCTTTTCCTGAGCATGGAAGAAAAAATCGCGCACTCATCCGCAGCATGTTCGAAAGAGGCGTATGCATGCTGCACACATGGAGCCAAGGTGAAGATGTGGTTGCGATGGCTATTACTGCATTGAATAAGCAGGCACGAGTTCTTATCATCGACTATATTGCGGTTCGCCAAGCTCATCGTGGCCATGGTGTGGGATTGGCATGTATGTGTGACATCCGAATTTGGGCAGAAAACGAATTAGGATGCCAGGGCATCGTCATTGAGGTAGAGGCTGAACCTACCGCGGATAATGCGGAGCGAATTCGATTCTGGGAAAAAGCAGGATTTCTTTTGACCGATTACGTGCATACCTACATTTGGGTCCCCGAAACCTATCGGGCTATGTATTTTAGCATTGGTACGATCGAACAACAAGACGGGAAACGACTATTTGAATATATTACCAAGTATCATAAGAATGCGTACCGCGTTAAAGGGTGAAAAAAGGAATGTTACCAAATCCAAATACTGAGGGTGAGTCATAAATGATTGGCTATGTTAAACTTTGTAGTTGATATTTGAAATATAAGCATAAAGAGGGAATAGTAGGAGTTTAGAAAAGCGTTTGGAAGGAAGCGGTAATTCTTGATAGAATATTTGAAGATGATCCGGTAATAAATTTGTACACATAAGGAGATAAAACTATGGCAAAAAACAAATTACTAAGAATGGACAATGTTGGCATCGTTGTAGAATCCCTTGATGACGCAATCTCTTTCTTCGAGGAGATTGGCTTGAAGCTCGAAGGGCGAGCTACTGTCGAAGGTGAATGGGCTGGTCGTGTAACTGGGCTGGGTTCACAGTGTGTAGAGATTGCTATGATGGTTACCCCAGATGGCCACAGCCGACTTGAACTTTCGCGATTTCTCACCCCACCTACTATATCAGATCACCGAGCTGCTCCTGTAAATGCCCTCGGTTATCTACGCGTCATGTTCACCGTTGAAGACATTGACGAAATGGTATCCAGACTCACTAAGCATGGTGCTCAGCTCGTTGGCGAAGTGGTTCAGTACGGGGACTCCTATCGGCTCTGCTACATTCGTGGAAATGAAGGACTTCTAATCGGTTTGGCGGAACAACTCGGTAATAAATAAGTGACGTTTAAGATGATGCCCGAACAGATGAAGGCGTCAAACATTTCTATGTTAATGATCCATTATGTGGAGCTAAAAGAATTAGTGTTTTATGTTGAGAGTAAATTACACGATACCTGTTTACCGCTAATTGAGAAAGATGCATGGACGGTTTGGTTTGCTATCAAGAATGACTAAGAGGATAAACCTTGACATTCCCCTAAATCCCTTGTAAGATAATCAAAAATTCATATCAAAATATTGATGAATGGGACAGTAATTCCTAACAGACAGTCACAGCGAGCCGGGTCAGTGTAAGCCGGTACGGATGTTGCGAATGAAACGGACCCAGGAAATGGTTTGCCGAAATCGAGTAGGTAAATCCGGTCTGTCGACCGTTACGAAACAGAGGGGTTAAGCCATTGGTTTAACACTTAGAGTGGTACCGCGGGAATCTTCAGCTCTCGTCTCTTTCATAGAGACGGGGGCTTTTTATATTTTCTAGATAAAGGATTGGAGAGGAATACCATGTTAAATTATA
The DNA here is from genome assembly GCF_059692035.1 of Paenibacillus sp. J22P143. Lineage (NCBI taxonomy): Bacteria > Bacillati > Bacillota > Bacilli > Caryophanales > Paenibacillaceae > Paenibacillus > Paenibacillus sp. J22P143. Next base: position 65,521 of record NZ_JCAUAQ010000019.1, read on the forward strand.
AACTTTATTTTGCTGAAAAAATCTCATTGTTACTCACTGGTTTCGACGTACAGGAAATTGCTGCATGGATGGAATATCCTGTTGATCCGGAAAAAGGAGATCTATCTTTACCCTGTTTTCGTCTGAGCAAAGCACTTAGCAAACCGCCGCAAGTCATTGCGAATGAATTGAAAGCAGCGCTTCAAGATATCGAAATTGACGACATGCAAGCCGTATCTGGTTACCTGAACATTTTTATCAAGAAGGCTAAGTTAGCGGAATTCCTGATTACGCATATTAGTCAAGCTGGAGAACAATATGGATCCCGTAATCTGGGGCAGGGCAGGACGGTGGTTATCGACTTTTCTTCACCGAACATTGCGAAACCCTTTCATGTTGGCCATCTAAGATCCACGGTTATCGGGAATGCGTTATATCACATTCATTCTTTCCTAGGCTACAGCTGTGTGGGGATTAATCATTTAGGAGATTGGGGGACGCAATTCGGGAAACTGATTGTTGCCTTCCAACTATGGGGAAGTAAGGATGCTGTAACCAATGGGGCTATCGATGAGCTACTCCATCTCTATGTGAAATTCCATGAGGAAGCTGAGAAGGATCCTTCTTTAGAGGATCAAGCTCGTTCTTGGTTTACGAAAATGGAGCAGGGAGATCTAGAAGCACTTACCTTGTGGCAGTGGTTCGTTGAAATCAGTATCAGAGAATTTCAAAAGATTTATAAGCTGTTAGGCGTACAATTCGATGAGTATAAAGGTGAAAGCTTTTACAATGACAAGATGGCGCCCGTCATCCAGTCGTTGAAAGAAAAGCAGCTATTGGAAGCAGACGAAGGTGCCTGGTTAGTTCGTTTGGACACATTCGGCATGGCGCCAGCCTTAATGCTGAAGAAGGACGGCAGCTCCTTGTATCATACGCGTGATCTAACAGCAGCCATTTATAGAGCAAATAAGTTTGATTTCGATAAGTTGATTTATGTGACCGATTATGCTCAGAATCTGCATTTCCAGCAATGGTTTAAGGTTGTTGAATTAATGGGCTACGAATGGGCTTCTAAGCTTGAACATGTGGCATTTGGTCGCGTGAGCATTGAAGGAGGAAGTCTGTCGACGCGTAAAGGCAACGTGATTAAACTTGAAAATGTGCTGGAGCAAGCGATCCAGAAAATAAAGGATGTCATCGATGCAAGAAACCCAGGATTGGCAAATAAAGAACAAGTTGCTGAGCAAGTTGGGATTGGGGCTGTCATTTTTAACGATTTGAGTGCAAACCGAATCAAAGATATCCATTTTTCGTGGGAAGAAGCTCTTAATTTCGATGGTGAAACGGGGCCATACGTGCAGTACACTTATGCGAGAACATGCAGTGTGTTGAAAAAAGCTCAACTAACACACGGTAATCGTATTCAACCACCTGAGTTAGACGGTACACTTTTACAAGATAAAGAGGCTATAGCGGTTGTTAAAATGCTCTATTTATTTCCTGATCGCGTAGAACAGGCAATGGTGAAGCTGGAGCCTTCGATTGTATCACGCTTTCTAATTGATCTCGCTCAAGCGTTCAACCGTTTTTATCACGCATGCTACATCCTTGTGGAGGAGATACATTTACGTGAAGCACGTCTGGCTTTGGTAAGAAGTGTACAAATAACTTTGCAAAACGGCTTGAAGCTTATCGGATTACAAACTCCTTATGAAATTTAATGTGGTTAATTATTGAAACAAACACCGCACCTGCGAGACAGGGCGGTGTATGTTTATGGATTGGAATCCGATTACTCTTGCTTCGGCTCTTTGGCTAGATTCTGCTTCAACGATGCTTTCTTCATGGTTAATTCTTTAGCGTAATCCTTCTGCAAACGATCAATGGTCTTTATTTCTTCATTTAGCTTATTCACTCGTGACATTTTGCTGCTCAAATCACTGTGTGACTGGCTTAATTTCATATCTCGCCCAATCTGATTAATTTTCGCTTGTGCTCTTTCTTTCTTTTTCTTCTCGTTCACACTTTTGCTTTCAAGATCAGCAATTTCTTTCTTCAACTGACTAACAATTGATTTAGTAAAGCTAATGGCCATGCCTACACCCCGTATTCATTTCATGTAGCTGAGACATCATTCTACTATAAAATGCGGCGTTAAGCGAGAATAGCCCTTGTGATTTCTTAACTTACTTCACGATTTCCAGCCTTTAGCTGTCATGGTTTGCTTTTTGCGATTAAAAAGCTTTTTGAAGAAGCTCACTTGCTTTTTACGTCTGAGAGTCAGTCGAACACCTTCGATAAGCAGCAAAGACCTTAATGAATCGCGACGATTAAGCGTGTGTAATCTTTTAATAAACTGCTCGTCCATGTCGATCATCCTCCCAAGTGTTTGCACAAATGTATAAGAAACTCATCAACAACCTATCTTCATTATATATGTCCATGTCGAAAATATTTGTCAAAACGTAGTTACGAATCGCGCTAGTTTTGTCGAAAATACAAGGTATTTTACGTTGAGTAAGATTTTTTTAACAAATAGGTTTACTTTCGCCCACTTTCAGCATATAGTTAAAACACGGTGTTTCCTTTGGTAAACTTTTTGTCCCATCGGAAACTTAATTTTCAACCTAAAAGTTTCCCTAGGTAAAAATTATTGTAAACAAGCAATTTATTATAGGAGGTCAAAGCGATGTTTCAAAAATCAGATAAAAAGCTATCAAGACGTAATCTGTTGAAGTTAGGAACGACAGGGGCCTTTGCTGTTATTGGCAGTGCATTATTGAATCCTTCGACGTTATTCGGTAAATCTTCACTGGCGAGCTCACATGATAAGCATGACATTCATAATGCCATGAAAGAACAGTTACATGAAGGGATGAAGCATGGCTATGTCCCGAGCACGGAAGTGACGGAAGGGTTTAAAGCCGCGCAAAAAGCCCTAACCACATTTGATTATGGCAAGGTCAGCAAGCTTGCTGACGGTCGAACGCTAAGGGAATATGAGATTACTTCTTATGAAGCTAACGTGGAGATCGCAAAGGGAATTAAATTCCCCGGGTGGACGTTCAATGGTACGATTCCAGGTCCCACAATCCGTTGCACAGAAGGGGACGTCCTTCGCGTGAAATTTCACAATGCTTCAACCCATCCGCATTCCATTCATTTCCATGGTATGCATCCTACGAATATGGATGGTCTAGAATCCGTTCTTCCTGGCGGCACGTTCACGTATGAATTTGAAGCTAAACCGGCTGGCATGCATGTCTATCACTGCCATGTGGCCCCGCTTGCAAGGCATATCCATAAAGGTCTCTATGGCAATTTCATCATTGACCCGAAGAAGCCAAGAGCAGCAGCCAAAGAATTCAATATGGTTATGAATGGCTATGACTTGGACCTCGATGGGGAAAACGAAATTTACACGGTGAATGGCTATGCTTTTGCCTACCAGCAAGAACCCATTAAAGTGAAAGTCGGAGAGCTTGTGCGTATATATTTAAGCAATCTGACGGAATTTGATTTCATTAATTCGTTTCATCTGCATGCCAACTTCTTTAATTATTACGCAACGGGGGCGGACCCTGAAGCTCGTCCTGCGTATACCGATACGATTATGCAGTGTCAGGGCGAACGTGGCATTCTAGAAATTGTTTTTCCATCACCAGGGCGTTATATGTTTCATGCGCATCAAAGCGAATTCGCCGAACTGGGCTGGATGGGATTCTTCATTGCTGAATAAGAAAGGAGGCGACGTAAGTTATGAGTATCAATGATCAAACCAACAAGAAATCATCTTCATCCAAAATGAAAGCTATTCTTTGGGGCCTACTTCCATTAATTTTATTACTTGCCATCATTACGACGATAGCCAAAGTAGGTACAGGAATCGAGAATGAGCCCGCTGCTCCGATTGAAGTCCTGAATGTAGAGAAAATCACGTTAAATGACGAAGGCATTCATGTTAAAGTGTTAAACTCAGGGCCAGAGGATGTAACCATTGCACAAGTCGTAGTCGATGGCGCCTTTTGGAATGCTTCATTTACACCTAGTGATACGTTAAAAAGATTTGAACGAGGCATGGTAGATATCCCTTATCCATGGGTACAAGGTGACCCGCATGAAGTGAAATTCATCACTTCCAATGGGTTGATTTTCGTAGGTGAAGTGGCTGCCGCAGCAGCAACACCTGAACCTAATGGGAAGCTATTTTGGCAATATGCGTTAATTGGCTTCTATGTTGGGGTTATTCCTGTAGGGCTAGGCCTATTGTGGTATCCATTCCTTCGTAGATTCTCGGTTAGAGGCATGCATGCCATTCTTGCCTTGACCGTAGGGTTGTTGTTCTTCCTTGTCATTGATACCTTCGGAGAAGGTTTTGAAATGGGTGCTGAAGCGCCTGGCGTTTTTCAAGGAACGGGGTTAGTGTGGTTCGGTGCATTGCTTAGCTGTCTCTTCCTGATCGCTGTAGATCAGTCGAATGAGCGCAAACTCAGCGGTGAGTCATTTGTGGGGAAACGTGTAGCTAACAAAATCGCAACCGGTATTGGACTTCATAATTTTGGAGAAGGTCTTGCGATTGGGTCTGCATTTGCAGTTGGAGAGGCAGCGCTGGGTACCTTCCTTATCATTGGTTTCACCCTTCACAACATCACAGAAGGCGTAGGGATTGCAGCACCTTTACTGAAAGATCGCCCAACCTGGAAGACATTTGTTAAGTTAGCTTTGATCGCCGGTGGTCCTGCTATTATTGGTACGTGGGCGGGTGGATTCATATTTAACGATGCGTTAGCTGCGCTATTCTTCGGTATTGGCGCGGGTGCGATTCTACAGGTCATTTATGTGATTTCGAAAATGATCCTCAGAGAATCGGAGAAGAAAGGTCTATCTCCAGTATCTTGGTTAAACTTCGGTGGACTTACAGCAGGGATACTAATCATGTATCTGACTGCTCTCATGGTTAAATTTTAAGAATCCGATAAATGAAAGGGTAGGTGATTCACATGCTATCAGGTATTGGTTTACCAGGTCTTATTGTGATCGTAGGTGTTGCGTTACTGTTATTTGGGCCAACCAAACTGCCTCAACTAGGTCGTGCTTTCGGGACTACGATCAAGGAGTTTAGACAAGGAACGAAGGGATTGTTAGAAGAAGAGGATACGAAAGATAAACAGAAGGATAGTAATTGAACTAGAAAAAGTCATGTTGGTATGGTAAGGAGCTAAGTTGCGAGTTCGCACTTAGCTCCTTTGTTTTGCACATACATTCAGTTTTTGAACTAGATAGGGCTAATGGAAATGATCAAAGATGCTAAAGTGCACTCAATTACTGGGAAAACGACTACATACAGATGAATTAGTGCGAAAGTGCAACCTTTAGGCCCTAAAAGGTTCAAAATGAGCAGAGTCAGCAGAAATAGTTGCACTTTCTGCAAGCATTTCTGGTAGGGATGTTTATTCGATAAAAAAGGATGTACTTTTGCATTTTTCAAAGCAAAATTCAGGACGCAAACTTAAACTTTTCTAATTGTGCGTCAGAATAGTTGAACTTGAATAGTCGTTGATGATTGATTACTATCAGAAAAGAAAGAATAGTGAATGGAGCATCGACATGAAATCATTACAACAATATTGGAATGACATGTACCATAGACTTGACCTCACACCTAGATACGATAACTGGTTGGACAAATATTGGGATGAGTACTTATCGAAATATAGTGATGCCGATCTTATTGTTGATTTAGGCTGTGGTGTCGGTAATAATACACAGTATTTATTTGAACGTGGGATGTCCCCAATTGCTTGCGATATTTCCAAAGAGGCCATCAATACATTGCAGTCATTCCTGCCAGATGTTCAAACGCTCTGTTTGGATATGACAGATGGGCTTCCTTTTGCAAAGGACTCTGTACAAGCACTGATCGCTGATCTAAGTATTCATTATTTCGATGAAGTCACCACCTGTAATATCATCAGTGATCTCCATAGCGTGCTTAAGCAAGATGGCATACTACTGTGTAGATTGAATTCTACAAATGAGATGGGCAATATACTGGAAACCGACGGGCTTTACAGAAGGTTTTTTGATCGAGAAGAGATCGAGCGATTTTTTGATAAAGAAAAGTGGACTTACCTGTATGTCGAGGAATACGAAATGGATCGATATACGAATAAGAAGATGTTGTGGGAAATTGCGCTGAAACCACGATGAAAGCGGAGAGCTTGGATCTAAATTGATGAAGATCTGAATTAGTCATGATAAAGCAACAAGTAGTCAATTTCCGCATGCCAAAACTTAAAGGATTTGGTGCTGTATGAGCGAACCTCTATTATAAAGATTGAACCATCAAGCAGTACGATCATATCTAATTAGAAAAGGGGTTTCCTATGAAACAGATTGGCATTGCACTAATTGGTTGTGGAGCGATTTCCAGTGTACATTTGAACGCCATTTCACAGATACAGACAGCGAAATTAGTGGCTGTTGTCGATACGAACGCCGAATTGGCAGCTAAAACAGCCGAAACGTATTCATGCAGTTATTACACCGATTATCTCGAGATGTTGAAGAATCCTGACATTGACGTCGTACATATATGTACTGCGCATTATCAGCATGCGCCAATGGCCATTGATGCTCTCCAAGCAAGAAAGCATGTTTTGACGGAGAAGCCGATGGCTGAAACGAAAGAAGCCGGTCAAACGATGTTACGTGCTGCGGAAGCCAATCCGAATGTACAGCTTGGTGTCATTTTCCAAAATAGATATAACCCTGCATCCCAGCTCATGAAAAAAGCCGTCCAGTCAGGCGAACTCGGAAACTTACTTTGTTTAAAAGGGATCGTCACTTGGAGCAGAACTGCTGCCTATTACGAAACGGAATGGAAAGGGAAATGGGCGACGGAAGGTGGGGGTGTCCTCATTAACCAGGCCATTCATACCCTAGATTTGCTTCAATGGATAGGCGGAGAAGTAACAAGCATTAAAGGCACGATGTCGAATGATTCACTTGAGGGTGTTATTGAAGTTGAAGACACTGTTCATGCTCACCTCACGTATCGAAGCGGGGCAACAGCTATCTTCTATGCTACGAATGCTTATGGCGTAAATTCACCACCTGAAATCGAGCTTGTTTTCGAAAAAGGGAAGCTAGTACTCACGGGAGATACGTTGTATCAAGTGATTGATGGCGAACAAAGGCTGCTAACTTCACCGGAAGTTAATAATTTGGGTACAAAATCTTATTGGGGAATCAGTCATGGGACCCAAATTGCTGATTTCTATGACCATATTCTAAACGACCGTAAATACGCTCTGAACGGCCCTGAAGGCTTTAAGGCCTTCAATCTAGTCATGGACATTTATGAATCTTCAAGATCAGGCAAAAGAATCGGATATAATTAACCATTTTGGGTATTCAAATGGAGGTTCAACATGAAAATAAGAGTACTCGGAAGATGGGGTGCTTATCCTAAAGCAGGAGAAGCGACTGCAGGTTACCTCCTAGAAGTAGGTAAGCACAAGATTTTACTCGATTGCGGAAGCGGTGTTTTGTCTGTTTTACAGAATTATTTGGAAATTAGTGAATTAACAACCGTTTTTCTCTCGCACCCACATCACGATCATATGGCAGACTTAGGATGTCTGCAATATGCCTGTTTAATTGATACGGATTTGAAACGCAGAGATAAGCCACTTAGAATTTTATTATCTGAAGAAAATGAAAAGGATTGGTCAATGCCAGTAATGAAAGGCACATCTGGCATTGGACTCCATGATACTGTTAAAGTCTCGTTGGAGGACGACGTTCATCTATCCTTTTTCCGAACTAACCATGATGCTTATTGCTTGGGTGTTCGGATTGAAGCGGACAATAAAGTACTCGTATATACGGCAGATACACGCTATGATGAGTCACTCATTCCTCACTTACGAGATGCAGATTTACTTATAACGGAAGCATCCTTTTACGCTGAATTTAATGCGAGCCAATATGGACACATGACTTCTGTAGAAGCAGGAAGGCTTGCTGCAAGAGCAGGAGTCAAGACATTATTGCTCTCTCATTTACCTCACTTTGGAGATATTCAATTACTGAAAGATGAAGCAGAGACGATGTTTCGCGGAAAAGTAGTTTTAGCGGATGTTGGTATGCAGATTGAACTATAGAACAGCTCTACGTTTCAGCGCGAAACACCGTCCCATCATCACGGAAATAAAAAGCAATCTCATCGGTAATCGTGCTCATTCTTATCGATATTCGAGTGAATTCTTCAATGATTCCGCGATCGACTTCACAATAAACACCATTAGCGTCTGTTTGCCACACGGATACTGTCGTTTGAGATAGCGCGGCTGTAAATAGATCTCCATCAGAAGTCAATGTCATCAACATGATTATCGCCCTCTCCTTATAAATGGTTCAGTAGTTAATTGAGTATATTCGCAATTATGTATGTCATGCGAACTAAACGATACATGTTCTCACATTACTATGTAATTCTAGTCGTTACCTATTGGTAACGGCTTTTTCCTGTTCTTAACAAGAATTGGCGCATTTGTTCACCTCGGTTTATCTCCTTATTCAAATGGTCATAATGGGTAAGACTCACTTATTCTCAGGAGGACGACCATGGATCAACTGTTTAAAATAAAAGAGCGGGGAACATCCATTTCTACGGAACTCATGGCTGGTATGACGACATTTCTAACTATGGTCTATATTGTCATCGTGAATCCTGGGATTTTAAGTACGACAGGGATGGATTTCCACGGCGTTTTCATGGCTACAGTGCTTGCAAGTATTGTAGCCACGCTCATCATGGGGCTCTTTGCGAATTATCCAATCGTGATTGCGCCTGGCATGGGGTTAAACGCTTATTTTGCCTTTACTGTGGTGGGCGGGAACGGAGTGCCGTGGCAGGTTGCCTTAGGCGCTGTTTTTATAGCTGGTCTATTGTTCGTTGTGCTGTCGCTTACTTCTTTCCGTTATGTGTTACTTGATGCGATACCCGCCAGTCTCAAACATGCCATAACAGCCGGGATCGGCCTATTTATCACCTTCATTGGTTTGCAAAATGCGAAAATCATCGTCGGTTCGCCAGCAACCTTACTCACGTTAGGTAATTTGAGAGACCCTATGACAGCTCTTACCTTGATTGGACTCATTATTTCGCTTGTTCTACTGGCGTATCAAGTACGCGGATATTTGTTCTTCGGTATGTTGATCACAGCCGTTCTGGCATGGATATTCGGGCTTTTAGCTTTACCGGATACATACGTTGCAGCCCCAACTGGACTAGTAGCAACAGCATTTCAACTCGATATACAGGGTGTATTTTCGGGTGGCTTATATGCGGTTATCTTTACCTTCTTATTGATCACGTTATTCGATACAACGGGGACAATGCTGGGTGTAGCTGAGCAAGCTGGCCTACTCAAGGATAATAAATTCCCGCGCTCGCGTGGCGCTCTTCTGGCAGATGCGGTTGGCACAACGACCGGTGCACTCCTAGGTACGAGTCCAACCTCCGCTTATATTGAATCCAGTTCTGGCGTTGCAGTAGGCGGAAGAACGGGACTTACCGCTATTATGGTTTGCCTGCTATTGGCGCTGACCTTATTGTTTTCGCCTATCATAGAGGTTCTAGCGAGTATCCCGGCGATAACGGCTCCAACTTTAATTATTGTGGGCTTTCTGATGATGAATGTATTGCGGAAAATCGAATGGCATGACCTGGAAGAAGCCTTTCCGGCTTTCCTGATCGTTGTGTTGATGCCGCTGACATATAGTATCGCAACTGGTATTGGTATTGGTTTCATTGTGTATCCGATTCTAAAATTCGTTCGTGGAAAAAGGAAGGATGTCCATCCCATTTTCTATTTGTTTGCGGTCTTGTTTTTTGTGCAAATTGTCTTTTTCACACATTAATAATTAAGTTCTAGTCAAGCAGACGCCGCGGCGATCTGCTTTTTTCTCATTTCTACACTCTCTCAATCGGGCTAAGAGTAATCCGCTTACATCCAAACCATAGTGGACAAGTGGCATAAACTATCTAGAACTACTTTATTAGAGTACGACTACTAGGAAGTGGTACATATGGATATTGGACTTCTATCGACTGTTGAGAAACAATACGGTTTGACTATTCAACATATTGAAGTCATGCGTAACACATATCGATCTTTTGTTGTAAAAGTAACTGCAATACAAGGTATTTATATATTGAAAAATATGCATACCGATGAGCTTAGATTGCAATTTATTCTTGAAGCAGAAGACTTTCTTAGAAAACATGGAATTAAGATTCCATCCATTTACCTTACATGTGAGAATAAGCTATATTTTACTTTTAATTGTGAGTTTTATGTCTTACAGCAGTGGATCTGTGCCGTGCCATTTCCGCTGATAAGCTTAGAACAGACACTTAGGTTAGCCGGAATATTGGGCAATATCCATGCCATATCCAAAGGATATCAACCATCATATGTTCCTGTTTGTAATGGTAGTGTTCGGTGGGAGCGCGAGTACGAGGAAGCTATTCGTTATTTGGAAAGATGGAAGAATAGCAGTTCTTTCACGGATGAACCTTGGCGAACAGCTGTGTTAGCCTATATAGATTTTTATATAACGACTGGCAAATGTGTGTTGGAACATATGAGAGAAAACGCCTGTTTTCTTTCTTGGAAAGACAAACAACCTAATTTAGTACTAAGTCACAATGATTTTCATACACAAAATATTTTACTGAATGAGTCATTTGATATTTATATCATTGATTGGGAGTTTGTCAGATTGGACTTTCCTTCAAGAGACTTAAATCGGCTGCTGTACGCCATGTTAAAAAAGTCGAGAGCTTGGAATCATCAAGTTTTTATCAAGGTGATACGCGCATATCTCAAACAGAACAAGCTCTCAAATCATGAAATGAAATTGCTGTATCTCGATTTGGCTTTTCCGCACAATCTCTGCAGGAACCTGATTTGGGGTAAATACAATCGAATGACAAGGGATCAAATCAATGACCTGTTACAGAAAGAACAGGATAAGACAGTATATGTACTTGAGGCTTATACCAAGTAATACCTCTACAGAACAGCAATCCGCATTGTGAGCGGGCTGTTGTTATTTCATTTTTAGGGACGTCAAGCTTCGCGAAAAGTAGCAGTTTTGTGTAGGAAGTTAGCCATTGTCTGCATTAAATCTCAGATATGTTCACGTTATAATAAGGAACATGACGGGAATGAAAGCGCATTCTTATCGAAGGGTGATCCATTTGATAGGGAGGTGAAACAGGAGTTCGTTAACATCCCGAGTCTATGTATATTTGAACCTACTTTGACTACCTGGAGGTTGTAGAAATGTTAAAAAACACGAAGAATCTCATGAAAACAGCATGCATCATCACGTTGGGTTCGCTCTTCATTACTTCTTTCGGTATCCAAGCACCGTCTGCACATGCAGCGATAGCCCGGCAGATGGAGAAGTTAGATCGCGGACTAGTAGCTGTCAAGGTAAGCACCGGCGTCCTCGTCAGTTGGAGACTTCTAGGAACGGAAGCTGCAAGTACTTCTTTCAACATCTATCGGGATGGTGTTAAGCTCAATGCTTCACCGATTACGACGAGCACGAATTATCAAGATAACACGGGTACAACGAGCTCAAGCTATACGATTAAAGCTGTCGTTGGCGGCGTTGAGCAGACAGCGTCAGCTGCAGCTACGCCATGGGCTACTAACTATTTGGATGTTCCCTTACAAAAACCAACAGGTGGCACAACACCAGACGGTGTGAGCTATACATACAACGCTAATGACGCAAGTGTTGGTGATTTGGATGGCGATGGTCAATATGAAATTATTTTGAAATGGGATCCTACCAATTCCAAAGATAATTCGCAGGATGGCTATACGGGAGAAGTGTTTGTCGATGCCTATAAGCTGAATGGAACGCGATTATGGCGGATCAGTATGGGTAAAAATATTCGGGCTGGCGCTCACTATACGCAATTCATGGTCTACGATTTGGATGGGGATGGCAAAGCAGAAATTGCAATGAAAACAGCCGATGGAACCAAGGACGGCACTGGCGTAGTCATCGGCAGCTCAACGGCGGATTATCGTAACAGTGTTGGCAGAGTTCTGACTGGGCCTGAATTTTTAACGATATTTGAAGGAGCGACAGGAAAAGCATTGACCTCTACAAGCTATGATCCTCCTCGTGGAACAGTCGGCGATTGGGGCGATACCTATGGCAATCGGGTAGATCGTTTCTTAGCGACAGTCGCTTATCTGGATGGTCAAAAGCCTAGTATTGTTATGGCGCGCGGCTATTACACAAGAACAGTTCTAGTTGCATACAATTGGCGGGGGGGTGCACTATCCAAATTATGGACATTTGACAGCAACACCTCTGGTAACTCCGCTTATGCAGGTCAAGGGAACCACAACTTAACTGCCGCCGACGTCGACGGTGATGGCAAGGATGAAATCGTATATGGAGCGATGACGATCGATGATAACGGAGCCAAGAAATACAACACGGCATTAGGACATGGTGACGCGCTTCATGTTGGCGATTTGGATCCGAACAATGCAGGGCTCGAAGTATTCAAAGTCATGGAGAGCACGAGTGCCACTTATGGCGCAGCCATGTGGAATGCTGGAACAGGAGCCATCAAGTGGGGTGTGAATACAGGCGCTGACACGGGAAGAGGCATGGCTGCTGATATTGACCCCAGATATGCCGGCGAAGAAGTGTGGGCAAGTAACGGTGTTGGATTATACCAAATCAATGGTACCAAAATCAGCTCTACAATTCCTTCATCCATCAACTTCGGCATCTGGTGGGACGGTGATGTTTCCCGTGAGCTCCTTGATCATAATTGGGATGGCACCAACGGCGTTGGCCGGATTGATAAATGGAACTATACTTCGCTCAATACAACGGCCTTATTGACGGCAACAGGCACCAATTCCATCAACGGCACGAAAGGGAATCCAAGCTTGCAAGCCGATCTATTAGGCGACTGGCGAGAAGAGGTCATTTGGCGGAAGTCGGACAGTACGGCTTTACGCATCTATGCAACTCCATATGTCACAAGTACGCGCCTTTGGACCTTAATGCATGATCCGCTCTACCGCTTAGACATCGCGTGGCAGAATGTAGCATACAACCAACCGCCGCACACGAGCTACTATCTTGGAACAGGTATGGCAACACCTACACAACCGAATATTTATACCACGCCATAACAGCGGATAGGGTACAGAGAAACGTTCGAATCACTTGGGCGTTTCTTTTTCTCATTCTATCCTCATTTGTTGAATGCGCTTTCTAAATACGGCAGGAGATGTCCCATAAAAAGCGGCAAACTGACGTGAGAAATAGAAGGGATGATTAAATCCTACTTCCTCAGCGATTTCGGCAATGTTTAAAGAGGTTGTTTCTATGAGCTTTTTCGCTTGACGAAGTCGTATTTTATTTAATAATTCCATGACAGATTCACCGGTCTGGCTTTTAAAGAGATGGGCGAACCTAGAAGCGGATAGATTAACCATTGCTGCCAATTCAGCAACCGTATAAGGCTGGCTAAAATGCTGTGAGATCAGTTCAATCGTACGCTCTACGCGCGAATCTAGCGGATATTGCTTTTCCATAGTACTTTTGGAAATGAGAAGGAGAATTTCTTCCAATGTGTTGATGGCCAACCTTTCAGAAAAGTGATCCGCTTCTCCGTTATATTGAATTAAATTAGCAAAAGCGTTAATTACACGGAACAACTCTTTTTCTGAATCAAAACGAGCTAATCTTATACCTTTAATCGCCTCTGGCAGCTGTAAAAGCGGTAACCATTCTTCCTTAGGTACAAAATGACACCAATAAAATTCCCATAAGGTATTCTCTGGAGTCCCATAATAATGGGGTGTTCCTGGTGTGATTAAGGTAACCTCACTCTGCTGGCATTCATAGGTTTCTTTGCCGTTGTTGTATAGTCCAGATCCTTTTAAAGTCAAGGTGAGATAATAATCTTTCGTACCGTTGGAGCGTTTAACTTGGTAGCCAAATGACTGTCGGTAATGGCCTGATATCAGCTTTCCAGGGATGGTCATCAGATTTTCTTTGGCAGAAAAGGACATGAAATTAGTCATAATTTGGACGCCTCCAATTCCCGGATATCTACAATTAATTATTTTCCAAAATCGTTTCGTTGTACACAACAATTTCGAACTGCCATGCGTCTAATTTAAATGGAATACTTTGGATGTAGAGGTGGTTTTGCATGATGATGAACAAGCGCATGATTTGCGCAATTTTGACCGTTATGTTCCTAATTGGTTGTGAAAGGGAAGTGAAGGTTTTACCGGAAAAGATAGCTGAAGAGAGCACAGCACCGGTCGAGTTGGTTACGGCGTCTCCAACATCCAAGCCGAGTGAAGTTCCAGTATATGTGGAAGCACAGTCGCAAGCTTTCAGTATTAAATTAGAGCCAAGAGGATTCTTAAAGGCGCCGATCAAGACAATTGTCGCTGACACGCCGCAGACATTCACAATTGCGTTTCGAGAAGGAATGAATCGCAAATCTGTTGAGGACACATTACGTCAATCAATTAAGATTGAAGGAGAAACACCTCCTCAAGTAGACCTAGGCTTCAATTGGCAAAATGAAAAGGAGTTACACCTAATCATCTCAATAAAAGGCATTGAAAAAAATGTTTATCCAATTAATGGGTATACCATTGATGTGAATGGAGCTTTAACGAGCAATGGTCAAGTGCTTAGTGAGACACCTACATTTCAAACAGTAATTCAAAAGCCTAGCCAATTATGGCGTATCTCCGTAGCAGATGGAAGTTCGGAAAAAGTAAGTAAGTTTCAGGAACCTTTTTACTTGCAACCACTAAATAATACCGATTACATGTTGGCAACGCAATTTCTAGACTACTGTGAATGCGATAAGACAGTGCCACTATCATCCTCCATTTACAACATCGGACTTGATCAATTGACAACCTACCCTGTACCTCTTATGAAACAATATAAGGGACATGGCGATTTTGTCGCTGATAAACGGGGGTTTTTCTATGAGCAACCGAGGAGCGGGGAAGTGATTCCTCCAAGGGATACGGCGGAAAGTGTTCACATTTCTGGATACGTACACGGTGCGTCATTTAGTCATGACCGTAAAAATCTACTTCTCGCTGTCGGCCAAGAAAAGCAGGAACTTGATTTGGATTTTGTTATTTATAATTTAGAAACGAAGAGAACAGTGAACATGCCAAATAAACTTATTGGTCGAGTTCCTGATACGCAGGTAAGCTCAGCTAAAATTCCGGTGCAGTTCAAAGATGATGGAACGTACGTCTACACGTATATGATCAATGAGGAAAGCTTAGATTTACAACAATACCGCTACTCATGGAGCAGTGGGAAGTTTGAGGAGTGGAAATCACCCGAAGGAGAAAATGCTTGGAGTGGTTTCTTAGTAACAGATGATGGCGAATATCGGTATTATTATAATGGAGCTGTGTTTCGTGGAAGTGAACGGATCGCCACGCCAAATAATTTGTATCCAAACTTTTGGCTGAGGGGAACGCATAGCTTTGTATTTCTCAAGGCAATTGACAAGAGCTCCAACTCACCACTTACTTTAAATAGTTATAACGTCGATGAACATCACGAGCAAACGATAGCCAAACTGCCTCAAGGCGAATATAACTTGGTTGGCAGTAGTAGCGATGGGCGTTGGGTTTATGTATCTACGCGAAATGATTTATGAGAAAAGAAACGGACAGGGTTCTGTCCAGGGGTGAAATGAGATGAATAGAGTTATTTTGTTCGTGTTAGCAGTGATACTTCTCGTTTACTTTTCACAAAACTCATCAAAGAGTGTGATACCAGTTGTTCAAGAAACCCCTGATGCAATAAGTGAAAATGAACAACGCCAACTCACTGAAAAAATGGATGAGTTAACCAGAACTATTGCCGAACTAAAACATGACGCTGGCCATCTGGATGAATTAGTAAAGAATCAGCCTTGGTTAAATCTGTTTAAACAACCAGGAAGGCCGATTAAAAGCCTGAAAGTCACACTAGCAGGCAATGAGGAAACTTCTGTTACCGTGACGGATCGTGGACTCTTGCAAGCTTTTTCCGGTGAATTGGTCATTCGGCGTGAGCTATTCGGGCTTAATTCAGGCGGCAGCTACAACTCCGACATTCTTCCTTGCAGTTACCAAGTGAAATTTGAAGATGATGAAACGTATGGGGTTAACGTACCTGCGCGCGGTATCCTCACATTCGATCAGTTGACTAATCATGCTTTCGAAACTAATCCGTATCTTCATCAACTATGTTATGCGTTAGTGAAGAAGCCGAATTACCTACCTGATCAAACTCTATTCGCTAAAATGGCCGATAGCGGCATGTTACTTACAGATTCAAATGGGGGAATTTACTTCTCTGAAAATCGGATTCAGGGAGTCATCTATGCCTTGTTAAGAGCTCAGATCGTTGTGGTTCCGCGTCCTTTGAATGCGGGTGATTCTGTCGAGAGCCTATATTTCTATTCTTATGGCGATAAAATAACGATGAAACTGTTTAATGAGTATGTCCAGATTTTAGCTGGTGAAGAGGAAGCTTGGTACAAGGTGGATCGTGATGTGCCGTTGCAGCTCCGGAGTGTACTTAGTGCAGGTTAGCAAGAGGGACGCATTAAAAGCACGATATCCGAGCCTAACGCTCGTCGCGCGCTGAATGTAATTAAAAAGAGGTTGGATCCACTAGTCTTAATATGACTTTGGACCAACCTCTTTATCATGTCTAAATGACTTAAATAAGTGCCTTTTCATATAGAAATACGTTGAAACCGTCAATGGTTGCTGGGCCTTTTTGCTGATAACCGTTTTTCGCAAACAGCTTTTGTGCGCCTAATTGATTGGAAAGGGTGTCGAGAATGAGATGTTGGACGCCAAGTTCTTTGGCTTTTTGTTCTAAAAGGGTTAGGATTTGTTGACCATATCCCTTCTTCTGGTGACTAGGGTGAACGCGAAGACGTTTAATTTCGGCTTTGCCTTCCTTGAGAAGCTTTAATCCTCCCATAGCCAATACATTGCCATCTGGCCCTGTACCCACGAGAAACTCCCCGCCATCGTTCAAATATTGTTCAGGTATATGCAAAATATCATGATAATGCTGATGAGTAGGTTCTACTTTTGCTTCAGAGATGACTAATAAATGAATTCTCCATAAGTCATCCGTATCCACCGTGGAGTAACGTCGTGTTTTAATCATGAGTATCTCCTCCTCTTTCCAAAATTTCTTATTTATCAACCATATATGTAATATAAACTAACGTGAAACTGATAACAAATAATATTTTCTTATAAGTTATTATAAAATATCAAATAATACTAACTGAATTCAAATTATAACTAACATGAAAGATTAGCAAGGTGTATTTTTAAACGCCAAAAATCATCTGAGTCACACTTTGATTTCTAGTTTAGTAGTTAGAGTTAACACTCGGAATGGAAAATGATGCATGTTTTTCATCAAAAGAGTGAAGTTGATGCCTATTGTTTGTAACTATATATGACATAGATTTGTTTTACAGTTTGAAATACGTTCCGAAAATTGATTGGCATTGAGTTGTGAAAGCAAAACCACATTCAAAAAGACGAATATTTATCATTATTTATCGATAGATAATTCGTGTTTATATAAATTAACATACTTTCAAATAATTAATTGGTAAATTTTTGTTGAAAAACACGATGTTCCAGAGTATATTAGTAACAAGAAACAAATGTTAGATTTATTTACATTAAAATTTTAAATTTGTCATCATCACATATTTTAGATGTAATATAACATTAAATGTTACTTAAATTTAAATGGGAGCGTGAAATAGGATGAAGAAAAAAATAGTTTTAGTTGGAAATGGCATGGCTGGTGTTAATTGTATCGAGCAATTGCTAAAACTTGCACCAAACTCATACGAAATCACGATCTTTGGGAAAGAACCTCATCCTAACTATAACCGTATTCTGCTGTCATCGGTTTTGGCCGGGGATGCTGATATGAAGGACATTGTCATTAATGATTGGTCCTGGTACACGGAAAATAACATTACCTTGCATACGGGTCATACCGTTAACAAGATTGATACAGATCGCAAGCTTGTCAGTACAGATGGTGGAATCACGGTAGCTTATGATGAACTGATTCTGGCAACCGGATCGCTGCCGTTTATGCTTCCACTGCCTGGGTCAGACAAAGAAGGTGTGATCGCATTCCGTGATATTGGGGATTGCGAGACGATGATGGAAACAGCCAAGAATTACAAAAAAGCGGTTGTTATCGGCGGGGGACTACTAGGGCTTGAAGCAGCACGCGGATTGCTGAACCTCAATATGGAAGTTTCCGTCGTGCATATTAATGAATACTTAATGAATCTCCAACTCGACAGAACAGCTTCCTTGCTGTTGCAGCAAGAGCTGGAACAGCAAGGGATGAAGTTCCTGCTCAAGAAAAATAGTGAAACGATTTTAGGTAAAAAGCGAGTAACAGGACTTCGGTTTACGGATGGTTCGGAAGTTGAAGCTGATCTCGTTGTTATGGCTGTAGGAATAAGACCTAATATTGCGCTTGCCAAAAATAGTGGAATTGAAATCAATCGAGGAATTGTGGTCAATGATTTCCTAGAAACGAGTGTCCCTCATATCTACTCCATAGGTGAATGCACGGAGCATCGTGGAGTTGCATACGGTCTGGTGGCTCCGTTATATGAACAAGGTGCTGTTCTTGCTAAGAGACTAGCGGGTGTTGGTACGGAAGGATATCAGGGTTCCGTCGTTTCAACGAAACTCAAAGTATCAGGTGTAGACGTGTTCTCAGCAGGTGAATATGCAGATAAACCAGGTACTCGCGCTGTTCGTGTACAAGACGATTTCGAAGGCATTTATAAGAAGGTTGTTATTCGAGAAGGGAAAGTGATCGGAGCTGTCTTGTTCGGTGACATCAGCGATGGTTCCAGACTGTTCGCAATGATCCGTAACGGCGAAGATGTAACAGGCAAAGAAAAGACTGTTCTCCTTGGTGAAGGTGGAGGCAAGACGAAGTCTGGTGTTGATTTAGTTGCTGGCATGAGCGCTGATGAAATCGTATGTGGCTGTAATGGTGTTTCCAAAGGTGCCATCGTCCAGGCGATACAAGAGAAGGGCTGCTCCAGCGTTAATGATATCAAAGCATGTACCAAAGCATCCGCTTCTTGCGGAGGGTGTAAACCGCTTGTAGCCGATGTGCTCACATATGTCCTTGGTGCAGACGGCGTGAAAACCGTGAAGGAAGGTATTTGCGGTTGTACGACGCTCGGACGTGATGAAGTTGTTGAAGCGATTCGCACGATGCAACTTACGACAACGAAAGAAGTTATGAATGTTCTCGAATGGTCCAATGTAGAAGGGTGCTCCAAGTGCCGTCCAGCCTTAAATTACTATCTAGGTATGGTGTGGCCAGAAGAGCATGAGGACGAAAGAGAGTCTCGATTCGTGAACGAGCGCAATCATGCGAACATCCAGAAGGATGGCACGTACTCTGTCGTTCCTAGAATGTATGGTGGCGTAACAACACCGAAGGACTTGAAGAAAATTGCAGAGATCGCTGAAAAATATGAAGTGCCTCTAGTGAAAGTGACAGGCGGACAGCGTATCGATTTGCTCGGAGTGAAGAAGGAAGATCTGCCTGGCATGTGGGCTGATCTAGATATGCCCTCAGGTTATGCTTACGGCAAGTCCCTTCGCACCGTGAAAACATGCGTGGGCTCTACGTTCTGCCGCTTCGGAACGCAAGATGCCATTGGGATGGGCATTCAGCTTGAGAAGAAGTTCGAGCGCCTATATACACCGGCTAAAGTTAAAATGGCGGTCTCAGGTTGCCCGCGTAACTGTGCGGAAGCGACCATCAAAGATTTTGGCGTTGTCGCCATTGATGGCGGTTGGGAGCTCCATGTTGGTGGTAACGGAGGAACGAAGCTGCGTGGAACGGATCTTTTATGCAAAGTGAAGACGGAAGAGGAAGTACTCGAATGGTCTGGCGCTTACCTGCAGTACTATCGGGAAACCGGGAAGTACAATGAACGCACATCGGAGTGGCTGGAGCGTGTAGGTCTAGAGACAATTAAAGAGACATTGGCGTCAAGCGAAGATCGCGCTGCTTTTAATGACCGCATTAATAAAGCCTTATCCCTGATGAAAGATCCATGGAAAGAGATCATTGAACAAAAGGCATTGCGCCAAACATTTTCACCCATTGAAGAACAATCGGCAGCCTCGATTTTGAAATAGAAGGGATGATGCATATGAAACGGTTACACATTGGCCATATTTCTGAAATTGCACTAAAAAGATCGCGTGTTGTACGCATCGGCGACTTAGAAATTGCTGTGTTCAAACTCTCAGACGGAGTCATCAAAGCTATTGAAAATCGCTGCCCGCACAAAGCGGGTAAGCTTTCTGAAGGTATTGTATGTGATCATCATGTATTTTGTCCCTTGCATGATTGGAAAATAGATCTGCACAACGGACTTGTTCAGGCGCCGGATGTTGGCTGTGTGACCAAATTCGAAGTTGAAATTGAGGACGACGGAGAAATGTATTTGCATATTTCAGAAGAAAATATCCTAGCATCCTAGCAAGGGGGAGTACCGAATCATGCGACAGAATGGATCAGCACTTGCTTTAGGATTATCCACGTTAGCCATGATGGCATCCTTCGTGATCTGGAGCGTTTTTGCACCGATTGCTGGACAAATCCAGGAATTGTTTCATTTAAGCACCATCCAGAAAAGCCTGCTAATCGCAACTCCAGTTCTGCTCGGCTCGATTCTGCGAATCCCGATGGGTATTTATACAGATCGATTCGGCGGTAAACGCGTGTTTGCAATTACGATGCTTTTTCTAACGATTCCGCTGCTGATCGCTGGATACGTGCATTCGTACTGGATGCTGCTGCTTTGCGCGCTATTTATTGGGATGGCAGGGACGACCTTCGCCATTTCCCTTACTTATGTATCGAGATGGTTTCCCCCTGAGAGACAGGGTCTTGTACTTGGATTAGCTGGACTTGGTAATCTAGGCGGTGCTGCAGCAAGTTTTTCATTGCCTTTCGTATTTAACCATTACGGTTTCCAATGGGTGTTCTGGAGCTTAGCCATCATGATCGCGATCGTTACGGCTATCTTTTGGATCGGAACCAAGGATTTACCTTTTCCAGCTCAAAAAAAGACATTCAAGCAATCGATGATTGTGCTTAAGGATCAATCAACGTGGTATTTATCGTTTTTTTATTTTTTAACTTTCGGTGGCTTCGTTGCCTTTGGCGTATACTTGCCGACATTTCTCAAGGACTTATTTCATTTGTCTGCAACAGATGCAGGTTTGAAAACAGCAGGATTTGTTGTCATAGCTACGCTCATTCGTCCGTTAGGCGGCTATTTGGCCGATCGCATAGGTTCACGGCGTGTACTTGTGGTAGTATTTACAGGCATGATTATCACTTCGATCGCCTTGTCAGCGTCGTTACACCAATTCACATCCTTTAGCGTGTGTTGTCTGGTGGCTGCTGCCCTGTTAGGCGTAGGAAACGGAGCCGTATTCAAAATGGTTCCAGAAGTTTCCTCCGGGAATACGGGGGCAGTCACAGGAATTGTAGGTGCAGCAGGCGGTTTAGGCGGTTTTTTTCCGCCTATTCTATTAGGCATTGTGAAAGATTTGTCAGGAGCTTATACGTTGGGCTTCGTCTTGCTTATGGTATTCGCCTGCGCTTGTCTGTGGATGAATCTAGCAACGAGACGTATGGTGATTAACAAACAAAGCACAATGGCATAACTCAGCGAGGCATGTAATGAGTACGAACATGGAACTTCAGCATGGGAATGTGGAGGTCAATCAGTTATGGGGAAACAAAAACTCGTCTTAATCGGTAATGGAATGGCTGGCGTTCGCTGCGTGGAAGAAATTCTTGCACTTGCGCCAGATCGTTTCGAAATCACAATATTCGGCAGTGAGCCGCATCCCAATTATAATCGCATTATGTTATCGAAGGTGCTTCAGGGAAGTACAACAGTGAATGATATTACCATTAATGATTGGCAGTGGTATCAAGATAAAGGAATTACGCTTTATTCGGGGGACTCCGTGATTAGCATTGATACGGCTAAACGCAAAGTCGTGAGCGAAAAAGGGCGTACAGTTGACTACGATCAATTGATCCTTGCCACGGGTTCATTGCCATTCATGCTTCCTTTGCCAGGAGCAGATAAATCAGGTGTGACGGCTTTTCGCGACATTAACGATTGCAATAAAATGTTGGAGGCTTCCAAATCCTATAAGAAAGCTGTTGTCATTGGCGGCGGTCTACTCGGTTTAGAAGCGGCTCGCGGCTTGCTTAATCTAGGGATGGACGTCCATGTCGTACATATTTTCCACTATTTGATGGAGCGCCAACTCACTCCGACTTCAGCAGGGATGCTGCGTAAAGAGTTGGAGAATCAAGGGATGAAATTTCTACTCGAGAAGCAGACTGAGAAAATTTATGGTAAAAAACGAGTAGAAGGACTTCTATTTAAAGATGGAAGCAAAGTAGAGGCAGATCTGATCGTCATTTCAGTCGGTGTACGCCCAAACATTAAGCTAGCGGCAGATAGTGGTATCGAAACCAATCGGGCCATCATGGTCAATGATTATATGGAAACGAACGTGCCAGGTGTCTATGCAGTCGGAGAGTGTGCCGAGCATTGCAATATGGTTTATGGTCTCGTCGCCCCTCTCTATGAGCAAGGTAAAGTGCTGGCTAAGAAGATTTGCGGCGTAGAAACCGAAGGCTATCAGGGATCTATTCTGTATTCCCAATTAAAAGTATCCGGAGTAGAAGTATTCTCGGCGGGAGAAATTCGTGATTCCGAAATTAATACTTCACTGAAAGTAATAGATGGAATCAAAAAAACGTACAAGAAGATCGCGATCCGTGATAACAAAATCGTAGGAGCCGTCCTCTTTGGAGACAGCAGCGAGGGGAATAAGCTGCTCGGCTATATTAAGCAACAAGCGGATGTGTCCGTGTTGGAGGAAGCATCGGCAGTAGGAGGCGGTGCCGATGAAGCGTACGCGGCTTCACTGGCTCTTACGGCAACCGTGTGCTCTTGCAACGGCGTAACGAAGGGCGGCATCCTGGATGCGGTCCGTGATAACGGTTGCTCATCCGTCGAGGATGTTCGCGCCTGCACGCGGGCATCGAGCACCTGCGGTGGCTGCAAGCCGCTCGTCGCAGCGATGCTGCAATTAGCGCTGCAGAGCAAGGATGCGCCGGCAGCGCCGAAAGAAACCGTGTGCGGCTGCACGTCGCACAGCCATGAGGAGCTGCGCGAAACGGTGCGCAGCGCAAACTTTGAGACCGCGCATGAAGCCATGAATGCGCTTGGGTGGAGCAAGGCGGACGGATGCGGTATATGCCGCCCAGCCGTTCAATATTATGTCGGCCAGACGCGTAGTGCTGCAGCCGACAAAGTTGGTGCTGAATCAGCTTCGGCAGATTCAGGAGCGAGCTTGCTCGCCGATGGCACATACGGCATCACACCGCGTATGTACGGCGGTGTCACGAGCGCCGAGCAATTAAGGCTCCTTGCCGATGTGATCGATAAGTATCACATTCCACTAGTGAAGCTATCTGGCGGTGCGCAACTGGATCTGCTCGGCATTGCAGCAGATGAAGTTAGCACCCTCGGTGCTGAAATCGGACAGCTAACATCACCAGCTCCTAGATATGGTAGAATGATCTCATCTGTGGCTACGTGTACAGGGATTCATTACGATCGAAGTGCGCTGCAAGATTCGATAGGCTTGGGTGTCAATCTCGAGCGTCGACTAGAAGGACTTCAAGTGCCCGCACAAGTAAGTGTTGCCGTTTCAGCAAGTCCGTTGCACCGTGCAGGCACGCTTACTAAGGATCTAGGTCTTGTAGGTGTTCCAGGTGGTTGGGAAATCTATGTTGGCGGCAGCGGAGGAACGAAGCTACGACAAGCGGAATTATTGTGCATGGAGCCAATAGAGGAAGCAGCTCTAGAGCTATCTACCGCATTCCTGCAATGGTACCGTGAAGAAGCGAATTTCGCCGAAACAACGGGGCAGTGGGTTGAACGCAAAGGGATTACACAACTTCGTGAAGGACTTTTTGATCTCGTGTTCCGCACAGAGCTAAACGCGAGATTGAATATAGAAATGATATTTAGGGAACAGCAGCAAGTAAATACGCAGCGAACAGCTGCATTGGCAAGGTGAGCCTATGAGTCCATTCTCCCATCAAGAACAAACCGTAACGGGTACTTTACAAGTGATAGACACACAATGCCCTTTTTGCAGTGTGCAGTGTAAAATGCAAGTGATCGAAGATCGAAACACTGCTGACGGAAGGCCTGTATATTCCGTTGTTCCCAAGCCGAATATGGCATCGGAAGGGCGCCTCTGTATCAAGGGGATGAACGCCTACCAGCATGTACTTACGGGCGAACGTCTACTTCATCCGATGGTGAAGAAGAATGGTCAGTTCGAACGTATTTCATGGGAAGATGCCTATGAACTTATCACAAGTAAGTTCACTACGCTCCGCGAGGCATATAGCAATCACACTGTGGGTCTGTATGGCGGCGGCTCATTAACGAATGAATCTGCCTATTTACTAGGTAAATTCGCTCGTGTAGCGCTGCAAACGAAGTTTATTGATTATAACGGGAGATTCTGTATGTCGGCGGCCGCATCAGCAGGTGTTAAAGTATTTGGAATCGACCGTGGGTTGACGAACCAATTATCAGACATTGAATTAGCTGAGTGTATCCTACTGGCAGGAACGAATATAGCGGAGTGCCAACCGACGCTCATGCCTTATTTTACAAGAGCGAAAGAAAAGGGTGCCGTTATCATTGTCATCGACCCGCGGGAAACCGGTACGACGCGTATCGCGGATATTCATTTGCGCGTGAAGCCTGGGATGGATGCGACTTTGGCCAATGGGATGCTCAAGGTTTTGCTTGAGGATGGATGTATCGATGAAGCTTTCGTCGCTGAACGGACAACGGGATTTGCTGAATTAAAGGCACATCTAGATTCGCTAGAGATGGATGAAATTGCTCAATTAACAGGGGTGCCAGCCCAGTTGATTCGTAATGCGGCGCTGAGTTATGGCAAAGCGAATACGGGGATGGTATTCACCGCAAGAGGCGTGGAGCAGCAAACGGATGGCCATATGGCCGTTCGTAACTTCCTGAATCTTGTACTTCTCACTGGTAAAATCGGTAAACCTGGCTGTGGCTATGGCGCTGTCACAGGTCAAGGGAACGGGCAGGGCGGAAGGGAGCATGGTCAGAAAGCGGATCAGCTTCCAGGCTACCGACTGATTGAGAACCCCGAGGATCGCGCATATGTGGCGAATGTTTGGAAAATCGATCCCAGTGAGCTCCCAGGTAAGGGTGTCTCTGCCTATGAAATGATGGAGAAGGTCCACGAGCAGGAAATACGCGCCTTATTCGTCATGGGCTCGAATCCGCTCGTTTCGAACCCAAACGCGAACTTCGTGGAAGAAGGGTTGAAGAAACTCGATTTCCTCGTGGTTGCTGACTTTCTCATCTCCGAAACAGCACAGCTAGCTGATTTACTTTTACCGGTAACGGCCTATTTAGAGAATGCCGGGACGTTAACTAACCTAGAAGGACGAGTCCTTCTGAGAGAAGCTGGTCGCCCTGCTCCTGGTGAAGCAAAGCACGATTGGCGGGTTCTTTGTGAGCTAGCTGAGAAGCTCGGGAGAGGTCAATTCTTTCCGTTTGGCGATGTCGAAGAGGTCTTTAATGAGCTTCGCCTTGCAAGTCGCGGCGGGACGGCGGATTACTACGGCATTACCTATGATCGATTGCGGAAGGAAGAAGGCGTCTATTGGCCTTGTCCGGAAGAGGCGCATCCAGGTGCAAAGCGCTTATTCGAATCCTCATTTCCACTTCCTGCGGGAAGAGCGCTTCTCACCACCGTGGAGAATCATCTTCCAAAGGAGCAGGTCAGCGAGGATTTCCCTCTGTATTTGACCACTGGCCGGGTTCTCGTACATTATCTAACAGGTGTGCAAACCCGCAAAAGTCCATCATTAGCCGCGCGGGATGTGGAATCCTTCATGGAGATTCATCCAAGTACTGCGAAGAAATACCACATCGAAGATGCCACACTTGTGAAACTGTCTTCCAAACGCGGCGACATTTATGTGCGTAGTCGCTTCAGCGACGCGATTCGCGAAGACACGGTATTCGTGCCCATGCATTGGGGTGATACGCAAAACGTCAACAAATTGACGAATGACGCGCTCGATCCAACCTGCAAAATGCCTGGTTTTAAGGTGTGTGCGGTACAGGTAAGTCAATTAGTATCGGAATATGTATAAAATGGTTAAACCGAACTCATCGATCTCTTGCAGCGATGAGTTCGGTTTTTTCATGATTGAGTAAGATGATAAGCATATTCCATTGGTCTACGATACAGATCCTTATGTTTAAAACCCTTAAGATCCTCGTATAAATTTTTCTGGGGCATTCCGTTAAGCTCAATAATCCATAGCTTACTTTGTTTGTCCAATACAAAATCCACACTCAGTTCTCCCAATGATCCCATAAGCGATTCTGCTTCTTGAGCGGCCTTAACACTTACTTCATTCAGAGAATGTAGGATTTCATTTGTTTTTTCAGGCGAAAATAGTCGCGGGAGAATTTCTGCTACATCATATACGCGTTCACACATACTAGTGTTAAAGTAACGCTCGTATGCCACTCTACAAGTGATGTTGGAAATTAACCATTGACCAATATTCCCCTTTTGAACAAGGACCCGGATGTCAAAATATTGTCGATCGAGTTGACTCATTTGAATCCCTTGTTGGACCAAATATTTCTTTCGTCCGAGAAGTTCATCTAATTTTTCTTGAATGCAATCATTTTTCCTGCATATAACTCTTGGAGCTAAGCTGTGTAATGAAATATGAATATCTTCATTGCTCAGACGTTCAATTCGATAGACAGATGCGCCTTTAGATCCATATATCGGCTTTATGAAGAGAAGATTATTTATATCTAATTGTTCTGATATTTTCACTTCATTATATTGAAATGTGTTGGGTACATATTGCGAAAGACTCGATTGTTGCAGCTGGTTATAGAGGTCCCATTTATTGAAATGATTGATCGTATTGAAACACTTATTGTTACCTATTATTTTCTCTAGTTGTTGAATTGTTATGGATTCTTTGTTGTAACAACGGTTATAGACGACAAGTGGAAAGGGGTACAAACTTTGTGTCCATTGGCCATTTTTCAGACTAAGTCCAATAATACGGCGCTTTTTCCAACGTATATCTGCTGGAGTGAAAGCGTAGAGTCTCAGGTTTAGATTCTTAAAATGTTGACAAAGATACAAAATTCTTTTTCTACTATTTCTTGTAGTTACCATAATTCCTATTAATGGGCGCTTGTCCATTCTAATCACTCCCTAGCTATCGAACCCTCTTTAGTAACTAATGCTAGCGCGGTCATTTTGGTATGGGACAAACACATAAATATGCTGATTATTATTGAATAAATAGCCTTATTTACCACTTTTTTCAATTTAGTAGGCATTTACTGTGTCTATCTATTTAGGCTTTTAATATGATGAAATACGTTTGAAAATAGGGAGTTGAGATTAGTATGGGGAAATGTAATTGCCCTCCAGGACCTCCAGGTCCAGAAGGACCAAGAGGGCCCGAAGGAGCTGCGGGGACACCAGGGGCAACAGGTTCTACTGGAGCAACAGGACCTGCAGGAGCAGCAGGAGCAGCAGGAGCAACGGGAGCTACAGGGCCAGAAGGTCCGCGAGGTCACAAAGGGCCAGAGGGACCAGCAGGACCACGAGGTCACCAAGGACCAGAAGGACCAGCTGGATTAGCAGGGGCGACGGGACCAATGGGACCTGCGGGACCAACGGGAACAGCGGGAACAACGGGATCAATGGGACCTATGGGACCAATGGGACCTGCGGGACCAACGGGAACAGCGGGAACAGCGGGAACAACGGGATCAATGGGACCTATGGGACCAATGGGACCTGCGGGGCCAACGGGAACAGCGGGAACAGTGGGTGCAACGGGATCAATGGGACCTATGGGACCAATGGGACCTGCGGGGCCAACGGGAACAGTGGGTGCAACAGGAGCTACAGGTGCAGGAGCTACGGGAGCTACAGGGGCGACAGGACCAGCGGGTGGTCCACCGGGACCAGCAGGAGCAACAGGAGCACCGGGAGCAACAGGAGCACCGGGAGCAGCAGGAGCACCGGGAGCAACAGGAGCACCGGGAGCAACAGGTGCACCGGGAGCAGCAGGAGCAACAGGAGCACCGGGAGCAGCAGGAGCAACAGGAGCACCGGGAGCAGGAGGAGCAACAGGAGCACCGGGAGCAACAGGAGCACCGGGAGCACCGGGAGCAGCAGGAGCACCGGGAGCAACAGGAGCACCGGGAGCAACAGGAGCACCGGGAGCAACAGGAGCACCAGGAGCACCGGGAGCAGCAGGAGCAACAGGAGCACCGGGAGCAACAGGAGCACCAGGAGCAACAGGAGCACCGGGAGCAACAGGAGCAACTGGAGCACCGGGTTCAGAAGGATTAATTCCATTTTCAACAGGTATCATCATCAGTGGTGCTACAGTCGTATCTGCTGCTCCAATTTTAATGGGATTTGGTAGTCACACGGTTGAAGTTATTGATCTTTCTGGAGAATCAACTAGCCCACCAGAAGCAGGTGGTTTTGCTTTCCCAATTCCCTTTAATGGAACCGTTCAAAACTTACAAATAAGCGCAGATTTATTGGTTGCTTCAGTGACTTCAATAAATGTGACACCTCTTGTATATGATTTTACAGTTTTCAAAGCACCTTCATTTCCTAATAATGGGATTAGTCATCCTTCTTCATCTTACGTGACAGCTATACCACTACTAACTAGCTCGCTTACTTTTGGAGGTCCTGGTAATACGGTTATTGCCGGTACTTTCTATACAGCAACCAATTTAAATGTCTTACCATTAAATGTCACAGCGGGTGATCGTATTGGTATTCGTATAAGGACGCGTGTAGCGTCTGATCCCTCAGCAGCTAATATTACCCAACTCTCGTTTAGCGCCAGTCTATCGTATACTCCTTCTCCTTAAGAACTTACTTCGTACAATTTTGCTTGTGCAGTAAGCTTTATGAAATTGCTAAACTATGTAAAATGCTCACGCAGATCGCAGAAACTAACACTTCTATTGTGTTTCTATGCAACAAACAAAAACAGCTTTGCCATTGGCAGAGCTGTTTTTGTCTGAATCGGTTATAATAGGAATGCATTGTAAACAAGCTCGGAACTAGTTATTTTCATACAGGAGCGGGATAAGATGAAGCGAACTACGATTTTAATCGCAGATGATGAGGCGGAGATCGCTGATCTGGTTGCGTTGCATTTAGAAAAAGAAGGCTACCATCTTATTAAAGTATCGGATGGGAAAGAGGCCATTCATGCGATTGAATCTCATGCTATTGATTTGGCGATTTTGGACATTATGATGCCAAAGCTAGATGGGTATGAAGTGACCCGACAAATTCGAGAGCGGTATTCATTTCCGATCATTTTTTTGAGTGCGAAATCCTCCGACTTGGATAAGATAACGGGATTGGTCATGGGTGCTGTGGATTATATGACCAAGCCTTTCAACCCTATGGAATTGGTTGCTCGGGTGAATGCGCAGCTGCGGCGGTCCATGCAATTGAACCAACCTAGAGCAGTAAACAGCCCTGTGTTGGAAGCTGGAGGCGTGACCATTGATGCTGATCAAAGGTCAGTTCTTTTATATGGTGAGAAAGTTGAGCTTACTCCGAAAGAATTTGATATTCTATATCTTTTGGCGAGTCACCCGAAGAAAGTGTTTAGTGCGGAGCATATTTTTGGACACGTGTGGGGGGAAGCTTATTATGAAAGTGGTAACACGGTCATGGTACATATTCGGACGCTGCGCAAAAAAATTGGTGAAGATACCAACAAACATAAATTAATCAAAACCGTATGGGGTGTGGGATATACATTCAATGGCTAATCTATTACGCAGCTTTCGATCCAAAATGATCGGTTTATTAGGACTCAGCATGCTGATGTCCGGTACGTTTACCTTTATTCTGTATAAAGTGCTGAAGATTTATTACGCAGGCGTTCGTAGGGAAGATCCTGTAGCCAGATTACGACATTTTATTAATACAATTGGGGACTTAAACTTCTTCTTGTTAGTGTTTATCCCGCTTTCCATTTTGTGTTTCTTTTTTCTAACTAAGCGCTACGCCACTTATTTTAATGAGATATCGAATGGGATTCATCGACTAGCTGGCGGTGACTTTCATAGTCGCATTCACATTGCATCGGATGATGAGTTCAAGGATATTGCTGATGATATCAATATGGCAAGCGAGAAACTGCAGCAAGCGGTAGAACGTGGGGATTTTGCAGAAAACAGTAAGGATCAGCTCGTTTTAAACTTAGCACACGACTTACGTACGCCACTCACCTCAGTCATTGGTTATTTGGACTATATACTTCAGGATGATCAGCTATCGCGGGAGAAAATGATCCATTATACGACCATTGCTTTTAACAAATCGCAACGCTTAGAGAAGCTCATTGATGAGCTATTTGAAATTACGCGAATGAAATATGGCATGTTGACCATTGAAAAGAAGCAAATTGATCTAAGCGAACTGCTTACTCAACTGAATGAGGAGTTGTACCCCGTTTTTGAAAAAAGTAACTTGATAACTAGATTGCAGGTTGCTCCGCAATTGGAAATTTCGGCTGACGGGGAGCTGTTAGCACGTGTATTTGAAAATCTATTGACGAATGCCAATCGATATGGGAAAGATGGTCAATTTGTCGATATCACCGGCCATCGAGATGGGGAAGAAGCGGTTGTTCAAGTCATCAACTATGGCAATTGTATACCCCAAGGTGAGCTTCCTCA
The DNA here is from genome assembly GCF_059692035.1 of Paenibacillus sp. J22P143. Classification (NCBI taxonomy): domain Bacteria; kingdom Bacillati; phylum Bacillota; class Bacilli; order Caryophanales; family Paenibacillaceae; genus Paenibacillus; species Paenibacillus sp. J22P143. The sequence goes on from NZ_JCAUAQ010000019.1 coordinate 96,599, forward strand.
TCTCTTTGAGATGTTTTATACAGGTGACCAAGCTCGAACCCATCAGGACGGGAGTACGGGGCTCGGCTTATTCATCGCGAAGAATATTCTGGAGCAGCATAAGGGGACCATTACGGTCCAAAGTAATGTGATTCGCACGCTTTTTGAAGTCAGATTACCCCTGTATTGAGGAAGTTTAAGAAAAATTTTATATTTGTCCCACTTCTAATTTAAACAGTTTTCTTTATTCTAAATGCAAGCAAGGTTTAGGAGGGAAACTGAAGATGAAGAAGTGGGTTTTTTGGTTTGTTATTGTGGTGCTGCTAAGTTATGAGGCAATACAGCAACATTCAGCAGCAGGTAAAAGAGTTGAACCATCGCGTAAAGATGATAGCGCTTATGTAGTGACTTCCTCTGGGAAGGATCTTGCGATAAAAGTGACCAAAGATCAGATTTACCAAGGTAATCTTGTCTTAATTAATCTGGAGTATCCGGTTCATCAAGCGGGAATGCAGACGGATGTGCTCAATCTTTTCCAACATAAAGAACTAGTCAAAGGGTTCGGATTATTAGATAACACCATTCGGCTGTCACAAAGTGTGGTTCAATCATTTACGACCATGGTCAGCGCAGCTGAAAAAGATGGGGTACGCCATTTTATGATCAACAGTGGCTATCGAGACAATAAAGAACAGAGTCAATTGTATAAAGAAATGGGTGCTAACTATGCTTTGCCAGCAGGACATAGTGAACATAACCTAGGATTAGCTCTTGATATTGGATCTAAACAAAGTGACATGAATCAAGCACCTGAGGGGGATTGGTTGGTCAAAAATGCCGCAGAATTCGGGTTTATTTTACGTTATCCCAAGGACAAAACGGCCATCACGGGCATCCAGTACGAACCCTGGCATTTTCGCTATGTCGGTTTACCTCACAGTTTGATTATGCAGCAGAAGAATTTATCGTTGGAACAATATTTGGAATACTTGAAAGAACAGAAGAACATCTCAATTCAGGTTAAAGGGAAGATTTATGAGATTTCGTATTATCAAATTAGCCAGAATACGACCATTCATGTGCCTAGCAATCGTTACTATCACCTATCAGGCAACAATATGGATGGTGTGATTGTAACCGTGCTTCCATGAGGTGCAACCAAGAATTTGAGGAGAGTGAGCTTGCTGTATGAAACAAATGAAAGTATGGAATGAGATGATGCTGTCGGCTTTATTCACCTTTTATATATACGTTGTGTTCAAAATCATTCTATTTAAGTTCGGTTCTATTGACCTACCTTTTCTTTGCTATCAGCTTCAGCGGAATGTAGAGAATCCTGTTCATATCACAAATCGGTTGGAATATGCCAACTTCAAGCCTTTCGTTTCGATATCTGATAATATTCAGAGATTATCCCATCATGATCTCGTCAATTTGTTTGGGAATATCGCGGTATTCATGCCGTATGGCATTTTCTTAGTACTGATGTCGAGACAGAAACGAATTACAGTATTCGGTGTGCTCACATGCTCGTTGGGTTTAAGCTTTAGTTTGGAAGGTTTACAGGTAGTTCTTACCATGGGTAGCTTTGATGTGGATGATCTCATTTTAAATGGATTTGGGGGCATACTTGGGTATTGTGTTTTCAAGTTGTACAACAAGTTCATAAGTAGTGTCTCAAGTATTTTCCAATCTCCATACATGAAGATTTCAAACGAAGGTAAAATAATCTAGGGTGATGAAATGCGAGGCATAGGGATTTGGAGGTTTCTGCTGTCCGTTGGCATACTGTTTGCATCCAGTCAGGTAGCAAGCGCACAACCGATGGAAGAAACGAAGTCGATGGATGAGATCGAATGGATTGCCTTTTGGGATTTTCCTCAAACGCGAGAAGGGCAATTGGAGCGCGTGCTTACGACTGAATTGCAAAGAAGAATCTTGCTTGCTCTTCAGGAACAAAAGTTTTTAAATCCAGGTAAGGAATACTTATATAACATGGAGCCCAATGAGATGGAGAAAAAGGCGGATTCCTTTCAAGTAACCTTCCGTCACCATTATGATAAAGGATTCTATGTGACGTCATGTAAGAAGATATAGAAGTGGCTGTCCTTTCGTAGAACTATCTGCGCGGGGGCAGCCTTTTCGTTTTCAATTGGACTTGAATGGCTGTCCCTATCTTAAATATGGTACTATGATTTGAGAATTCATAAAATTTGCAATGAAATGTCGGGGCGGTTCATGTATGGAGTCAGAGCAACAAAGAGCTAAGGAATTATTCACCTATTATCGAGGCAGCACTTTTCAAATGTATCGAGCAGGTGCACACGATGAATATAAATCTTTTGCGGTTTCCAAAGAAACTGAAATGCTATGGGTACAAGAAATGATTGATCACTACTCGGCTGAACTGTCAATACGAGACGCAGAAGTTCTGAACAGCTTGGAATCGATTGCTCGAGATTTTAAGGAAGTACGTGTGTTAAAGAATGTCGTTAGCTTCGCTTCCAGGCATATTAAGAGTGCTGATAGTATCATCAAACTCCTCTATGCGGAATCGATCATCCGTATTCTTACTTCTGTGAAGGATGTCGTTATGAAAGAGTCATTGTACGAAACCCTGACAGTGACGAAGCTTATCATCGATGATATTATGTTAAATCAGTTGATTCTAGATCCTGGACATGAATTGAAATCCTTCAATTTGAAAGACAAAAAATCACTGAATCTCAGAGCCAATATTAGCATCGAGACATTGAAAAGCTTCCTGACATAGTTCCATTATTTTTCAATTGGACCGGTATCCACGACTTCGAAATCGCTGCCTTTGAGCTTACCGAGTTTATGCAAGTCATCATCGTCCCATTTCGGATTAGGTGCTCCGCTCACATACAGATCACTGCCGTTGTCGGCGACGATCATCCCGTATTTCTTCATCGCTCGAAGGATCGCTTGATTCGTAGCAGAGTAGCTAGTGATGTCAAAGTCGTCACGCAGCCTAAGCCGAAGTCCCATAGGAGGAAGATTCGGATCGGTACTGTTCGAGGCAAAATGAGTAGCAGGAGCGACGAATCCACGTTGTGTCTTTCGTACTGTGAAACGAAGGGCATGGTTGATTTCTCCTGTACTTGCCTCCTCATACCGAACGAGCCCAGGGAAGATAGGTAGGCCGGCCGCGTCAGCGGATGTCCAGTATTTAGGGCGAAGTAGATTTGATTTCAAATCCCACTTAGCGCCATTTGATGCTTGCCATCCATCTGGCGTAGTGTGTGCATTGTACAATTCGTACAGCATGTCATTGTCTTGATCTACAACGATAACATGACGGTCGCCTTCGCTATTCGGACCGCCTTCTATGGGTGCATTGGCTGGAATCGGATAGGGTCCAGGGTCACTCTCATCGCCGTAGTCCGTAAATGTTACGTTTACTTTCGGTTGATCGCCGCTTACGATTGTGTACGGAATCCCTATGGGTGCCCCTTGCCATTCGGTTCCGAAATCAGCATGCACACTGGTATTTAAGCCAATGGAGTCTATAAACTGTTTCGATTTCTGATGAACTGGAAAGGTAGAAATGTCCGTATTCCAAGGATTATCCTCCGGAAATACTTGCAATGCTGCTGATTCCGTTGACGAATTTTCGTTCTTTTCGGAGGGCACTGGAAGTTGGGGCTTGTCCCCTACAAAAATAGAGTTTGTCGTATCATCCCAACTCACGGGTTTCCCTAATGATTCCGTCAGAAATCGAAGGGGTACATAGGTTGTATTTTTATAAATGAATCCTTGAAGATCTGAAGGTGGTTGCTTAATCTCTCCATCGAAATAGTACTGTAACTTACGAAAATATACATCTATACCGACTGATTCGGTCGCCGCGTAGGAAAGACCTGAGAAAAACAAGGCGCCGCACACGAATCCAATTGTTCCTGATTTCCATTTACCCACTTTTATACACGCTCCATCTTCTCTGGTTGGCAATATGCTTCATATGTCCTATCATAAGAATATTCGTAAGTTAACCAACGATTGAGTCCGCATCAACCATATCCAAAACGGAGGCCTAACAATGAGTCAACGCTACCGCATTACGAGAGTATTTCAACAAATTGAACAAGCCGCACAACCCATATCATTGGAAGCGTGTAAACAGTATTTTTCTACACAACCTGATTTCACCTACTCATCTGTATTTACAGTGACTGGTGCGACAACCATGTCCATCGAAGGGGATTTTTTCATGTGGTGCTATGGCGATAGTAAGATTCCATTCCGGCATTATCAAGGGGATATTTATGTATCGGGAACGAATGAAGCCGTCATTCCCAAGATGTTGGAGGTTGCAAGTGAATTGGGAGCGGACGTGACAGAAGGGTAAATTCGGAAGGTTTACACATATTTTCAACAAACTCTCCACATATATTTCCGCTATAGTAGTAGTAGTAGTAGTAGTAGTTGTTGTAGAACTGAGCTAAGGGGTGACTTTTTTGCATACGAATACATTCATTCACATCTTGAAAAACGAACTCGTCGTCGCGCTCGGTTGCACAGAGCCTGTTGCCATAGCCTTGGCTGCTGCGAAGGCACGAAGCTATGTGGATGGTCCTATTGAGCAAGTAACCGTTCATGCTAGCGCTGGTATCATCAAGAACGCACTTGCCGTCGGGATTCCAGGTACGAATCTGACAGGAATTGACTTTGTAGCTGCGTTAGGTGCTATTGCGGGGAATGCGGAGAAACAGTTAGAAGTGCTTGCAGATATTCAACCTCACGATGTTACTGAGGCACAGGATATGGTTGAGCGTGGTATTTCTGTGGTCCATCTAGCTGATACGCCAAGGAAGTTATATATTGAGGTCATCGTTTCAACAGAGCAAAGTTATGCAAAGGTTGTCATTACAGATAATCACACGAATATCACGCTAGTTGAGGTTGATGGGAAGGTCATGGAATCGGGAGGCTGCGCGAATGCGAGCTTCAAGAGTTCCAAAGAGGAACGAGAAGAGCTTACGATCGATGGTATCGTGGAATTCGTAAACACCGTTGATCTTGACGAGCTCCAATTGGTCAAACAAAGCATTGAATTGAACCGCAAAGCAGGACTAGACGGATTAACGAATGGGTATGGTCTCGAAGTAGGGAAGACGATTAAAGAGAATGTACAAAAAGGTATTTTGTCAGATGATCTAATCTCACATGCCATGGCGCTTGCCGCAGCTGGATCGGATGCACGGATGGCTGGTTCCAGCATGCCCGTTATGGCCAATTCGGGTAGTGGAAACCAAGGCATAGCCGCGACAAATCCTGTTATTGCAGCAGCAGAGAAGCTTGGCGCTTCGGAGGAACAACTCATTCGGGCCGTGACTTTAAGTCACTTAGTCACGATTCATATCAAGTCCAAATTTGGACGATTGTCTGCCTTATGTGGCGTCACGGTTTCTGGCACTGGTGCAAGCTGCGGCATCACCTATCTACTAGGTGGAGGGAACACGGAGATTAAAGCCGCAATCCAAAACATGCTCGGCAATGTAACGGGGATGATGTGTGATGGCGCAAAGGGTGGCTGTGCCATGAAAGTAGCAACGTGTACGAGTGCAGCGGTACAATCAGCGCTTCTTGCATCGAAAGGGATGACCATATCCTCGACCAACGGTTTTATCGAAAATGACGCGGAGAAAACGATTGACAACTTCTGTCGGATCGGGAATGAAGCTACATCTGATATGGACAAGCTTGTCCTCGAGATGATGTTGAATAAGGATTTGTAAGAATGAAGGTCTGCCGCGAGGCTGCCGCGAGGCAGTCCTTTTTCGTTACCACATTAGAAGTTTTTCTCATTTTCAGATGAAATGGAAACTATTAGTGGGTTGCTTCGTCTAATTGATGATGAATTAACGACTGGAGTGATGATCTTTGAAAAATGTTGGTTTTGGACTATTGATCAAGAAAGTTACAATCCTGATGGTGTTCATGGTGTTAACGATTCCATTACTATCTTACGCGGCAACTAGTCATTGGGTTGATCCTGAACTAAAGCCTTATAAACAGCGGATTGCTCCGTTTAAGGACGGCAGTTCAATGCAAGGACCGATCACGAGGGAAGAGTGGAACTCATTCTACTTCTATGTGCTTAACCCAGAGCGGTACGATGAACCAATCGATATTGGAAACTGGGTAACGATGATCAAGATGGGCGTTCAGCTGCCAAAAGGCAAGGAAGACGAGATGATCAAAGGGTATGTGTACAACCTTGTTCCGATGTATGCCCAACACTTGAACCGCGAGACAGCCGTCGGCGGATTAATCAAGTTGCTGACAACAAGCCTTGTGTCAGGTAGCTGGAGCAACACGCAAGCGGATGCGAGTAAAGTATTCACTGACTTTAAGGACATTAGTGAGATGCAGCAAGGACTCATTCAAATTGGTTATCGGGATGGCCTCTTGGACAGCGCGATGCAAACTAAATTTCGGCCGAAAGACAACCTGACGAACGCGGAAGCTATTTCGATCATGGAAAAAGTCATGAACAAATACGAGCAGGAGGCAGCAAAGCTCAATCCACCTTCTCAACCGGGTATTCCATCCGTTGTTACCCTTTTTGACAATACAGCGATATACAGCTCCATAGATGAATCTCTGGGCCCGATCGGCATGATTTCACCGCAAGATGTTCGGATCGTTTCCGCTCAAAAGGATTGGCTCAAATATGATAAAGTAACAGATAGAAAGTGGTTCCAGATTGAAACCTGGTTAGGTAATCAATGGATTCAACTGGAGCTGCAGCAGGTCGGAAACCTCTTAAAGACTGACACCTATTTGCTACTACAACAACCAACTAGACTGCAGGATAAACCTCACCCTGATTGGTCGCTAACCACTTCACTTTCGCCTCAGAAAGTACATGTTATTGGACATTTGCTCAGTAAATTCACGGAAAGTTATCTGATTGAGACATGGTTAGGACCTAAATGGATCACGAATCCAAAGGGTGCAATCATGGAGAAATAGTTATCAATTCAAGGGGGTATTCTTTTAGTGCCTTGGCCAATGGTTCATTTTGCAATTGCTGAAAAAATATTTTCAACAACATATTTATCTCCTAATTTCCTAATTGGTAGTATAGCTCCAGATGCCATACATGTGAGAGATAATATGACTAGGAGAGATAAGGGATATACTCATTTAGTTAGAGAAGAACAGCTTCCTAGCATAGAAGTAATTATAAGAAAATGCTTAGAATATTTAGACTTGAATGCTGAAAGCAATTGGAAAGAATATATACTTGGATACTTTACCCATATCTATGCTGACTTGAGATGGACAGAGACGGTTTATGCTGAATTTGAGCTAAATTATCAAGGGAATTTGCAAGATAAAAGGAATGTATACAACAAAGAAGTGAGTCAAATCGAGTTTATTTTGTTGAAAACAGAGAACTGGGCACAGAGTGTTATTCTTCAATTAAGCACAGCAAACGCAAGTACAGTAGCACCCTTTGTTACTGATATTGAAGTAAATCAATATAGAGATGAAAAGATTGACTGGCTTAGAAATGAGAAGAATGAACCTGAAATTATACCCATTTATTTTAAAGAAGATCGTGTAAGAGATTTTATTGTAAATACATCAAATGAATTAACTGAATTATATAAAGATTGGGGTATTAAATGCAGCGTTACGAACAAGAAACCACAGTAAATTTGTAGGTTTTTATGATTTTCCAAAATTTATTGTTTACGTACCTCTCGTTATTTGATAAAATAACTGCAATAATAAATGCGTTGAAGAGAAGAGTAAATAAATGAAATCTTTCACAGAGAGCTCCGTTAGCTGAAAAGGAGTAAAGAGAACTTTATTGAACAAAGCCTCAGAGCAGCACATCGGAACCAATGCATTGGGGATGGTGTGACAGGAGCTCCTGTTACAGAGCTAAAGTATACGCATGCCATTGGCTTGTCGTACTTGAAGAGGCTGATATGGCGACATATTGGCGAAACTGGGTGGTACCACGAGGATATTAATCTCGTCCCTGAGACTGACATTAGTCTTGGGGGTGGGATTTTTTTGTTATTGCGTAAGTGTAACACTGCGCACGTGCTGCAACATGGGCACACCTAATCAGGCAGTTTGAATTAACTATTGAGATGCTTATCTTCAGTATCATTTAATTTGAAAGGATTTGAATATATAATGTCGGGTAAATTAAAAGTTGGTATTGTCGGAGGAACTGGCATGGTTGGCCAGAGATTTGTGGAGTTGTTGGATCAGCATCCTTGGTTTGAAGTAACGGCGATTGCAGCAAGCAGCAGCTCAGCAGGTAAAACATATGAAGAATCAGTGCAAAGCAGATGGAAATTGGCTACTCCGATTCCTGAAAATGTGAAACAAATCATCGTTCAAGATGCATCGAAAGTGGAGGAGGTTGCCACTGGGGTTGATTTTATTTTTTGTGCCGTTGATATGAAAAAAGACGAAATTAAAGCGTTGGAAGAAGCCTACGCCAAAACGGGTACTCCTGTTATTTCGAATAATTCAGCTCACCGCTGGACGCCTGACATTCCGATGGTTATCCCAGAAGTTAATCCCGGGCATATTGATATCATTGCTGCGCAAAGAAAACGTCTTGGAACATCGACTGGATTTATTGCAGTGAAACCAAATTGTTCGATCCAAAGCTATGTGCCAGCCCTTCATGCCTTATTAGATTTTAAGCCAACTAACGTGGTTGCTTCGACATATCAAGCGATCTCTGGAGCTGGTAAAAACTTCACGGATTGGCCGGACATGTTAGATAATGTTATCCCTTACATCGGTGGGGAAGAAGAGAAAAGTGAGCAGGAGCCGCTTCGCATTTGGGGTAGTATCGTAAATAATGAAATCATTAAAGCGAGTTCTCCTCTGATTACAACGCAATGTATCCGCGTTCCAGTAACGGATGGACATTTGGCTACTGTGTTTGCCTCTTTCGAGAATAAGCCTTCGAAGGAAGAAATTCTTTCCCGCTGGTTGAATTACAAAGGACGTCCGCAGGAACTGAATCTGCCAAGTGCGCCAAAACAGTTCATCACTTATTTTGAAGAAGAGAATAGACCACAAACGAAGCTTGATCGCGAGATTGAGCACGGTATGGGTGTTTCGGTTGGGCGTTTGCGCGAGGATGCCATGTTTGATTATAAATTTGTTGGATTATCGCATAACACATTACGCGGCGCAGCGGGTGGTGCTGTTCTGATCGCCGAATTGCTTAAAGCTGAAGGTTATATTCAAGCGAAATAAATAAAAACAGCAAGCATCTAGTATGCTTGCTGTTTTTATTTCACTCATGACTCGGGTAGAGTTCTTTCATAAATGAGACGGATTGGCTTATTAATGCCTTTAAAACCTCTACATCGATATCTGCTACTTTGTTGATGTAGACGCAGCCTTTAGTAGCCTCATGTTTGCCAAAGCTCTTCAATAATTCCTCACGACGCGTATCACCTGGCGCAACATATAAGCTGATTTTGGCTTTCCGCGGGGAAAAACCAGCTAGTGGTGCATCGCCTTCATGTCCTGACTCATATTTGTAATGATAAGTGCCAAATCCTATAATGCTAGGACCCCACATTTTCGCTTCATAACCTGTCACTTCTGTAAAAATATCTAATAATTTATAGGCATCTTCACGTTTCTTCACGCTCTCGACATTTTCAATAAACTCAAGGACGCTGCTATCCGTTTCTTTCATTTTGGCTTCGTATGCCATAGAAAACACTCCTTATCGATTTTCCAGCGTGATGGCTTCTCCTTTTCATTTTATCAAAGAAGTGTTGGAATTAGAAACTTTAATAAGGGAATGATCGTCTAATACATACAACTGGGATTGAAAATGAAAAATGAATGCGTGGAAGAAAGTAGGGATTATTTCATGTGGAATAAGGCATATTGGTTTCAAACACTACAATGTACGATTCTTGTTGGTGTACTGGTAGCAGGTTGCGGTGAACGAAATGTAGGGGATCCTAACGGAGGAGCTATTCTGCAGCATGAGACACCTTCAAAGCTGAAGTATGTTTCAAAAGAAGACCTACAAAAATATGCAAATCAGCTAGCCACTTTGCATGCAGTCTTTGAAAAACATCAAGTCAAACCTCAGTCCTCCTATAGTACTGACCAAGAAGCCTTTCTGGAGGTGCGCCGCGTAGGCGAACATGACAAATCACTGTCGGACGCAGAGAAAGCCAAACTAAAACAAGCCATCTATGAGGCGATTGGCGCCAAGTTTCCGCTTAACATTACGGTCTATACGATTGATGTGCAATCTGGCATGAGTGGGAGAATTACTGCTGTTGACGAAAAGGGAAGGTTTTTAGTCGTATCATCCGATAAATTCATAGGCCAAGACAAGAAAATGCCTGATGCTGCGTGGTATAGCATGTCAGACGATGCAAATATTGAGTTTGAAGGTAAGAAGCTGCAACCGAATGAGGTTCAGATCGGATCAACTGTCAAGGTGTGGGCAGAAGGTTTAATGCTAACGAGTTACCCTGGTCAAACGACGGGGCTTCGCCTTGAAATTATCGCACTGGACCAAGGCATTGGTGATGCTAGCGGCAAGGTCACAGGATTAGTTACAACTGGCGAAGGCGTGAACACGGAACGCATCCTTGAAGTCGATGGGGTGAATCTTAGACTTCTTCCGTTTACTCAAGTATGGAGGGGAAGCGAACATGCGCAATTCTCCGACATCACTGTCGGAAAACAGATAAAAGTTTGGTTTGCTGGGTATGAGTTCGGTACGGAGAAATTCGTGACGAAGGTCGACATTGAGGGTTAAATGATGGTGTAATACAGATTGAACTAGTTATTTTGGGGATATCCGTCAATATCGTTACGCTGCCTTTGGAGCAAACCTGCCGCAACGGATTCTGATGAAAAAGCACTATCGCCTAAGAAACAGATATCGGAAGAAGCTTTACTGATGAATTTCTATTGATTTTCATTGAACCTTCCGAATATAATTAAGGTAATATTTGGTATGTGTAACTGGCGAAACGTAGATCACTACGGGGGAGCACATATTCCATAAGCCGTTCGCCTGGGCAAAGTATTTGATCAATGGATCAAATGCTTTTTTATTTCAAGGAGGGGTATGCGATGGAACGAGCTAGGAATGTGGCAGTCCTTATTTATGAAAAGGTAGATCTGTTAGATATGGCAGGTCCGTACGATGTGTTCGCCGTATCGAGTAACTGGGGACAGGATTTCAATGTTTATACCGTTGGCGAAGTGCGGGCAATCGCTACTGCTTCAAAGATAGAGTATCAATGGCAAAAAGAAGCGTTGCAAGAGCCAAACCAGCGCAACATTGAAAAGAAAAACGAGTTGTTGGTCATAAGAAAAGCACATCTAGACGATTTGGAAGACATGCAGAAATTATATATAGAAGCAGCCCAATGGATTCAATCCGCCAAGGGGTTCACACAGTGGCGTGAAGATCGGTACACGAGGGCGTATTTTGAGTCAATTATTCAAGAAAAAGAAGTGTTTGTTGCCAGTCTGAACGGTGAGCTTGTAGGTTGTTTTTCCATCCATTGGGCGTACGAAGAGGTTTGGGGAGACATGTTTCATGACGATGCTGGTTATGTACACCGTTTAGTTGTTTCGCGAAAATATAAGGGGCAAGGTTATGGCAGTAGGTTATTGTCTTGGGCAGAAGCCTACATTAAGGACAAAGGAAAAGCTTGGCTGCGATTAGATTGCATGGCAAATAACGTAACACTGAATGACTATTACCGCAGTCTTGGTTTAATATTTCGAGGGAGATTCGAAGGGAACGGTTGGAGCGCGAACTTATATGAACGGAAAATTATGAATTAGTTCGGTTGTATATGATTGATTAATCATTATAGGATTCGTTGACACCTTCCGACGAATCTTTTTCTAGCTAGTTATTTTACTGTTATAAATTGACATCAATCGCTAGTGCATATATGATTTTATTGGGTAACATGATGGAACAGGGGTGTGAAGGTATCATGCAAAAGCAATTCAAAGTCGCTGCAGGCATCTCGATTGCAGGATATGTCGTCAGTCTCATTACGTCTGGGTTTTTACCAGAGTCCATTAATTTATTAGTGCCAACTACGTTGTCGCTAGGAAGTATTTACGTACTTACGCGATCTTCCAGTGCCCTACAAGGGACAACGATGCCAGTTCCTATAAGTGAGCCTAACTCGAATAAGCCTCAAGCTTCTAGTTCCAATCCGGCTCCAAGGGAAATTGAACACAAAGCGGAAAATGATCCTTTTTGGGGACCCATTTCCGAGTATATCCATGTGATCGAAGAAACGATCATCTCAGAGGGGCAGAAGAATACCTTAGATGATGAAATCGTCGAAAAGACACTTAGCTTACTTGCCAGGGTAGGTCGATTGATTCCGCAGTTAAAAGAACTAAACGATGCAAATATGAATCATAACATACAACGATTGATCTTCAAGGACCTCAATAGTGCGATTAATCCCTTTCTGAAGTTGGGTGGGGAAGCGAAAAGATTAAATCGTCGACTTCTGCTTACCGGTATCAAAGATATCAACTCCAAACTCTCGGATTATGTAGAAACCATTGAACAAAAAGATTTAATTGAATTGCAAACACGCATGGATTTGATCCAACAACGCTATCGTTCAACAGACTAAAGGAGGTATGGAACCTTGACAACCCAATTGGTGCAATTAAAGTCGACAGATTTGCAGAAAGTTGAACAAGAAGCGAAACAATTGCTCGAGAAAGTCTCTTCAACGGATACAATGGAATTAGAAACCTTAATGGATTCCATCGGACGTATGGGCTCCAAAACCATGGAGCAGGCTGGACAATCCTTAGCTATGCTAGAACGTCCTGTAAATGAATTGATGTCAGGCAAACGCTCAGAGGTCCAAAACAATATTTTGAAGCTGCGCGGCGAAATTGATTCGTTGAGTAAGAGCAAACAGCTTGGTTTTTTTGAGAAAATGATGAAAAAGACGCCTCTGAAGAACTATATTTACAAGTATCAATCCGTGAAAACAAACGTCAATGCCATCGTGCAATCCCTTCGAAATGGGAAGGAAACGCTTGAAGAGAATATGGCTTATATGAAAACGTTGAAGAAAAATTCAATTGAGTCCGTATACAATTTGCAAATGCGGATTGCCATGGGTGAGAACTTAAAGCAGCTTTTCGAAGTCGAAATTGCCAAGCCCGAGAATGAACATCGTAAAACACATTTGGAGAGAGGACTTCGTAAGGTTGTGACGCGCATCCAGTCCTTTCAAGAGATGGTCATCTTGTATCAACAAGCGATTGCAGGAACAGACATTATCAATGACAATAACGATAAACTCATTGATGCCGTTGATGCGACCATCGATAAAACACAGAATCTGCTTACGGTCTCAGCCATGATCTCTATGGCGATTGAGGATCAAGTACAAACCATTGAAGCTGTCAATTCCGCGAATTCAACGCTCAATAAAATGTTCGAGGATAACTCGCGATTGTTGAAAGAAACAACGCAAAGAACGAACGAGTTACTTGGGAAACCAGGGTTACAAATGGACTCGATCGAAAGAGGAATGACCGATCTTTTCGCTGCATTGGATTTATTTGAACAGTCGAATCGGACAATCATTCAATCAGCAACAGAGCATACTAAGAGGCTTGGGAACATTAGCCAGCAAATGACACAACGTCTTGGTTTATCGCCTGGGAATAAAACGAATGCCGAAATAAAAGCTTCGGAGTTAAGCGGGCTTTTGGAATAAATTGTATAAGATGTAATGGCTGTCAAGGATCTTATCCTTGGCGGCTTTTTTTATGGCGTCATTCTGCCTCTTAACCCATGCCATTTCTTTCTACCGACATATGATAATCCATACGTTTGAATAATGGAGATGAGCGAATGTTCATGCAGATTAAAGATAAGCTTGGTCATGCACCTCAAATTGATGTGCTAATCCCAGCTATTGAGAAGGATCTGGGGACACTCCCCCTAGTGATTGATGCAGTAAGAAAATATGTTAAGCATCCGATTGGTGAAATCATTATTATAGCTCCATGGAAACAACGAATTATTGATCTATGTGCGAGAAAAGGATGTCGTTTCGTTCATGAAGATACGGTTCTTCCAATCACGAAAAAGGATATCCATTATCAATCCAAAACATGGGATCGGACTGGATGGTTTTATCAGCAGTTACTTAAGCTGAATGGCGATACCTTGTGCTCGTCCAAATACTATATGGTCATTGATGCTGATACCGTACTCATTCGTCCGCATGTCTTCAAAGTGGGCAATAAGACCGTATTTTACTGCCGGAACTGGAGTCAAGGCGAATATTTCAATACGTATCGAAAATTGATGGGAAGAAATCGTTCAGCCAGATTGTCCTTCGTTACCCATTACATGTTGTTCGAGAAATCGAAAGTCAAGCAATTGAAACAAACCATTGAGTCCAAACATAACACCAGCTGGTATTCGGCGATTATGAAAAGTATGAATAGATCCAAACAGTTTGCTTTTTCAGAATTCGAAACCTATGGCAATTTCCTGTATTCGTCCGTGGCTAACAAGATGATTTTGAAGCCTGCGTTGAATAAGAGCTTACATTTGGGTAACTCCCAAATTACCGCTTCAAGGATGGCTTCACTGGCCAAAAGATATCGGTCCATATCGCTTCATAAACGCAAAGGGTATGTTAAAACCCTCAAGTTGGTGTCTGTATGAAGCCATATGTGGTGGTTTGGAAGGGACCTGTTCACAAAGCGAGCGGTCTTGGTTATGCAAGTAGAACCTATGCTGCTTCCCTCAAACGGAGAGGTGTTGACGTCAGGGTTGGCCATTTGAGACATGGTAAAAAACTAGCCTTAGGTAAACGAGTGCTTATCTATCATGATGTTCCGAGCTATATGCAGTGGGGGAGTGCGCGAAGTATATACGATGCCATTATTTTAAATACCGTTTGGGAAACAAGTAAGACACCCAATGAATGGCTTTCGCATATGAACAAATTCGATGCGGTATGTGTACCCACGCAACATAATAAGCGGGCACTTCAGAATAGCGGTGTAACCGTTCCAATTTACATCGTTCCTCATGGCGTAAACACCAAAGTATTTCATCCGAACAATAAGAAGTTTGTTTTGCCGCGCGCGGCAGGCAAGTTTACTTTCGTATCCGTATTCGGCTTCCAGCACCGTAAAAATCCAGAAGGCTTATTACGCGCGTATTGGGAAGAGTTTTCCTCGAAAGATAACGTTATTCTTGTGATCAAAACAAACGGATATGAGCCCTATGAGAATGAGAAATGGATCCAGCGCCAAATAGGGCAATACAAAAAAAGATTGGGTATATACAAAGATACAGCTCCCGTTGTCATTATAGGTCGACGACTTAGCGAGAGCCAGCTAAAAGGTTTATATACACTTGGGGATGCTTTCGTTCTTCCGACGCGAGGCGAGGGTGTTGGGCTGCCTTTTCTTGAAGCGTTGGCTAGCGGTACCCCTGTCATCACGACGGCTTGGGGCGGGCAAATGGATTTCCTAACACATAATAACTCGTTCCTCGTACCTTTTCAGCTGAAGAACCCCTCCATTAGCATGAACAGTAAGCACGCGATCTCACGATCATTCAGCTATCTATTTGCAGAAAAGGGTCAACTATGGGCGGAACCAGATCATCATAGCTTGAGAATGATTATGAGGAATGCATACGAGAATCCTGAGCTATGCAAGCGAAAAGGAAGACATGGAAGACGTGATGTGCTTCATCTATCCTGGAAACGTGCGGGGATGTTGATGAAGCATGTGGTTGAGAAAGTCATTCAATCGAAGAAATAAGGATGAAGCGTGATGTTCCGCAGGAAAGGAGTATTTGGCTTGCGTATTGTACTATTATGCGGGGGATCAGGAAAAAGGCTCTGGCCTTTATCCAACGAGATCCGTTCCAAGGTGTTTCTTAAGCTTTTGAAATCCGAAGATGGCGTTAGAGAATCCATGATTGAGCGAATATGCAAACAATTGGATGAGGCGGGCTTGCTGCAATCCACTTGCATCGTCACACATCAGAGTCAAGTAGAGATAACGCGAAATTATGTCGGCGAGCACATTCCTATCATAAGTGAACCCTATAAAAGAGGAACTTATGCAGCCATCGCTTTAGCTGCCACGTATCTGCATGTGTGCATGCAAGTTGATGCGGATGAAACGATATGTATTCTACCCGTAGACACTTATGTGGATTCCGCCTTTTTCCGTCTACTTCATCGCTTTCCCGAAGTCATTTCACGCTCTAAGGCTAATCTAGCTCTTCTAGGTACGAAACCTATGATGCCCTCTGATCAATTCGGTTATATTGTACCAGTGCTCCCCATGGACAGCGATGGATTTGCTTTTGTCGATCATTTCGAAGAAAAGCCGAATGAGGAAGCTGCTGCTCAGTTAATCCAACAGCATGCTTTGTGGAACTGCGGTGTATTTGCATTTCCCTTAAGGTTCATGCTTTCCTATTTGAAGGACAAGGGGCATCCAGCCCAAGTGGAGGAATGGCTGGCCATTTATGAACACCTTACAAATACAAGCTTCGATCGTGAAGTTGTTGAACGCAATCAACATGCTGTTGTCATGGGGTATGATGGTTCATGGCAAGATGTGGGCAGCTGGAAAGCGCTAACCCCTCTTTTGAAAGATAGCATTATAGGCATGGGTAGAATATCTAATGATTCCGTCAATACGCATCTCATTAATGAACTACCCTATCCCATTGAAGTCATTGGCGTCTCGGATCTCATTGTCGCGGCAAATTCAGACGGTATTCTGATTGCGAACAAGGAGAAAGCCCATCTGATCAAGGAAAGACTCACACAAGTGTCACCGATGCCGATGTATGGGGAGAAAAGCTGGGGAACTTATCAGACATTGAAATATTGGAGGGATGAACCTCAAGGAAAAGAAAGCATGATTAAAATTGTGAAACTCACCCAAGGGAAGCATACGAGTTATCACTTGCATGGTAATCGACAGGAAAGCCTAACGATTCTGTCAGGCAGCGCAGAGATTCTTATGGAGGACAAACTGTATAGACTTCAGGAAGGCGATGTTTTGCAAATTCCAGCTGGTACCAAGCATGGGATCAAGGCAGTTACTGAACTTGCGTTCATGGAAGTTTTGTTGGGGAATGAACTGTCACAAGAAGATATCACTCGAATTTCAATAATATGGTAAAATTGTTGTTTTCGTCAGCGGTCAGAAGGAGAATAGAGTGGGAGAAGAGGAATGACATTCTCTTCCACTCTATTGTAGTAAAAGAAAGGGGATTACATATTTTTGAGGAATTAACAGGAAATTGGGCATATTAGCTGCGAATGGAGGTTGACTAAAGTGTTGAAAAGGTTGAAGCGCGTGTTATTTCTTGTAGTTGTATGCAGTCTCTTGTTTGCTCAAGCTGTAGAAGCATCAGATGGTGCCGAAGTTTTCGATATTCATAAAGGCGAAATCATCCTGACGATACCCAACTCCAACTCGTTGCAGGACCAGATTAAGGAATGGCTGAATGCTGTAAATGGTACCGTAGTATCATTTGCAATCGAACCAAGTGAAGGGATCGCCATTAAGATTCCGCTTACACCTCCGTACAAGATTAATACTGAATGGATTACTGGAACTGTTACAGAAGTGGTGATATTTATAAGTTCATCCAAAACCTATTTCCCAACGCTACTCATTTTTACGAAAGAACATGAGGTTATTGCTGTTCATTTTAAAAGCAGCAGTTTGAAAACTTTCCTAAAGCAAAATAAACTATACAATCCGAAATTAAACCTTGCCGAACCTTCTCAACGCTAATGAGAACCTCTAGCTTAGTTTATGAATATTTAATATTTGCTTTAGAAGCTTGTGGGGGGAGAAGGTGCGAATCAAGGGGCATATGTGGTTAACACGATATCGTTATTCATAGGCATAGGCATAGGACTTCAGATCATCTCATTAATTGCTATGTATTTGCTTTCTGTGTTTAAGCCTTGGGGAAAGCGGAAAATGAAAAACTAACATTCAAACATCGTCAAACAGGTGTAGAAATATAGTTTTAAAAATTAAGCGAGTGTTAGAATATTTTTTTCATAGCTTTCAGTGTTCGACAGTATTTTTTTGTTCGGCTCCGTATACTTAAAAAGAATACAGATAAAAATGTATCTTTTGGCGGAGGTAGTGTTCATGATTATAGTTCCTACGGCCCTATGCCAACCGGGCATGCGGATTGGAAGAGCCGTTTTGTCCGAACATGGACGAGTTATGCTTGGACATCGAGTAGAACTTACACAATTTATGATTAAAAAGTTAGTTCAAATGGGGCTTGACTTCTTGTATATTGAAGATCGAGAAACCGAAGACATCCCAATAGAAGAGTCGATCCAACAAGATACCCGCGCTTTGCTGCGAATGGCGTTGTCCAAGGTTTTCACTAAATTCAGCGCAACCTCAACATTGGGGGGATCGGCTAACACGACAGAAATATCGCGATTGCTATTCGAGGGAATATCTAAAGTGATTGAAGATATGAAGAAGGGGAGTCAAAGTCTTGTCTCTATCACCACATTAAATATGGCTCCAGCAACCACGTTGGAACAGCATTTTTGTCAAAATGCGATCAATGTGTGTGTCTATGCAACGAAACTTGGCATGCTAAATGGGTACTCACAAAAGGAGTTAACTGAGTTTGGACTTGGAGCGATGCTTCACGATGTGGGTAATATTCAGATCCCATCAAAGTTACTGTTAAGTAGTGCAAATTTGTCTTTAAGTGAATATCTCGAAATTCAGAAACATACTGAATTAGGATTTAACATGCTCAAAGAGGATATTGGTATTCCATCCCTGACTGCAATATGTGCGCTGCAGCATCATGAGCGTATGGACGGAAGTGGTTATCCTTATCATCTCAAAGGTACGCAGATTCATGAGTATGCGCGTTGGATCGGGATGCTTGATTCGTATGACGCCATGACCCATCCTAGAGCCTACCGGAATTCCATAGCACCACATTACGCGTTGGAGATTTTATATGCGAATGCTGGAAGTTTATTTGATATCAAAAAAGTGATGCAATTTCGAAATAAAGTAGCCATTTTCCCGGTGGGGCAAGGTGTTAAGTTAAGCACGGGAGAAATTGGCGTTGTCTGTCGACAAAACTTTTATATTCCATCAAGACCTGTCGTCAGAGTGCTTAAAAACGAACGAGGCGAGAAGTTAAAGTCACATTATGAAATTGATTTATCGACCACGCTTCATGTTATGATTAATCATATCAATGAGAGGTAAGTACACTAGTGACATGAGGGGCTACGAATGAGTGTAAATATGAAAGCGATAATCGAAGCGTTAATTAATCCGGTAGGAAGGCTTGAGCAAACTGTCGATACGCTGACGTTCGGTAATCCAGACACAGAGGTGACTGGGATTGTGACCGCCTTCATGCCGACGCAATTTGTCATCGAGCAAGCCATACAGCGCGGAGCGAATCTAATTATTGCTCATGAAGGGCCATTCTTTTCACATCATGATGATCGGACAAAACTGAAAGATGATCCGGTCTATGAGGAAAAGAGAGAACTGCTGGAAGCATCGGGCATAGCGTTATTCCGTTTCCACGATTACTGGCATCGCTATAAGCCGGATGGTGTCATGGAGGGTCTGATACAGGAGCTCGAATGGATGCCTTACGTTCAAGAGCATCATGCAGCATCCTCCATCCTGCAAATTCCAACGGAAACAGTAAGCGGAATCGCGGAACATGTGAAGAAACAACTTGGAATTTCTTATGTCAGAGTACACGGAGATCTTGAGATGAAGTGTTCGAAAATCGGCTTGCTTGCAGGTTACAGAGGCGGTGCTCAGAATACGCTGCCCTTATTTGAAAGAGAGCAGTTGGATCTAATCATATACGGGGAAGGCCCGGAATGGGAAACGCCTGAGTATGTAAGGGATGCTGTATTTCAAGGAAGACACAAGGCCCTAATCGTCCTTGGCCATGCGGAAAGTGAAGAGCCGGGTATGAAGCTATTGGCTAAAATGCTTACCAGCATGTACCCGGAGATTCCTGTTCACTATATAAAAGAACGTGCGATCTTCCAAATTGTGTGAGAGGGAAGAACAAAAGCAGTAGGAATGGGGCAGATGAGCCCAATTCCTACTGCTTTCTATGTCACCGTTTAATCCGTAATATTTCTCGTGTAGTATTCAATAATGTCCTTGCGTCGAATGATACCGAGAAAGACACGATCGCTATCAACAACAGGAACAAAGTTCTGATCAGCAGCTAGCGCCAGCATATCCTCCATGTGAGCATCGATTGCTACGCACTCGTTATAAATTCGTTTTCGGATATCAGTTACAGCAATCTCGTCCATATTAACGAAAGTTAGGCCGGGAGTGCACTTCAGTTTCCATAACAAATCTCCTTCGGATAAGGTGCCGACGTATTTCCCTTCCTCGTTGATAATCGGAATCGCTGTATAATGGCAGGCTTCCAGCCGCTCCATTGCTTCCTTCATTGAAGCCGAAGAACTCAGGTAGGATACTTTGTCCTTGGGGAATAAAAACGATTTAATTTCCACTTTGTTTCTCTCCTTTTCGTCCCAGTTTACGATAACTATTTAATTAAAACATATATCACCATAAAAAGCGCATATTTTATTCGTGTAAAAAATGGAAATATTGAAATACAAATTAACGATTAGATCTTGGAAGAAGAAGAGATAGTGAATAATGCAACTTGTGAGCTAGACAGTTTGAATCAGGACGAGGCTAGTTGGATGGAAACGATTCAGAGGTTAAGTGATGGATTTGTTCAGTGGCGAGAGGCTATTACGAACTGATCGTAACGCGGCAGGCGCTTTTATAAGCGCCTTATACGTGTTTTCGTTGGTGATTATTTATGCTTTGCTTTTTGCTTTAACCAAAAATCAGGAGGCACATAATTAATAAGTGAATAATCAAGTTCATGACCTGATGGGGGCTGTCCCAAAAGGTCAATAGACCTTAGGGAAGCCCCTTTGTCATAATTTATTCAAACAAAAAGAAACCAAAACTTGGTAAAATGGAAGTGTCGAGCAACCATCAAAC
>NZ_JCAUAQ010000020.1:0-106475 GCF_059692035.1 Paenibacillus sp. J22P143
CATATCTGTGGTAAAAACCTAATTAAATTCTTATCAAACCAAATGATATCGTTTGGAATCTCACAGTGGTTAAATTTAAATTTAAGTTTCCTTTCAGATTCATCAAAGCTAAACCAAGTGTGATCGGCATATATTATTTTTGGTTCACCATTATTATTTGCATTTAAGTCCATACAAATGGCATTGCCTCCAATAGTCGTAGCAAACACAAGTAAACCATACCTTATTAAAAATACTCCTGGCGATAAACTACTGTTCTCTTCTTTAATGCCCAATAAATTGGCAAGTCTCACACCATCTCCCAAATAATCTAGTTCTTTCGGTTCATAGTTTTTGTAAAAGTTAATTATTGTTTCAGGAACTCTGTATTCCTTAAATTATGTAGTTCATCATCCTCGTCATAGTAAACAGTTGACCAATAGCTGAACGTACCAAAAAGATCTGATAAAATATTAATGTTCTCCTCATCACACTTACCAAATGCTTGGTCAACACTGTAATTATGCTTTCTTTCCGTTATCTGCTTCTTTGCTTGTTCTATTATCAACTCATATGTCTTCATGAGATACCACCATTACTTCCTTTTTATGTATTTACTTTGATCAATCAAGTTATCACGCGCTATACTCACCTTATGTTGCACTATCGTTCCTCGTTGAATGAACCTACTGTTAAATCTACATCTCTACTGTAGTCCCATCTTCTCTTCCAGCGTAGGAATGTAATTTCCCATCATTTCCTTTATATTCAATTGCAAAGCTTTTAACTTTTTGATTATTCCAATAAACAATCACTTGCATTGCTATGTTACCTTCTTCTAACCCCTCCGTATGAGCCCACCCTTCATCCCCTGTCCTTGTTTCGACTTTAAATCCATCTTTCACGCCAAAATCATAACGATATGCATCTATTGTATAAGACTCTCCAGCCTCTGTACCTGTATAATTTATTTCAACATATTTATCCCCAAGAAGCTGCTTTAAATCTGTTTGTGTCAGTCCTACTTTTAATTTAGTTTTAATGTTATTTAAATCGAAAGAGTTTATCCAAATTGTATTACTGTCGTATCCAATTGATAAACCCAAACTTTCAGCAACAAACCGAATCGGTACATACGCATGTCCCTTATAATTTAATGTGGTGTATTCACTATCTAATTCTTTGTTTTGACCATTAAATACAAATTTGGCAGGAAATAAATACGCTTGGATTGTGTCTGCGGCATAGACAGCAGTTGTCGCGGTTAAACCAATTCCACAAACAAGACCTAAAATAAACTTCTTCAAAATTCATCACTCCCATTGTTAGTTCTAATAAATCAGACGAAGCGAACAAGTAAAAAGTTTCCATTTCAGAGCACATAGCTTATTACACTAATCTGCCCGTCCCTCGGTTTTAATGGTTTATCTAACGCATACTCACTCATTCGCAGGATTTCATCACCTTGAAAATAACGACCGCTTAGAAAACGAGGTTCTATGGATAAAAAAAATTAATTTCAAGCGTGCGGGAACAGAGGAGCCGTAAATTAATTCCCCTAAATTTCACTCCATAAAAATAAAAAAGCCTGATTCCTCAGGCATTTGCATTTAAAATTATGTAGGCACATTTGTGTCATTTGACACCTGTCGGATGGCAAGAACATTGTCCGATTAGTTCAAACCCATTACTTGAGTAACGGGCTAAGGAAATTTTTATATAATACCTCCGGCGAGAATGAGATAATGCTCTTGTCATTAGGCAATGACAACAACCTTATCCCATAAAACAAAAAGCCGCGAAATAAGCGGCATTGGTCATACCTTGTCTACTTGACAGGGGTATGACCACATTTGTGAAATAAAGCTTTTGTCACCCTAAAACATACCTTAACCTCCTTCGATTATTTGAATATGGAACAATCGCACACTTATGCGGAAGTAATCGTAACCGTTCGTTTCGTTACCGCCGAATCATTCGCCGCCAATGTAACCTCAAGCGTCGCTGCCGCTTCACTATAATCACCGAGCACTAGCTCCTGTCGTCCTGTTTTCACAGCTGCGACAAACGCCCGATTCTGCTCAAGGTAAAAATCCATCTCCGACGTTAAAGTCACGTCTTGCGTGTCATCCACAATCCGAAGCGTCATGCCGCTTATGGATACGTAGAAGTCATGCCCGAAAAATTCCACGTCCCCGCGTCCAATTTTACGGGACAAGACCGTATTGCTGATCGTCCCTAAAGCCCCGCTGCGCAGCCCAAAAGAAACGATACCCACATCATAGACTGATGCCTCTGGATAATTTCGATGAATGTGCCTCTGCTCATAGTTCGCTTGGACGTAGTCAAACTCACCTGCCAAATATCGAATCAAGTCCACTTGATGTGTCGATTGCTCTACAAGCTGGCCGCCTGAGCGATCCATGAGCCTCCACCAGCCTACTTCAGGCATGCTGCCAATTCGGTATGCGAGCACCATATCAACTTGTTTATCAGCCAAGTACATCTTTGCCTTCTGCACGGTGTCCAAATAACGCAAGCAATAGCCCGACGAATGAATGATGCCCGACCCTCGAATGAGCTGTTCTTTACGACGTACTTCTTCCATTTGTAAGCCGATAGGTTTCTCCGATAACAAATGTATGCCACGTGCTGCTGCCGCTTCCTCAATCCCTTCCCTAGCAAAGGGTGGTGTGCATATATAAAGCGCGTCGATTACCCCCGCATCCAGCATTTCTTCCAAATTTTCGTACGTGTTTGCTCCGAAAGTTTCAGCTATCTCCCTCGCCCGATCCGCGTTCATGTCGCATAGGGCCGTAATCACAGCGTCCTCTATTTGCTGCAATGTTTTCATATGGTACTCTGCCATGCCGCCTACACCAATAAATCCGATTCTTACTTTATCCATCCGTATTGCCCTCCCTGTGTGTTTCTTTCCGCGGCAGCCTTCTCCTGATGTTTATTGAGCTATAGTTCTCAGTTAGTTAAGTAAACTAACGCTATAAGAGTCTAGCCTAAAAATAGAATTTCACCATTATCTTTCTTGCGCGAATTGTGATTTTTCCTAAGCATTGCTCTGGATAAGCATAACCACTTTCTACTTCGTTGAATAACGCGGCTAATATCGACTCTATTTCGGCTAATGTAGTGTCTTTTGGAAGTCAATGTACACGAACTAATTCAGTGCTATTATAAGCATCTTCTGTTCCATTGACTTCAACTTTACCAAATGCTCTGACTTCAAATTCTATCTTCATTTTTCATCTCCTCACAAACTAATACTATTTTATTTTCAATAATGATTCAACTAAGCTGCCCGTTTACTTTAATAAACAAAAGAGAAGCTGCCGCGAAGCAAGCCCCTCAAGTATAGTTCTCCGTTAGGTCGAGATGAAAAACGATTACTGCCACGGTCAATCATAACGCATGTTCTATTTTTCATATTCTATTTTCATTTCATTTAGTTTATAGTTTTTCGCTACTGCTGGAACTAACCCCTTGGTTGTAGGTGACATGACGATTGTTCCTGTATTTCCATTCACTTTAATGTAATTAACGAGATAACCTTCTTTCGGAATAATGTACCAATCATCATTAAATGGAATAGTTGTTGTCTGCTTTCGATTATTTTTAGCCTCTTCCCACTTCGAACTTATTGAATCAGGTACAGGAAAATCTCCAGCTATCATTTGTGGACTAGTCGTCATCATATGTTTACCGGTTTGATCCATTTGTTTCAATTTTCCATCAGGAATTTCAAAGATTCTGTTATCCAGTATAGGATTAATTTCTATTGAAGTAACTTCAAAAGTTTCAACAATATTCCCATTCTTATCATAGAATTGTTTTTTTAATAACATATCTGTCTCAACATCTACCCATATTTTATACGTGACAGAACTCCCATTCCGTTTCATATAGGCCGGTAATTCCCCTTCAATGAGTGTAACTTTACGACCTATTAATATATCTTCGCTTTTAAATGACCACAAATTCAAGTCAACAACCATATAAGGCATATTACGCAAGGGCGCGACAATATCTTCTGCTGTTCTTGACCAAGCTGGATCTGAAGGCATGTAGTATGTTTTGATTCCGTCGGGTGCGGTAGATACAAAAGTCATTTTAGGCTCCATCTCTGGATCTCTAGTAGAAACTTTTGTAACCCGATCTTCCTTACCATTTATCTGCTCCAACATATAATGATTATCATTAATATATTCGTTTATTCTCCCATCAGGTAAATTAACTACTTCATAAGAAGCTGGATTCTTGCCTTCACGAATTTGAAATTCAACTGTCGAGGAAACTGAGTTTATATTTAATTGTGCTTTTCCCCTCAAGGTTTTTATGTTCTGATATGAATATGCCATCTTTTGTATAAATTCAGCTTTAATTTTTTCGTCGTCTGGCAGCTGATCCTGATTCTCAAATACCTTGTTTCGGGGAGGATAATTAACTGCCTCATATTGTACGACCTCTGGTAGTTGGTCCTGATTCTGAGGTGTACTTTGAGTAGTATAACTTTTTTGAACGCTATTCCAATTAGAAATAAAACTCCATGTTTTATCCAAGTTCAATGTAAAGATTCCTGCTAACAATACCCCTGCAACTGTTATACCCATCAAAGGCACAACTCTTCTAAATGTGCTTCTTTTGTTTTTAAGTTCCATTTCAATAAGGCGAATTTTCTCTTGAGTCATTTTATTTTGTTTAAAAGGCTGTGCCTCCAACCGGCTATACCAATCAGGTCGCTGTGACATTAGTCATTCTCCTTATCTAATTGTTTAGCAACTTTAGCCCTCGCCCGGAAGATCCTAGACTTCACAGTTCCTATTGATAAATTGAGTGTATCCGCAATTTCCTTCATTGTCATATGATGAACTGCATCCAACAATAAGACTTCCCGTAGTTTTATGGGCAATTCTAAAACAATTCTCCAAATATCATCAGAAAACTCCTTTGACAAGTATTCTTCTTCTGCCGATGGGCTTATCTTATTGTCTTGAATGATATCCATTAGAATCATTTTTCGAAAAAAAGACTTTTTCCTATAATCGCTTGCAAGGTTACGTGCTATCTTAATTAACCAAGTTCGAAAAGAACTATCCCCTCGAAATGTAGCAATATAACGGTAGGCTTTACTAAATGTATCTTGAGTAATATCATCCGCGATGTCAGGTTGGCCTACAAGGAAATATACGTAATTCCATACAGCCTGACCATGATTTTCAATGACATGCCGGAAATCAATAGCTTCTATTTCAGATACATAACGAAGATTATCATCCACTACTACGCCTCCTTTATATATTTAATTAGACCAATCGAACGGACTGAAGGTTCCGTACAAAAGAATATATTTTTCCATTAAATTGATTTGAAGTAAAAAAACAACTATCCGTAAATCCGATAGTTGCTCTTTGGTACCGCTGTTACTTACAAGTCGAATAGTTCGTGGGTCCAGCATCAGCATTGTTTAATGAACTACGCTGCCCGTTACTTGAATGACGGCAAGCTGCTCCCTGGTTGGTATTGTACTATCGTTTCCGTTAGATTCCTGTAGATGGATAAATTTCAGCTTTGTAAAAAAAACGAGCGCCTCTGTACGATGGAAGTACGCTACGGGTCAAAAGCCCTTTAATTCCATCATCCAGGAGGACGCTCTACTATGAAGTTTAAATCACAAGATAAGCAAAATCAACTCATTGAAAACATTACCGTTAATCATCTTGGTGTTGGTGTAGACATTGCTCAAGAGACTCATGTTGCCAAGGCGGTTAACTTCTGCGGTGTCGCTCTCGGTAAGCCTTTAGCGACAATACACGCTCTAAAAGCGACAAAAAAGATGCTTTAGTTATTGCCGACATGGTGAAAAACGGCTACTACTCCCCTGTCCGTTTCCACTCTTCTGAGTACGAGGAGCTGCGAGTACTCATGGCTAACCGAGAAACAGTCGTTAAACGACTTGTAAGTGCCGTTAACCAGATCCACCGCTGGGTCGACATTGTCTTCCCTGAACTGAGAGAAGTTTTTAAGATCTTAACTTGTAAGGGTGCATTGTTAACCCTTCGGCTTTTTCCGCTCCTGGCTGAGCTATGTAAACTAAGTCCTGACGATGTCATTAAAGGATGGCAGAAATTAATGAAGCGGCATTCTGGTGTGCGTAGAGCTCATCTACTTATTGATATTGCCAAGCAAACTATTGGTTCCAAGCAGGCATCACATGCTTACAAACTCCATCTAGAACAGCTCCTTGAGGAGCATGACTTAGCAACTAAACAACTTCAGAGGATCGAAAAAGAAGCCAAAGACGTTGTTCAACGTATCCCGTATTCTGGCAAAATCCTTGCGATTACTGGAATAAGTGCAATTGCTCTAGCAGGTGTTTTAGGAGAGTCTGGAGATCTTAGAGGTTACGCACACGGGAACGCTCTACTCCGTCACGCTTGCCTTAATGTGACCGAAGCAAGCTCGGGTAAATGGAAAGGACAACTGAAGCTCAGTAAACGAGGTCGTCCACGCCTGCGTCACTTTCTCTATTTAATCACGATGTGCATGGTCATGAGTAACCAAGAATTTAAAGCCTTACATCACCATAATGTTCAAGTAAAAAAACTCAAAAGATGAAATCTATCATTCTAGTCTCCATTTTCTCGTCATGTCTTCATCCATTTTAATCACCTCATAATAGACAATCAAAGACAAGATTTCACCAGCTCATCTAAATTAATATTGCGCTCTCGTTTTCCGTTCAATGATGTCTGACTCGTTAAGAACTGACATCCTTTATCAGTAACGAGTAAGTTATTTTCTCCAACGTACTGAATATATCCATCTCTTAGTAGGGAAGTTCTTGCGTTAATTATCCGATTTCTATATGTATATTGTCTTCCGCATTTCACCATTTCCTTAAGATCTTCCTCTGATAGCCGAAACAAAATAACTAAATCATTCATTATTCCATCTGTATTGTAGCGTTTTCGATCATTTAATATCTGAAGAAATGGAAGTACGAATTCCCTATACGAAGGGATGCTAGACATTTTATTTCCTCATTTCAATAAAATTCAAAACGTTGTATGAATCATTTCCAACACTATTCTTCCTTACATGTTTAAATTGATTGTCATTCTGCACTCAACCTGGGAACAACATCTCCGTATTAAGCGTAAAGCCTTCGATCTCGGCATCCTCGTCAACCTCAATCAAAATGCATCGTTTCCCTTGATAATTCACCTGTTTCACGTACTTCAAGTCTTGCGGACTGATCGAAATCGTAGCTACCTTCGTATTAATCTTTATCGATTTCGAAGTGAACTTCGGAATAACACTGTTTGCTTTGAACTCATAGTTTCTGTCATCGACGACATTCTGGAACGCTCGTTCCACCTTTTCCTTCGTCACGTTCTCTACGCCACTCGCGGTCAGCATGCGTTCCACATCGACATAATCCAGCTTCGGAGGCTCATCCCCCTCATTGGACTCGATAATCTGATGTACGGCCTCGTACACATGACCAATCGTGGAGGCATCAAGCTGACCACCCGCCACTTCCTTCACGATTTCCTCAAAAATAACTCTCTCTTCATACGCCGTCACAGACTTCTCGGCATTCAATACTTGATCGATGAACTGCCAATTCGGCTCATTGGCTTTCCCCATGCAATACAATATGCGATTCACGTCAGAGTAGTTGTCCGTCACGCTAGGATATAAAAACCCTTGCTCCGGTGTGTTCAATTTGATGATAGGATCCACGAAGACATTGTACTTATATTCCCTCTCGACATAATCGAACATGAGGATTTTACGCTGTTGCTCCGTGGAGTTCACGCTGCACAAAATGAACAGATGTGAGAACATCTCGTCCTTCTCGCTCTCCTCGGCAGCTTCGTTCCTTTTCTTGGTTGGACGGGCCACTTGGCCGCGAACAAAAGTAACGACCATATCCCGTTCATAATTGGTATCCTTCAGCATTTTCTCTACCAGCAGGATCATCAGATCTTGCCACTCTTCCGGATCACCGGTCACCAGTGCTTGATGGAGAAGTTCACGTGAAGGCTCCTCCGCTTCGTCTTGAAACATTAACTCGATCATTTTCTGATCCAATTCGCCAGTCAGCAGTTTCTTGAAATTGCCCATATACAGCTCCTGCTTTTCCCTATCCAACATCGCAAACGACTGACGTTCGTGATGATAAATCTCGCTGCTATCCTTCATGATGTACACGTTAAGAATATCGTATATCTTTAACATTTCGTGGTCCAACTTAAGCTGCTTTCGAATATGCGCGAGTTCCTTTTTGTTCATGGTCCTTCAGACAACTCCCAACTAGTTTTATGAGGCGATCACAAAAGTAAATGCCCTTCACGAGAAGGGCATCTCACTATTACTTTTTTATTATCGTCTCTTCAGGCCAAGTGTGCAACACTTTCAACATGTAACGAGTAGAATGTGACAACAAATATGTCTGTATCCATAGGGATAGTGTTTGCTCAACTAACCCCAAATCCCTATCGAAGGATAAATTCGGAAGGAGATCGGAGCTGCAACAGTTAATTATAAAAAATTTGTTCGGTAACACTAACTTAGTGTTATCGGCAAAGGCGCAGTCCCCGCATAACCCCTGACCAAGTTCAATCACGATGAACACGGATAGCTGGCGGACTTGAAACACAATCGGCTTACGTTGCCCATCTGAAGGCAGGGTGTTAACATTTCTCGTACTTCCAACATAACGTAATTTGAATTTGAAAATTCCTAAAAGGAGAAGTAATAATGACAATTACGTTTGAACCATTTACGTTAACAATATCCTTTTTTGCCATCATCTTAGCAATTTGGCAAGCTATTAAGTTTATTACGAAAAAGAATGTAGAACATCTTTTTACTAAAAATATTGAGAGTCATAAACATGAATTACAAAAGATTATTGAATTCAATAAATTTGATTTTCAAAGAAAATTGCAAGATTTTAATTTGTATACTTCAAAAAAACATGAAAATTATCAAAAAACATATCATCTAATAACATTAACAATTGGAAAAACTAAGCCTATACTTAATTTCCTTCCAGTACAATATTATCTTTCATTATCAACGAAAGGTCTCCAATATATACTTTTAAAAAATAAAGCCCAAGAACACATAATAGAAATGTATTTAGCAGATTGGAATCATAACAAAATTAATCTAGTTAATTCATTAATTGGTTATATGAAGTTAAATGAATTGAATGATGCTAAATCGACATTAGTTGAAGCAAATAAAGAGTATTTTCTTAATAAGATATATCTATCAGACAAGGTCTGTGAAGTATGTGAAGAATTAATTAATGGTATTGATAGTCTACTTGACGATGTTTATACACTTATTATTTATTTTTATGATAATGAAAATGCTGTATTGGAAGTAGCTGAAACCGGAAGGAACGAATGTATTGATACTTTGACTAAATTAGATAAATGTATTTTAGAGCTTAGAGGAAAAATGGTGGAAGAAATTGGTGTAGGATATTACTAGTCAAATCCCATGTCTATTAAAACCACGCTCTACTTCCAGTTACTTCCATAATCAACAAGAAGAGCTGCAGCGATGCAGTTACCTCAACTATGGTTTCTCGTTAGGGGAGCAACTAGGACTATGGGTTCACATAATATTCGTTGGTCACCTATGGTATATAGGTTACACCTTCTGTGTAGGAATTGTTAGCATTCCAGATTAAGTATTCATTAACACCCGCATCTTGTAAGGCTTTAATTTGTGCATCTACTTCAGCCTTGCCATATTTAATATAATTGCCGGTACCTAACCAGCTTGCTGTAAAGTCTTGAATCCATGGACGTGACTGGGGTGGAGACTGGAGTTGTGCAAACTTCTCTTTTTCAGCTTTCATATATTCGGTTACAAGTCTATATGGCTCTTTATCCGGTTTGGATATTCCGAAATAACCATTGGACCAATGACTTGGATAAATCATAGACGAAATTACATCTACAGAGCTAGAAATGCGGTTAAAGTTCTGACCGATACCCGGAGCTTCAGGCAATGTAGCAGAATATCCGAAGATATCAACAGAGACTTTTATTGCGTACGGCTTTAGTTGATCTTTGGCATATGCAACAAAATCGCTGACAGCATCAACACGAAGCTGAGTCATACGTGCTGTATCGCTAAAATCAGGTGCTTTGGGAGCTTTTTTTAGAAGGTCAGATACGCTCTTTTGAGCATCGTCCATTGCTTTTTTATTTACATCGGTATTCGCTGAATTGTAAGTATTAGTAGCATCTGTCAACTTTACCTGTAACGATGTCAAATCGTCTTGATATTTCTTAGAGGTTTCCGCATAGTCATTTTCTTCTTGCACAAATTTAGCTGGTTTTTTATCCTGGTAATCGCCCAATGAATATTTAAGAACTTTGTCCCTGCTTTCAAAGCCTTCTGGGAATCGCACGTAGTCAAATTGGATCTCTTTAAACCCAAGTTCTGCAGCCAATTTTGCTAAATCTACATTATGATCCCACGTTTCTTTAAGGAATGGGTTGATAAACCCATCACCGTTACCATTACGCCAAACACTGTTGCCCTCTACATAGGAAAGGTCTGGACGCTTTTTCGCCAAAACCGTGTCTTTAAAGGAAACAATACGAGCGATTGGGTAGATTTTATGCTGCTCAAGAGTTTTCATGAGTTCGTGGGCATCTTTAATGTAAGGTTGGCCAAATTCTGCAAGTTTCCCCTCAGGCTTAAATGTGATATATCCGTCATCATCTTTTATATCTATCACCATTGCATTTAGGTCAGTGTTATCAACAAGTGAAAGAAGTTTAGACATACGGTCCCCACCAGCTGACCAACCTGTTACATAAATCCCACGTACAGCATCTGGATAATCGAAATGTACGGGGGGGGCAAAGGTAGGTGCTTGACTGGCTGCAGGTGTGGGCGAAACGACAGTTGGTGAATTTGAGGGCGATGGCGATGGCGTGAGCGTGGACTCTGGTGCAGGTGTAGACTGCTGTTCGGATGGATTCGGCGTATTCAGAGCTTCTTTGGAGGACAAACAAGCTGACAACGCGAGCACTAAAAATAGCATGATAAAAATAAGACCTTGTTTCTTCATGATATTCTCCCCTTTTCCCAAAATCATTTGATTTCCAGTAGTTATACCTTTTGGTGAATAAAGGGTGTTATATGGAGAAATAAACTTCATCATATCATGATGCCGCATTAAAAATTGCCCCATACATTAACGGGAATTTCGATGCTCCATATTGAAATATTCGTGAAGCGAATAAACTATGCTGCCCTTGATGACATTCGGCTAAAAAAAGAATTAAGGAGCAGCTGCCGCGGCAAACTGCTCCCGTTCCGCTAATCTGCTCTTTCGTATTGAATAGGCTACCGATTATCTCGGTAACCTGTTGCAGTGAGCTATTATTCGCCGTTATTTTAACGAGCACTATAAAATATGACCAACCATGTCTTTCTTGACATAATTAGGCTTATTTATCTAACCAAAGCTTGAATCTGAGAAGATGATCGGTTAAATGTTCTCTCTTTAAGATTTCAATCTGCTTGTTCCCTATTAGGTCGTAATGTGGATATTCATCACGAAGATGAATGTAAACTGGATTTAAACCATTCGCCAAGCACCATTCCTTCAATCGTTCCAGATCACAGCAGCCCACCTTAGTGATCGTCTTCACTCCTGGAAAGCGAGGTTCTAGCCAATAATGCGTCAAAAAGGCAATTTCTCCCTGTGAGCATTTGCTTTTCCATTCATTCAGTTCATGTCTGGATATTCCGAAAGCCATGTCATCAATCTCCTATTCGGTGCAAACATTCTGGAGCATCAATACCCAATAATGTCCTCGGGTGATTTGCAACCTGAATAACAACTAAATTCGCTGCCTAGGCTCCTTTTAATATGCATTAGTATGAAACTTTTACCTTGAAAATATCAGGCCGTCCCAATGCCTCTTCAGATTGTTTTATAAAACTTTACTTCATCGTTAGTTCAATATCCTATATTTTATTTGGTTTCTTTAACACTATATACTTCAATCTCATTACAGAATAAATGTAACTTCCTTGCCATTATCATGAAGCGTTTCGTATTGGTTTTGATTCACTTCTCCATTTGATTTGTTTCAATAAACTTTTGAAGTATTTCGAAATCAAATCAGTTTGTTTTATTTAATTTTTTTAAGTTTTCGGTAGCGGACTGAATCATTCCTTCTGAATGGTCAATGCCAACAAGTAGTAATGCGGCATCGGCAATAGATATCAGACCTGTTCATATCATGTCCTCCATCTTTAAATTGAGATAATAAAAAGCCAAGAGCTAGCAGCGCATGAATAGGAGCAAACGAAAAATTCATTTGTTCCGTCATTCAAGCAGTACGAGTGTTCTTGGCTTAAATATTTTGGAAATCAGCCTGACACCATTCAAAGTTTTAGTTTCAAAAGACCAAAAGGACAGAAAATCCCCTTTGGCAGCTGGTACGCGTTTTACCCAGCCCCAAAACTAGTTACTTCGAACGATACGGAATGACATCCAGTTCACCTCATTTGGAAGATAATTCAATTGTAAATGTTGCTTCCCCTATATTCAAGCTTATATTCAACATAACTGTCCAATAGCTTAATGAAGCTGCCGACATCCTTCCTCGGCAACTTCATTATGAATGTATAAGCTCTTGTACATCGTTAGAGCGTAATGATATTAATCTAAGTAATGGGGGTTTGCAGCCATTAATTCATCAAGGTCTTTCTTTGGCTTGTGAATTCTTCCCCTCATGATAGTCTTCCCATAGTGGGGTGATGTATTTTTCTAATATTTTTACGACGTCATCTCTTCGGCTCTCCTCGACATCTACAGTGTTATTTGAAATATCATTTCTAATTCGTATGAGCACAAATAAAGGGGGTAATGCAGCCTCGCGAAGAGCATTTATCATGTTTTCTTCTTGTGGAGTAATATCCATAACGTATCATATTCCTTTCTAGTAGATTTCTGCTCGAGATAATCTCATTATAAACCTTGACCTCAGTGTTAGGGTCAAGAGGAAGTAAGCTATTCAACTATGCTGTCAGTTACTTTAATGAACTCAAAAAAAGAGCTGAATTAATTCAGCTCCTGTTATTTTTTCTCGTTAGATAAGTAAGCGTCAAACAGCCCTCATCTTGAATACAAGGTGGGGGCTGTTTGACGCTTACGTTTAGGTTGATGATATCGAGAGAGTAGCAAATGATGATTAAGTCACCGACTATGTACGTGAGCGCTAACAACTCTTCTAATGAAATCTAATTATTCATTTACACTGATTTTTCAAAATCTAATACATCTAGTGTTGATCAGCAACTTTTTCAAATTTTATCGCTCTCAGGAAACTTGATTTTCCATAGCCATCCCCAGATTATAATAGAGTATATCCTTTGCGATTTGCTCTTCGTTCAGATGATCCCATCGCTTGCCTCCTTTTCTCCCGGTACGCCGTACATTGCCGGACAAAACGTTTGGCAGCTTCCACATTAGATGCAAAATGAACATGCGTATACCCCGCCGTTTGCGTTGGCAGCGCGTAGCCGTCCTTGCCAGCCCCGCGCAACCCTTTCGTCTCGTAGGCATAAGGGTACTCGTCTTGAACAACATCTACTGCGACCGTAGAATAATGGAACTCGTGCCCGCGGATCGTCTCTCCTTTCGCCAGAAGCACACTGTCGCGCAGCCCCTTCACCTCACGGTAGCCGAGAGCGGCCAGCTTTGCTTCCATACGCACCTCAGCGGGAATGAGCCCAACCATTTCGTGCTTTTCGCCGGAACGATCGGTGATGGACCTGGTTAAATACATATAACCACCGCACTCGGCAAATACCGGAAGTCCCGCCTCCGCTCGCGTTTTCAAATCCTCACGTACATGGCGGTTTTCCGAGAGCCGAGAGGCAAATTCCTCTGGAAAGCCGCCTCCGATATAGACACCGTCGGCGTTATCCGGTACGACTTCACCTGCAAGCGGACTGAACAAACGGACACGAGCGCCCAAATGCTCGAGTAGCTCCAGGTTTTCCGGGTAGTAAAAGTTGAATGCCGCGTCTTTCGCAACAGCGATGATCGGTCCCGTTCCAGAGACTACTGTATCTACGAACAAACGCTGTTCCGGCCAATCGAGCACAGGCGCTTCTCCTGCCAGCGCCAGTATGGCGTCGAGATCGACGCCCTGTTCGATCACATCGGCTGCGTGCCTGAAGAGCGGCGCAAGTTCGCCTCGCTCAATAGCTGGTACGAGACCAAGGTGCCGCTCCGGCACCTTCAGCCCGTCGTCGCGGCCGAGCCAGCCGAGTACTGGGATTCTGCATATTTGCTCGATTGCCAGTTTGACGAGCTTGTAATGCCCAGCGCTGCCGCATTTGTTGGCTATGACCCCAGCAATCCGTCCCGGACCCGCCAATTGCTGGAAACCGAGCACAATCGCTGCTGCGCTTCTCGCCATGCTCTGCGCATTCACGACAAGTAGAACAGGACAGTCCAGCAGCTCGGCGATTTCCGCCGTCGATCCTGCGTCGGATAGCGGGTCTTTACCGTCAAACATGCCCATGACGCCTTCGATGACGGACACATCAGCATCCGTAGAGCCTCGTAAAAAGATTTCCTTCATCGTATTGTGAGAAAGCATCCACGTATCGAGATTACGTGACTGCCTGCCTGAAACGGCCGTATGGTACGTCGGATCTATGTAGTCGGGACCGCATTTGAAGCCCTGCACCCGCAAGCCGCGCTGCTGCAGGGCGGCCATCAAGCCGATCGTGACCGTCGTCTTACCAGTGCCGCTTCCAATTCCGGCCACAACAAAACGGGGTCTGCGCTCACTCATGCGCGTTCCACCGAGCTCCACCGAAACCGTACTTTTCCTGTTCCAATCGCAATCTCTCCTATCCTGCATTAAATGTGTAACTAACCGAGTCAACGAGTATACCGATCTCGATGCATTTATTCAAAACGCCGTCCCGGTCTACAGGCTCATGAGGATTAAAAGAAGGAGGAACACGAAAGCCTGTTCCTCCCTTCCTAATTGCTTATCTATTATTTATTCAGGTCTGGATAGATCGCGCTGGCGATGTCATGCAGCGCTTGCGTGATCCGTGGACCTGGGCGGGATAGTACGTCTCCATACAAACCGATGACTTTCTCGTTTTTAATCGCCGTAATACCTCCCCAGCCGCTACGACCGTGAATGAGATCTTCCAGCTTGTTGCCCTGTTTGTCCACCGTATTAAGCGTATAGATGATTACATCAGGATTGTCCTTGATAATCTTCTCTTTGTCGATCTGAATCCAGCCCTGTACGTCGGAAGCAATGTTCACCCCGCCAGAAAGCGTAATGAGCTCGTCCATGAACTCGCCGCTACCGACCGTCCAACCAGGGGAAAACTCGATGTAAACCTTCTTCTTCTCCTCTGGTTTAATAGTCGCCGCGACGTCGGTTACTTTCTGAATATCCGCTTTCATTTGCGCGACGAGTGCTTCAGCTTCCTTCTGCTTGTCGGTAATCCGTCCGAGAAACAGAATGTCGTTTAGAACATCGTCAAGTTTTTTCGGATCCGAGCAGACAACGTTAAGACCTAACGTGCGAAGATTCTCGAGTGCTGTATTTTTAATGGAAATTCCCGTGACGACGAGATCGGCACCGGTGGCCACGATCGCTTCCGTATTCGGCGAGGTAGTGCCTCCGACCTTCGTCTTGCTTTCCACTTCCTTCGGATAATTGTCGTAATTCGATACGCCTACGATACGGTCCGCCAGACCAAGCGCGAACAAAATTTCCGTCTCCGAAGGGGATGTGGACACAATCTTCTCCGGCGCTTTCTTAAACGTGATTTCCTTGCCAGTTGCGTCCGTTTCGGTCAGCGGGTAGATCGTTCTCTTGGCATCATCGGCCGTTGGCGATGCAGATTGCGTTGCATCCGTCGACGGCGATAACGTCGTCGAACTCGCGTTGTCGGACGATGGATCGTTGTCATTCGCTCCACACGCAGCTAGTATCATTACAAGTAACGCAGATAATAGGATAAGACTGTTTTTTTTCATTTCAGATTCTCTCTTCCAAATTAGTTTATATGATTTGTAAAAAGTTGGGACAACTCCAGTGCCGTTCGTGGAGGTGTCCCCATCGTTGCACGAAGAGTACTGGGAAGCCCATCCCAAATTTCAATTAACATTGGTGGTTCCAGCTCGGAGGGAAGTACTGCCCGATTGTGGTAGAACACATCGAGAGGATCACCTTCAAGAACCTTTCTTCCTTGGTCCATAACGATTACCCAATCAGCCCAGGAATATGCCAAATTCATATCATGAGTTGCCATGACGATCGTCATTCCTTGGCCGTGGAGACGGTTCAACTCATCGATGAACTGCCGTTCGGCATGACGATCCAAATAAGCCGTAGGCTCATCCAGCAGCAGCATTTCCGGTTCGAGTGCGACTACACCAGCCAACGCGACTCTTTTTTTAAGTCCCAAACTTAGATGATGAATGGGCAAATTTGCAACATGCTCAAGATGGAAAGTTCGCAGCATCTGTGAAGTCCGTTGTTGAATGACATCTTCGGACATCCCGGCATTGCGCATACCATAGCCTATATCTTCAATGGGCGTAGAGAGAATCAACTGATGCTCGGGATCTTGGAAGACGAGTCCGATTTGCTGACGAAGCTGCTGGAGATCTTTGCGCTTGTAGCTGAGTGGTTCTCCCTTCCATTGCAACATTCCGCTCATTGGCTGGACGATTCCGATTGAATGGAGAAAAAAGGTCGACTTCCCCGATCCGTTATGGCCGATGATCGCGGTCCGCATCCCTGTGAGGATGTTCATTTGCAGCTTCTGAAGTGCCTTGCGTTCGGAACCGGGATATTGATAGCTGACTTCACAAGCTTCCAAAATATGTTTCACGTTTAAAGCTCCTTTCATCTGTATATGAGGTTAAGCAAAAGGAGCATACCGATGCCTATCAAAGATTCTATCCTATATTTGCGTTGTACCGGTTTACGCGAATAAGGCGCTAACCGTAGTTCACCAGTGTAGCCTCTTGCCATCAAGCCCTGATTGAGTTCATCGTAACGTTGGATCGTTTTCACCATAAGTCTCGAGATGAGAAGCGCACAGTCTCGCAGTCTGCCCCGAAATCCAGTCTGGCCTCCTCTGGCAATTTGGGCCGTATAGATCATCGTCGCATTTTCCATAAGTAAGAAGAGAAACCGATACATAATTAACATGAGCTCGACCAACAACGGATGGATTCTCAGCTTGTTCATAAGCTGAAAGAGCTGCGACATCGGAGTT
Organism: Paenibacillus sp. J22P143; assembly: GCF_059692035.1. NCBI lineage: Bacteria > Bacillati > Bacillota > Bacilli > Caryophanales > Paenibacillaceae > Paenibacillus > Paenibacillus sp. J22P143. Next base: position 17,323 of record NZ_JCAUAQ010000020.1, read on the forward strand.
GTCATCATGATGAATGTAACACAAGATAAGCTTGCCGCAATTTGAACACCTAGTGACAACCCTCTGTGAATACCTGTTGACGTCATATAGATGGACCAATTATGAAAAGTCGCAATAACATAATGACCAGGCAACATAAGGGTATCATTGGACATCGCATGACTGATTTCAAGAATGATCGCTGGTAAACTCACCGCATAAAATAAGAATGGGACGATGATCAGCCTAGCGTAAATTTTAAACGGAATTTTGGCGTGAACAACCGTCCAGCACATCATCCAACAAAAGATCCCAGCCTGCAGCGGTATTGTAGAAACATACGTAATGAAAAGCATTGCTACTGCAAAACCAGTCTTCCAGGCTACGGATTCATTGCTAAGATTATTTGAATATGAATAAGAATCGATCAGCTTAATCATCAGATCGGGATGAGGCTGCTGCTCCCTTGAATCTTCCTAGCACATACCCAATAAAGCCCGCTCCAAGCGCTGCTTGCACCGCGAATAGCATACTTTCAGTCTCTCCTGGTAGATCCATGTATGATTCGAACCACGGCTTATAAGAAGGATCCAGCTCGGTAATCATTTGCTCGCCTGCATTATCAGATCCACCGTAGTCACCATTAATGAATAGCAATGGAGTAACAATCATAATCGAAATGACGATCAGGATTGTGATCGTCAGAGTACGAGTTTTCATTCCTTGTTCAGCCCTTTCATAGTACGTTGTAAAAGTTGAATTTCTTTCGAATTGTAAGAATGCAACCATTTCCATATCATTACAGTCAACAATCCCTCAATAATAGCAAGCGGTATTTGCGTAGTCGCAAAGATGCTGCCGAATTTAACCACCGAAGTCCAAAATCCGCCGTTTTCTGCTGGGAATGCAAGCGAAAGCTGCAATGTCGTAACCATATACGTCGATAAGTCGGCAAGCGCTGCAGCAGCAAAGATGGCAAAGTACTGCTTTTTTGTTGAATACATGATTAACTTGTAGACGAAATAACCAACGATTGGTCCGACAACAGCCATAGACATTGCATTTGCGCCAAGTGTAGTCAATCCGCCATGTGCTAGGAGTAACGCCTGGAACAGCAATACGATAGTGCCCAACACGCTCATTGCAAGCGGTCCGAACATCACAGCTCCTAGTCCTGTACCTGTAGGATGCGAGCTACTGCCAGTAACGGAAGGGATTTTAAGTGCTGACAACACGAAAGTAAACGCGCCTGCCAAGCCGATCATCAGCTTTAATTCGGGAGCTTCTTTCGTAGTACGAATCAGTGAGCGCAGTCCGAATACAAAGAATGGAATAAATAGTACCCACCAAAATACTGCCCAACCGACGGGTAGATAGCCCTCCATGATATGCATGGCATAGGCGGTTTCTGGTTCATTTATAGAAAAATACAGTGTAAACGCCAGTATCGTTAACAAAAGCGATCCGTAACGTTTAAAATGCGTTCGTTTCATCAACAAAACCTCCAGTAAAATAATTACTCTGCTCAGCATAAACAACAATCGATTTACCGACCCCTCAAATCTTCAAGTCGTAGATAAGATGCCTTCATTGTGCTGGCGATCAAGCGTGCCAAGCCTAGCCGAAAACGTCCATTCTCCGTATCGATGATCGTCGCACCGAAGCCTTCTTGAGCGATCTTCTCTGCTATATTTAAAGCCGCCTCGAGTGAGGTTTCGTGATTTACCGAATGGCTTGCTCTGCTCACCTTGCCATCGGTTAATACGAATAGGCTGGATTGGAACGAAGGCTCTCTCTTACCCCATCGCTGTAACAGCTCTAGACATGTTCGTAAGCCCTTGGCTAGAGGAGTAGTTCCGCCATTGCGAAGCTGTTCCAATGCTTTCTGCGCTTGCTTGATGCTTTTGGTCGGTGGAAGCAGAACGTCGGCTTTCCCGTCACGAAAACTAACGATTCCAAAAACATATCGTTTAGGGTATGCCTTCTGAATCATTGACAATACAGCAGCCTTGGCTTGTTTCATCTGCATGTAGCTGGACATCGAGCCGCTCGCGTCTATCGCATAGAGTTGGAACTGTTTATACTGAAGAGTGAATGTCTTCTTGAACAAATGCTCCTGCCTGATCCTGATCTTGCAATGGCTCTCGTTCTTGTTATGCAGTTTTGGCTGAAAAATAGCGGCTGCTAACGTCTTCTGCCAATCGAAACGGCCAGATGTGTCAAGCTTTCCTCCACCAACCGGTTGAGAGCGCAAATATCGGCCGCGCAATGGATGGTTCACACCATTGGCACGTGTACGCGCACGCGCTCCTTCGACATTACGATGAGCAATCGAGCTAGCTTTACGGCTAGCTTGATCAAGGGCAGCGTCATTGATGCGGAACAAGCTATCAATCGGCAGCAGATGCTCATCGATCGGTGCTGGGATAGAAGCACTCTGCCCCTCATTTGTCTCCGCTTGGGGCTGGCTTAAAGTCTCGCTTTCGGTATGAGAAGGAGTCTCTTTATTCACAGCATTCTGCCCCGATTGTCCAGAATCTCCGTTATTCGGATTCTCGTTGTCATTATCGTTCGACGAATCATCCTCGCTATCATCTTCAGGAGCAGAGTCGTCTGGATCTGGCTGCCACTGCTCCGCGCTGCGATGGTACAGCACTAAAGGAGCAGCGTCATTGACATCCGCTACCGTGACACTCAGATGATTTCGATATGCAGCAAGTGCCTTAGCTGCTTCACACAGGACGAGATCCGCTCGTAACCCTTCTGTTCCAGCTTGAATACAGATTCGGGCGATTTGCTCCAACCTAGTTTGCGGCAATTCAACGTCGGGCAGCTTGATTCTTGCGGAAGAAAGCTGCTCACCAGCAGCTTTCTCTTGCTCCTCCCACTGACGGACGAATTGTTCCGGATTTGCTTCAAATTGCATCCGTCTACTCATGACCGAAGTTCGGGCTTCGATATCTTTCGGCGTGATTACTGGTACAGACAAGCCGAATCGGTCGGCCAGCTGAGGCCGCAATTCCCCTTCTTCCGGGTTCATCGTGCCGACCAGAATGAAGCGCGCCGGATGCGATAAAGAAAAGCCTTCACGCTCTACATGATTCCAACCTGAAGCAGCCGCATCGAGCAACGCATCGATCAGATGATCTGGCAACAGGTTGATTTCATCTACATACAATATGCCACGATGAGCTTGCGCCAGCAGCCCGGGCTGGAAAGTGTAAGTTCCATTCTGGAGGGCTGCCTCCATATTCAGATGACCGCTTAGCCGATCTTCCGTAGCGGAGAGCGGCAGCTCAACGAACGGTGCTTCTGCATACTCCACCGGTCCATCCCATTTTTTTCCTGTGCAATGTGGGCAAAATTCAAAGGGCATAGCCGGATCGCAATGTGACGGGCAACCCGGTACATACGGCACGAGCGGCATTAACTTGCGTAGAGCGCGGACCGCTGTTGACTTCGCATTGCCGCGCTCTCCTTGAATGAGTACACCACCTACTTGAGGAGAAACTGCATTAAGTAGTAGCGACAGCTTGACGGCTTCTTGACCCACAATGGCATGAAACGGATAGATATGGCGCAGTGTATTAGGACTCGCCATTGGTATTCCCTCTTTCTTCAAGGCACTCTTCCACCTGCAGCAGTGCGTTCATTAGACCCTCGATCGTCTGAGGATTAGGTGACTCCCACAGCCTACGCTGCGCCGCCTCCAGCAACCGTTCCGCGATATCCTTGAGCGCCCACGGGTTCGAATGCTGCAAAAACACACGGTTTTGTTGATTCAGTACGTATTCTTCGGACAGCTTCTCATACATCCAGTCCTCGATAACATGTGCAGTCGCATCATAGCCGAACAAGAAATCTGTCGTATTGGCCATTTCGACAGCACCTTTATATCCATGACGACGCGCTGCCTCGATCCATTTTGGGTTAACAACCCGACTGCGGAACACTCGCATCGCTTCCTCCGTGATGTCTCGTATTTTCGGCACCGACGGGTTAGAAGTGTCACCGAAGTACATTTTCGGATTATTTCCTGTCAGCGAGCGTATCGTGGCAATCATGCCGCCATGCTCTTGGAAATAATCATCGCTGTCGAAGATGTCGTGTTCACGGTTATCTTGGTTTTTAGTTGCAATCTGAATATGGCTGAGCCTATGTTTGAATTCAGACGGAGCAGGCGTGCCATACTGCGTGCTTGTGTAAGCATAACTGGACCAATTCGTGAATACTTCGGCAATATCGTGTTCCGTTTCCCAATTTCCGCTTTCGATCAAGGAAAGCAAACCTGCGCCATAGGTTCCCGGCTTGCTGCCGAAAATTCGATACTGCGAAGATTCGAGCGCAGCGGATTCTTCCATACCCGACTGCATCTTCTCGACCGCTTCTTCTCGTATGTGCATGCGCAGCGGATTCATTTCATCCGGCTCATCTAGCTCGCTAACGAGCTTGACAGCATCATCGATCATGCGAACGATATGTGGGAAGGCATCTCGGAAAAATCCGCTGATCCGCACGGTCACATCAACTCTCGGCCTTCCGAGCTCTTCAAGTGATATAACCTCAAGTCCCATTACACGACCGCTTGAAGGCTGCCAAACTGGGCGGACGCCCATTAACGCATAAATCTGAGCGATATCGTCGCCACGCGTTCGCATAGCCGATGTACCCCATACGATAATAGCTACCGTCTTCGGATATTCATGCTCTTCGTCCACATAACGCTGAATGAGCTCATCGGCCAATTGGCGACCAATTCTCCATGAACTAGAAGAAGGCAATGCTAACGGATCGACTGAATAGAAATTCCGTCCCGTCGGCAAAATATCCGCCATCCCCCGGGTCGGCGCTCCGCTCGGACCAGCTGGAACGAAGCCGCCATTTAAGCCGACAAGCAGGTTGCCGATCTCCTCTGGTATGCACAATAGACGAGGTATTAGCGAATTCTCGACATACGAAGTTACCGTTCGAATAACAGGATGCACGCGAACTTCATCAGGGATTTGAACTTCCACGCTGAGTTCCTCTGCGCTTATTTCTATCTTCTGCGCGAGCTCGCCTGTTCGAATGATTTGTTGAATGATGAGACGAGAAATCTGTTCAATCGATTCCTTAAGGTCGCGAACACGAGCAGTAAACTTCTTCTGAAAACCGGCAAATGACGCTAAATAACTTGGGATTTCCCCTTGCCAAGTCTCTCCGAGCTCGCTCTGCATCGCCGTCCATTCGAGATTCAAGCTTTCAGCGACAGCGTTAGGCAACGAGGAAATATCTCCATTCGGATGCTGTACGAGTGAATAAAGCAAATCAACCCATGCTGCCTCCGACTTTGGAGTCTCCCCAAGAATATGGAGTCCATCCCTGATTTGTGCTTCTTTGAGTTCACAAAGATAACCGTCAAGATTTTTCAGAAAAAGGCTGAGTTCCGCGTATTCCGTTGGGAGTTCCGCTTGCTGTAAATCCTGGTCGAGCTGGGCTTGCTTTATCGTCTTCCAAAGTTCTTCCTGAATGTAGGGGAGCTTCTTGGGATCGAGCAATTGCACCTGGTAATACTCTTCGAGTAACAGTTCGATTCGGCTCAGCTCACCATAAGTGTCGGCGGTGGTGATTACAGGCACCATATGATCAATAATCGTGGCATGAGCGCGCCGCTTGGCTTGTGTCCCTTCGCCTGGATTGTTGATAATATACGGATAGAAATTCGGGAGATCGTCGAGAACAACCTCTGGATAACAATTCTCCGAAAGACCGATGCCTTTACCCGGAAGCCACTCCAGCGTTCCATGCTTCCCAAGATGGACGACCGCATCCGCTCCAAACGTATCTCGCAACCACCGATAATAGCCAATGTAATGGTGGGTCGGCACAAGATCAGGACTATGATAAATGGCGGACGGATTGTCGCTGAATCCGCGAGGCGGCTGCAAGCCGACGAATACATGTCCGAATCGGACACCCGGAATAATAACATGATTGTCATACACGAAAATATCTCCGGGTGGTCGGCCCCAAGCTTGCTGAACTTTCTGCCGTGCCTTTTCACTAATCTGCTCCCAGTTACCAGCATAGTCAGACACAGGAAGACGACCATGAGCCGCTGCAAGCTGTTCCTCGGTCAAATAATCGCGATCATTGCTGCAAGTCGCGATAATCAGATGCGCCAGCTCGTCCCCTGTTCGCGGAAGATTCTCAGGATCGCCAAGATCGTATCCGTTTTCTGCCATAGCACGCATAACGGCAACGATCGAATTGAGCGAATCCATTCCGACTGCATTGCCTATCCGTGAATTTTTCGATGGAGAATTGTTCAGCAGTAATGCAATGCGTTTATCCCAATTATCCTTCTTACCCAGACCTGACCACTTGATGGCAAGCCGAGCAATGTACCCCGTGCGGCTGCGATCTGCGGCATATTTGCGAATCGATGTCTTCAGCACCGGATCCTCTTGCTCGATTTCCTTGAAGCTGATCGGCACTGTGACGATGCGTCCATCAAACTCAGGAAGCGCAATGTTCATCGCGATATCGAGCGGTGACAAGCCAGCCTCGCTTACATCCCACTGCTGATGGCTGTTTAAGGAGACAATCGCCTGAAGGACAGGCACGTTCAATGCTTCGATGGTAGAAACGCTGCTTCGGCTCGGTGGACATACGTCGTTCCCTCTACCATGAACCGCAAAACTCATCGTCACGATTAAACAATTCACGAGTTTACGACCGTGCGAATCAACCAGAAACTGTCCATAGCTTTCTTGCTGCTCGTCGTTCGAATTTTCCTTGAGACTTTGAGCAAAAATCGGGAGCGGAATGCCGCCTTTTCCTGCGATCTCCTCACACAACGAGTCGATGAACTCGATGTTCTGGCTCATCCAATGCGCCCGGTAAAATAAAATTCCGATTACTGGCAACCCTAGAGCTAACTTTGCTTGGTGCTCTTGCGCCCATTGATCCGATGTAATCGGCAGCAACGACTTAGACTTATAAATACCGGCCCATGGCATCGAAGCTGGCTTAACATAGCCATAACTTGTCCCCAGCCAGTTGTCACTGACAAAATGCAACATCTGAACGAAATTACGGACTCCACCATAAACCGTATAGGACATCGCCTTTCTTGACAGTTCAAGCGGCACGTTCGTTGCTCGATCAAGCTCTGGGTCTTGCTCGGTATTGCCTGGCCAAGCCATGAAAGGAATCTGCTGCTGGTGACAGAGGTTACGAATTCTGTCAAATGCATACGGCTGAGCTTTACGGCCTCCATGAATAAGAAGAACAACAAGCTTAGCCTGAGCCAGCCACCGGTCTAGGAACGACTCAGCCAATTCATCCCGATCCAGCCAATCGGTAACATTCGCGGAACGAATCGCTGAGAAATCTTCTGGCAACATTGGCAAAGCTGCTTTTAAAGTCAAAATGTCCGTATCTGCTGTCGTTAAATATAAAATCACAAAAGGCTCTCCTTTCGACATTGAGAATGATTTATTGTTCTTTTGCTTTTGCTTATGCTTCTGCTTTTGCTCTTTTTCGTTCAGCTCCAACACTTGGAAGCATGCCAGCCACTCCGTTTCCGCTAAGGATGAAACGACCTTGATCGTAGGAGAAAGTTATCTGATCCTGTAAGGGTGTGTTTGATTGTAAGAGCCCGCGAACCAGTTGCTTTCCGCTCTCGGGAGTCATGTTCTTATACCAGTTTCCCTCCGGATAGACAGTGACAACAGATGCATCCTCACAGCGGCCATTGCATCTTGTTCTTGTTGTATGAATCAGATCTTCCGCTCCAAGGGACGCGATTTCTTCGCGTATAGCAACGGTAACTTCATCTCCGAGCATGCGTAAGCAGCTCGATCCATTACATATTAGAACATGATGCTTTGTTTGAGATAAATCCCAAGTTGACATTGTTTATACACCCCTTCATCGTATCGACAACGTTCGTCAAGTTAGGATTTTGCATCCTTTTTCTTCATTTCCCTAAATACTTTCGGGCTTCTCACATATTCAACATCCGCTATGCCTAATCGATAATTCATTACTCTTGCAACAGCAAATAAATAATCAGACGTTCGGTTCATATACTTAAGTACATGCGGATTAATCCGCTCCTCCTTGGACAACGCAACGACACGCCGCTCGGCACGACGTACTACCGTCCGGGCCAAATGCAGAAAGGCAGAGGCTTGGCTGCCACCAGGGAGAACGAAGCGCTCCAGTTGTGGCGATTCTTGAATGTACGCATCGATGCGAGACTCCATCTCAGGTAGAAACTCTTCTAGAAGCTCTTCTGTTACCTTAAAAGGTCGGCGTTCTTCCATTCCTTCTTTCTTGCTTAGATCACTGCCGCAATCGAATAGAATTTGTTGGATTTGCTCCAGTTCATTTCTGATCTGAAGTTCGGTTTCAGGGATGTAAGTGATCGCAATGCCGATAATGCTGTTAGCTTCATCGATTGTTCCATAAGCATCCACTTTTACACTTGCTTTCGAAACACGCCCGCCGACAATGCTTGTTTCGCCGAGATCCCCGGTTTTCGTATAAATTCTCATTTTCATCGCCTCTTTCTTTTCACTATATAGGTCGAACAGGAGTAATATTCAAACCGAATGCAATGGGTTCGATCATGCTTTCGATGCCATACACCTGCTGTAAATTTCGCTCGGTCAACACTTCACTTGGGTGACCGGTTGCGTACACTTCACCTTGCTTCATCAGAATGATGCGATCTGCATAACGTGAGGCTAACTCGAGATCATGGAGAACCATCACGGCTGAAGTGTTGTTATTCCTCACCATAGCTTGAATCGTGTCCATCGCCTCAAGCTGATGCCGAATATCAAGACCTGTAATCGGCTCGTCCAACAGCATGACTTCTGGCTGCTGTGCCAAAGCGCGGGCCAGCATCACTTTCTGGCGTTCACCGCCACTAAGTTCGCTAATATATCGCTTTTTAAGGGAGGAAAGCTTGAGTTCATTCAGAATGCGTTCGACTTGCACAATGTCTTCTTTTGTAGTTCCCCAACGAAGATATGGCGTTCTCCCCATTAGAACGACCTCGAATACGGTCATTGGAATGGACGCGGAGAAATGCTGAGGAACGAATCCGATTATTCGCGCCCGCTGTTTGGGAGAATAATGTTGTAGTAGCTTGCCTTTGTATGAAACAGAACCACTTCTCGGCGGATAGAGATAGGCCATACATTTCAACAACGTGCTTTTACCTGCTCCATTCGGACCGAGAATCGCAACGACTTCCCCTCGAACGAGTTCCAAACTCACCTTGTGAATCGCGGAGCGTCCTCCATATTGAAAACTTACCTCCTCTAATCGCAGGCTCATGATTTTCCCCCTTAATTCCAATATTCTCTCTTCTTGCTGATCAATAAATAGATAAAGAATGGAACGCCGATGATCGAAGTTACGATTCCGACCGGGATCTCAACAGGAGAAAAGAGTGCTCGCGCAACCGTATCCGAGAGTAATAATAGGATTGCACCAAGTAAGCAGGACGCTGGAACGAGAAATCGGTGATCGACACCGATGATCATCCTCGCTACATGAGGCGCCACGAGTCCGACGAAGCCGATAACCCCTGTGAACGCGATCGTGATTGATGAGATGACCGTCACCGTGAAGAGCGAGACTAGCCGAAGCTGTTTTACACGAATACCGGTCGTTCTGGCAATTTCCTCTCCAAGCGCCAGCACATTTAACTGCCAGGAGTAACGCATTATGATCAACATACCAATCAAAGTGACTGGTGCGATCAGCTTTATTTCTGACCAATTAGTACCGCTTGTACTTCCCATCAGCCAAACAATCAAATCTTTAAGCACATCATTTTTGGAAATATATTTTAGTGCAGATACCCCCGAGGAGAACAAGTAACTAAAAGCAACCCCTGCAAGTAACAGCACCGTGCCGGAATGATTCTTCAAGCTGGAGATCGCATAAACTAACAGAATGGACAAGCAGCCAAATACAAAAGCATTAGTTGCAATCAGCCATGAGCTTGTCAGTATCGTTTTAATGCCGAACAAGCTAGTGCCCAAAACGATAGCCAACGCTGCACCGAAGGAAGCTCCGCTTGACACGCCTAGCGTAAACGGGCTGGCAAGTGGGTTTCGCAAAATAGCCTGCATGATGACGCCTGCTCCAGCAAGCGCGATGCCTGTAAACACGTCCATTCCTATGCGTGGGAACCGTACATCTCGAAGAATTGTCAGATTCGTCGACTCCACCGATGGGGCAAACAACCCCTGAATAATCTCGCGATTGGTCACATGAATCGTTCCAAATTTGGCAGCGCCAATGATGATAATTATCAAAAAGGCTGATAGTAACAAAAGGACCAGCCATTTTCTGCGAAGGGTTGTGGCATATTCGTTACTTGGAATTAACGTTTCATCCATCTGGATCCATCTCCTAAGTTTGACTCAAATATAAAAAAGCCTCCTGAACAGTTTCAGGAGGCTTGCATGCAGAAGTAAAAGGTGTATACGACAAAACGGTCGCAACTAACTTTCAAGTTCCATGCATCTTTTCCTCGAAGACATTCATGAATAAACACCAAATAGGCAGGTCTCCTGGCTATTGCGTCATCGCAGTATCCAACCTTCCCATGACGAACAAACATCACAGTGGCATAACGGATACTACTCTGCAAGTACAGTGGCGGGACCGCGTCGGATTCGAACCGAACTTCCCTTTTAATCTCCCGATCGACTTCGATCAAGGAGAACCTATTGGCCAATATTTAATTTTTTTCGGACTAAGCATAGTGAACTCAAGATCTAACTATAGTGAATACATCTGCTTTTGTAAATGTATTTTACAAACAAAATTAAAAAGGTCACAGCCTCCAAAGCATCTGGAGGTCGCTCTACTATGAAGTTTAAAATTCAAAACATATAAGTCAATGCATTAAAACCGTTTCCAAGTTTGCTACATCCGCCTTGATGAACTTCGGATGAGGGTTACTTGCCTCTATGGCACCTCGCGCAGGGAGCCACGCGAGGTACAACGGCGCGTGATGGTTGTCAACTCTGGCTCTATGGTCTCAATAAACACGTTCAAATTACTTAAAGCTAACATTTGATCCAGGGCTATACTTTGGTACTTAGCCATCGTTTTCGATAACAAATTGAAAATGATTATCTTATTAAACATCATGACTAATTCTCTGTAGACACTTCGTCTACAAGAGTCTCCTAAAATAAACTCTAAAAATATCTCGTCTACAATTCGGCTCATTAAAAAGCAAAAACCCGCTCAGTGAGCGGGTTCTCTGTATGGAGGTGAGGGGAGTCGAACCCCTGTTTTGAACTCTTTAATTGTTTTTAAGTTATGTTGATTAGTGCCAAGAAGCCTTATTTCATAAGGGCTGGGGGTTCTAATCGTGTTAATTAATGTTAGCTATTTTTAGGTGGAATTAGCGTACTTTAAAGCTTTTGGCTACACTTTGACTACAAAAAAACGAGGGGATTCTGGGGTAAAGTATTCTAAAATTTATTTTAAATTATTTAGTATTAGAATGTTTTTTGAATGCTTTCCCACTTATATGCACCGTATGCGGGATCAAATCGACCTAAGTGGTTTCCTCCATTTTCTTTGTTAAGGGAAACGTATGCTGGTTAGTTTTTCCTATAAATATTTTCTTTTGACTTTAAGGAGATTAATAATCGATTGAGCGATAGTAGAGTCATTTAATCAAGCCAGATCACACAGGTCGATTTTCACACTGCAAATGATTGAGCAATCTGATGATGAAATTATCCAATCGCGGGGTAACAGCAAATTTGCAAAAAAAGCAAAGATGCTTCCTGTAACTTTTGTAATCAAGGCAAAAAAACTATAGTATCCAATCGAAATATTATAAAGATCATTGGATTTTCTTAATAACCATTATACTGCGTTCGATGATCGGACCACTTATGACCATATTTTAACATAAATAGTTGATAACTAACAGTTCGCTGAGAAGGCTGCCGTTCTATGCTGTCGGTAGCCTTCTCCTGATGTCTATTGAGCTATAGTTCTGCGTTAAAATACCGATTATTACGTAGATCAAATTCGGGTTCGTTTCTGGAGCAATCAAATACCTATTTCATCGATTCTGCTATTTTCATCAAATCATCTACCGTAAACTTTTTGCTTAAGTTTTTCTTACCGACTGCCAATTTATAATTCAAACCATCTTTTGAAAACGTATTTCATATCCCAATTCGAAGTTTGCATAATATAACACTTTTGTTCCGTCTTTTAATTTGAGAATCTCAGTGTTTTTCCATATAAATCTATCAAGGTTCTCAGTTACAGGGAATACCGCGATATGTAAATAGCTGTGCAGAGACTCCATTCCATATCCTAAATCTAGAATCTCAGGTAGTGTATCATTTTTTTCAGTAATATAACCATGAAAACCAGTAATCTCAACTGGGAATTCAGTGGGTACCAATACGCGTCTGTGAAACTTCAATTGTGAGAGAGTAAAATGAAAAAAAGCATCTTCTTATCTTTAGTTATTTTGATGGCAGGTTGCCTATCATGGTGGTTTTGTTTAATTAAAGAAATCGAACATAAAAACAATATAAATAAAAAAGCGCGGGATTGGCTATCGTTACTCGTTAGAGTTTAAAGCGACAAAAAAAGCTGAATTTAGAGCATACGCCTAGATTTTGCATATACTGCTCATAAAAGGAGGAGTATTGTATGCATCATCCCAATTATATGATGAAGGGGTTGCAGGGCAACATAAAGGATACAAAGGTTACTATCAATTTAATTACGTTGAGATAGCTCCTTGTATTTACTTTATGTATTGGTTGGAAGAAGTCTATACAGTTAGTCAAATTATTGATCTTAATAGGATGGTTGTCTATACCCATTATACCTATGATAAAAATGGCGATCGAAAAAGCTTTTTCCATTCTGGTACAATAACTCAACTATATACAACAAACTTCACATCGTAATCCCAACTCGTCACTTTACTTCATTGAACTCCTGCTCGTTAGTTGTGTAAAGGAGCCGATACACTCGCCAGATGCCGCTGCTATACTCGATTAGTAAATATATGCAAAACGAAAAAAACCGCAAACTCAGCATGCGATACATCACATGCTGAGTTTGCGGTTAAAAACCAGTTTACATACTTTTCTTGTGTAACTCACTCGAAGTTCGCGCCCATCTGCGGTATTTCCGGTAGCCTCGGCGCACAAGGTGCAGCAAGAGCTCCGGGAACGGCAGCTTACGCAGCCATGGGAAATAAAAGCGATCGTAGGCGCGCTTCAAATCGTCCCACATCGAGCAATCGTCTTCTTTCAAGAAATCCGATACGTCGACGACTAAGCCTCGCCCGCTCCGCTGCATCACATTTTTGCCATGCACATCATGCGGTGACAGTCCCCGGGTAACCGCATACTTCAAGGCTTCATCGATATCGTGCAACACTTGACGCGAAATCGGGATACCGCGCAACACACATTGATACAGCGTAACGCCCGTTAGTCGGCGCAGTACGAGATAAGAATCACCCGAATAGAGGCATTCGGAATAAGCTGGGTGCTTGCCCAGCCGTCGATATATTTCTTTTTCATCCTCTAAGCCTGGCCGCCCCGGCGCGTACACCTTCACTACTATATCCGGATAACTTGGATGCATCAGCACAGCCGCATAATTACCCACTCCGACAAGCTGCCACGGCTCAGGGACACTATAAACGACGATCGGGTCATAAGGCTGCTCACTGGCAAGTTGCAAATTCGGAAGCAATTGTGCTTCAATTACTTCGATCCAGCCATTCTGCACGCACCTGTCACCCCCATCTATTACTTTGTGGTATTATACAAAAATTTCTAGCAATATGCTAGAACAAAATTACTCTGCACATCTATCCAAAATGAATAAAGAAAAAGGGCCTATCGTAGTCCCCCCTCTGTTATACGTGGAAAATACATCTGTTCTCCGGCAGCAAGACTTATCGTCCTACATGTAGTGTTAGGGTAAAGCGCAGAAAGATCTACCTCAAATACTCGCTTCGAATTAGATCTATTAGTCAAGGTAAACCCTTCAGAATTGTATTCATAGGCCAGCTGAAAAAGCGATTGATTCAATTCAACGCGTCCATACGTTTGCAGCTTAGGCTCGATCCTCAAATCGGCCTCCAAGGAGAAACGAATACCTACATATTCATGAAGCAATACCCAAGAAAATACACATGGATATTCGTAGTAATGGCCAGCTCCGTGCCAATTCTTGTCGTCAATATAATAGACATGGTTCATATCATAGCGTTCTCCCATGATATATCCATCTTTACTAGCCTGCTCCATAACCTGTTGCAATTGTCGGCTCAACATGTCGCCATCTTTTCTCCAAGACCAGTAAGCCGCATCCCAGCACCAATAACGCCCTGCAGCGCATAAGTCATAAGGGCCGCCATCTCCAAGTTCGGACAAGGTATATTGCTCGATTTCAGCTGCAACAAAGCTAGGAAAACGCTGGAACTCATTTAGCTTAGCATTCATTAATGTCCTAACAGCTTCTTCTTGTTCTAGTGTCGAATATCCGAACATAACCGGCAAAATATTAGCCAACAAATGGATATGATCGTGTACAACGCCGCTTCGATCTATCCAATCGACAAAACGTCGATTATGCGGATCCCAATATCCGTTAGGCAAGGGCTCAACCAAAACTTCAGACAACTGTTTCGCTATTTGCTTGTAAAACTCAGCCTTGTCTTCACGTTGTATATATTGTTCTAGTCTCCCAAGCAAATTTAACGAATAAGCAGCAAGCGCAGTTGCTAACGATTCCCGCCCATCTTTCATTACTTGATCCTCGTAGTACACATCCGACCAGAGACGGCCATGACGGTCAATATAGTCTTCGATTCCACTTGCCGCTCCCTCTAGTTTTTCGATATGGGCGCTGAGCCATTCTTTATCCTTCGTTACACTTATATAGAGCCACGCCGACTCCAAGATCTCAACATTTCCTGTTATTAGGAACATGTTAGCATTCGTTTTACCATCCATTGAGCTGCGCCGCACATGATACTCCCTTGTTCCATCGGGTTGAACAGCGCATGGATTTCTCCATAATCTTTCGGGATCTTCCTTCATAAGCGTAAGCTGAAGCTCCATCATTCGACGAATAACAGCCGCATCAAGTTGATTCCCCCAAGCCATTCTCCCTTTTATTTGAAATTCGTGATCCACGTCAGGATAAGTACCCGCGTATGCATGCTTCATTAGGGTGCTCAGAACGAAGCCGTTAGACTCCGGATAGGCAGCAGCTCTCGTTCGTTCTACTACGGAAGGAAGCATGGTCCCCCAATAAAAAGCCGCCAACGTCTTTGCAAACGCTTCACCATTTTCAAAATCAAATGTGTATCGGTCGCCAAAACAGTCGGAGTGAGGCCTGCTCTCATACGGAATCAACTGACAATTATCAGATGCAATATGTACTAAGATTCCTTGTTTATCAAGGGCCGTGATCCGGATCGTTCCTTCTGCTTTTATGAACCAAGAGGCATCTAATGAGTCTGTATCTTCAGGTAAAACCCAGGCGATGGAATTTCCCTCCAGATCTGTACTTCCTTCTTCCATGGGCAATACGTACCAATCATTTGTCTTTTGCAGGACATAGGAAGGTCCATAGCTAAAATAGAGCTCGATCACGCCTTGTTCACTTGAAATGACATTCCATGAAGGCGGAGCCTCAGTCAATGATTCAGCCTTTATAGATTGAAGAATGCCCCGGGGAAAATTATCTTTTATTTCTAGCTCGGAAATTTTGGACATCTTATCAGCTCATCTCGTAAATAGTTGTATAAAATGGTTATAAAGCGCTTCCATGTTTAGTTAAACCGTCGCAAATTCATATCCCTACC
Source organism: Paenibacillus sp. J22P143 (assembly GCF_059692035.1). NCBI lineage: Bacteria > Bacillati > Bacillota > Bacilli > Caryophanales > Paenibacillaceae > Paenibacillus > Paenibacillus sp. J22P143. Next base: position 33,194 of record NZ_JCAUAQ010000020.1, read on the forward strand.
TCGATATACTCCTTATTATATTCTTGCAGCAGTTTGATTTCCCTTCCAGAAACCTTGAGGAAATCAGATCAAACTTGACTTTAGCTTAATAACACAAAGAGACCCACAGCAACGGGCTGTGGGTGGAGGGTGAGCTATCCAGTCCGCCGGTTTCCCAGGTAAATACACTAACCCGAATTAATGATGTCCCCGGTAAGGTTTATTCTTCTAGAGCAACTTTACTTACTTCAGGATTTCCGACAATCATATTAATTAGACCATTGCGATCCGAATTGAAATTAAGAGTAAGGCTGGAAACATTCGTTACATCAATATCAATTTTCTTGGCTTCTTGACCAGCTCTCCAGCTCGCTTTTAGTCTCAATACCTTAAAATCAGAAGTTAATTTTGCAACTTTGTGTTCTCCCATTACTTGTCGCGTAAGCAACTCCGCTTGATAAGAACAATAAAAGCCCTTTCCACTGAATTAATGGTTAAAATTTTGAGATTGGTTCACGAAAACAAAAACAGCATGTCTCTTTAGAGGGCATGCTGTTTTTGTTTAGTGGCCGTTAATTGGATGGAATGATTCGAAAATCCTTATCCAAATTGACAAGCATCAGGAAATTGCGATTGAAAGTAAAAATGCGTTTTACCTGATAATAGGACATGGTCACAGCAGTGAATGCTTCGCTGAGCGAGAAACGGAGTTCCGGCCTGTCTATAAGCAGTTTGCGCGATTCACCCTCGAATTCGTGGCCGCTGGAGATCACCGCAAGCTTGCCTGTATTCACTGCTTTATCAATTGCATTCAGAAAATATTCCGCCTGCTCATAGCCGTATTCATTGCGAAGCCATTCGTGAAGATCAAATATGATGGAGTTGGTAGTCATGTAATTACGTTCAAGATCATGCAAATCCAAAAACAGGGAACGTGCTTTCGCATAGTGGGGGTCTTCAGGGTTCATTAAAGCGGCTAAAGCTGTTTCATCCAGAAAAATTGCATCCTGAATGTTCAAGTGGTTATCCATGTATCAGCACTCCTTAAACCTCTAGTTTGCAAATACCATCCAAATACAGAAGCGGGTTATCTTCCTTTTGATCCACTGAGATGGGGGGTGATCCGTATGTAGCGTTTGCCAGATATTGGACAATGATTCCATTTACGATCGCTTGCACGGTCGTATGCCGCATATCGGCGATTGATCTCAGCTCAGCATAATATTGCGGATTGAGTTCTATAGTGCTTTCTTCTTGTTTTTCACTTCGTGAAGAAATGAATTCGGAAGCAGTGGACATCGCTTTTTCGTATTGATTTTGAATGAAGCGTTTATAATTTTTCGCCAACGTGATTCACTCCTTATGCATAGCTTTTAAAACGATTCGTCTATTTTTGTAGATATAAGGGGGTTGATCCCATAAAATAAAAAAAGCCGCGATTTACGCGGCTATTAATGAGAGATTGTTCTTGCCACCCGATATTTTTAACCTAAAATAAGGAAATGTCACTTGGCATTTTGCCAGTACTTTGAATGGTACGAATCTGAGCAGTTGTTACCCGGAATCCAACCAGAATAAACGACGAGGTTACATTGTTAAAATTAAAAGCTCGTAAGTCTGAAATGTTCTGGCTGCCACGGAAAATTCGAAAATTGCCTGTAAAGTTGCGCCCTGAAAACAATACTAACGTAGCTTGACTAGGAAATATGACATTTCTTAGCCGAAAACTGGAGATGATGTTATTAAAACCGAATAAACCCAGATTTGAAACTGCCACGCCTCGTCTAAATGTTAGACTTCTTCCAGTAAAGTTAAAACCCGAGAAAAAAGTAACTCTAACATTACGATTAAATATTAATCCCATCCCTATCACGCTCCTAATCACAAGATAGTAATAGTGTATGAATTGGTTAATATATTGGCTTGGACTTATGTTATTAATCAGAAATTCTATTCCCCGAACCGAAACCGATTGAACAAAACGAAAACCCGAGGGGCCTCGAACCATCCCCCCGGGTTTTCATGCTTTGTTAGCCACCTGAATTATGTTCACAATCGATCTTATCTACTTCTTCTTTTTTCTACTCTTACCATGATTGGGTTTATTATCTCTCTGGTCTTTAGCGTGATTCTCTTGTTGTTGGTCGTGTGTTGTCATACTACTAGCCCTCCCGTCTAAGGAATTGAAAAACATAAATAGTGTACTCATTTAAGGAGAAATATAAGCATCCAACGCTTACCATTTTTATACAAATTTGAAATATTGATTTTAAACTAAAGCTACGGTGTACTTCGCCGATTCGATCCAGGTCTGATTGGAAAACTCTCGGCCGCGAACCACCACTTCGTTGTTGTAGATCTGAACGTACATGCCTTGTGCTACATTTGGATTGTCGGTACTGCGGGTTTTGCCGACTGAGGCATTATTGAACCAATGAAATGAGTTCTGAGTATTATAATGATTCTCCGTTGCAAAGTTACGATGGGTGTGCCCGGACAGCACAAAAACATTCTTATAGGGCTGTAAGATTGCCCGAAACTCCTTCGCCCTGAGTAATTGGGGTGGTTTCCCGTCCATATCCGGCGCCGGTAGCGGCTGATGTATGAAGACGATAGCAGGTTTTCCATCCTTATGGGATTTCATCAAATTCTCGAGCCAGGCAAGCTGCTCATCCGAATACCATGCCCCCTCCCCTACCTCTGCTCTCTCCTGTACATATGCCTCTTGGGACATCATGATCAGATGAACATCATTGATCCAGACATCCTTATAGGGCTTATCCTTATAGCCGAAAAACTTCATGAAGCGTTCACGGGACATCGCATCGGTCTTCCCGTTGGGCATCGTTTCTTCAGACCAATCCCCCTTACTGTTTATCCAAATGTCATAATAGTCATGATTGCCCATATTCGCGTACATTGGCGGTAATTTGTAGTTGTCCAATACTTTCCGAAAAAGCTTGTAATCCTGCTCCCGGCCTACGTCAGTGATATCCCCTCCGAAAACAATCGTATCTACCGGCAATTCGAAGCGAGTGATATCCTTTAATGCTGAATGAAGCTTATTGGTAATCGTAGAGGTTCCATTGTCGGAAATATGCACATCGCTGAGAAGGAAAAAGGACAGCAATAGTCGATTGCCATCATTGGCGACCGTATCCGGTTGAACGGATGCTTGGGGGATTTCTTTCTGTACCAAGGGCTCGACTACAGTTCCCTTCGTATCTCGGATTTTCAAGGTTTGCATGAGCAGGGCACCCGCACCGGTTAATGCAAACGTTGTGGCAAGTAATCTTTTGACAAACTGTCTTCTGGAGATCATAAGAACTATTTCACCCACTCTTTGTATTCGTCATTGCTTTAGTCATAATTAGTCATAATAGTACCAGAGGATCAGTCATCTGTTTATTAGATTTATATAAATTCTATCATACTTGTAGTCTCAATTTTACTATATTCATTCTAAAAGTAGGACACATAGATAAAAAATAGCACAAGTGACCAGGTACATTTTTCTCCTGATCGCTTGTGCTTTTAATAGGGGGTTGAATTATAGATTCTTATTTCTCCAAAACTGGATCCGCAAGAATCAGATTAAGGAGTCCCTCTCGATCGGAGTTAAAATTTATATCCAATTGCTTTACGCCAGTGACGTCGAGATCGATCTCAAATGCCGCTTGGCCGGAATGGATATTCTCTATCGTGGCCAGCACTTTACCGTCTCCCCGAATAGTGATCGTTCCTGAGGCTGTATCGGATATGGTACTTTCGTCTGCTCCTGCTTTCCCTCTAAAGCGAGAATATTCGCCGTTGATATTGACAGACACGGTACCACCCGTTTCTATATCAGGTGGATAGGCATTGTCATGTAGATAGATCCCAAGTCCAGACGAATATTTAATTCCATTAATTGTGAAGAGTGGCGCATGTTTGGCGGTATTTTGCTTCAGAATTTCCCATTTATTCGTCACGAGATGCGACTTGGCTTCGAAGAGCCTTGTCAAAGTCAATTTGGTGAGAGGCGTTGCAGCTCCTCCGTTGCTTGCCGACCCTTTTCCCTTGAAGCTCCATTTCGTCAGTTGGGCGTCTACATTCACAGCGTACATGCCACCATCCGCAATGGTAGGCAGTATTAATCTTATAGTTCCGTATATACGCCACAGCTCGCTGCTAGTTTCTGGGTTATAAGCCACTAGGAGAGGGGAACCGTTTTTCGCTGTCCCACGAAAGACCATCAAGTCATTGGTCAGAATCATGTTATCTCCAAAATCATCATTCTGATAATTCTCAATCTGACGGTTCCAACGTTCGTTGCTAGTCAACAAATCAATGGAAACGGCCCAATTGGTGCCATCGCTCTTCACATAACTAACGATCAGGGCTTTTTCGGATGTATTTGCCGAGACGATGGTGTTGCCTAATTCTTTTCTCCACTTGACGGATTTACTCTTCAGATCGAAGGCGTACACATACCCTGTCATCGTGGTGAAATACATCGTGTCACCTTTCAAGTTGAAATGGTCCACACGGTGATTGCGAAGATCGAAGTCATCCGTAATGAAATCTAGCTTCCACTCCCATTCCTGAGTCCCTGTTTGCCGGTTCAGCGCCACAATCTTCCCATCCGTGGCGGCGAGAAGCAGATCATTGTAAGGGATAAAATCGTACCCATTAAAATTCACTTGGTTGAACGTCCATCGGATATTCCCGTTGGCTTTATCGATTGCGCGAACATGATCCCAATCTCGAAAATATACATTGGATTCATCCATAACAGGAGTCGCGACAAGGTCAGCAGGTATTTTCCATTGCAGAGAGCCTGAATCCATATCGACCCTATAATTATTCTTCTCATCATTAAAATAAAGGGAATCCTTGTCCGCTATCAGTTCATACGTATAATGCTCAATAGGGAACGACCAGAGTAAACGGCCTTCTTGAACGGAAACCGCGTATACATACATCGAGTCGGCATAAAAAATCTTGCCGCCCGATACGACGGGCTTTGTTTGGCTACCGTTCCATTCGTGCGCGAACTTTAAGCCAGACTCGTTCGCCTTGAAGATCCAGGCGGGGTTACCCGGATTTACGGATGTGGATGGTCCCTGCGGCTGAACAGACTGTTTATCCGTCGATGTGGCCGTTTGCTCTGTCTGAATGGAGACCACCCGTTTGACGTTATCCCAAGTTACCTCTGCACCGAGTGACTCACTGATGAAACGGACGGGAACCAAGGTGGAACCGTTCACGAGTTGCGGAGCCACATCCAGTGTTATCGATCGTCCGTTAAGCCAAGCTTGCTTGGAGTCGATGGTCAACTTGACCGCTGTTGCACCTTTTACGCCGATTACCGAGCGTTCTCCCCCGTTCCAGGTCACTTTCGCTCCAAGGGCTTCGAAAATTGCTCTCATCGGAACGAAGGTGCGTCCGTCTATCAAAACAGGCTCTTGTCCATCCACTTTCAGCTTACTTCCATTAATTTCAACCGTTATTGGCGGAGTTTTATCATATTTAACCTTGACTCCGTTACTTTCCAGATACTTCATGGCTTCTTGGCTGAAATCGTCCAGTGGGTTGCCCTGCACATAGGCGGTTTCTAGGTTTTTTAACGTCACAAGGGGTGACACATCGACAATCCGATTATTGGATACGAATACGTGGCGAAGACTATCGGACATACTCAGGATAAGAAAAATATCCTCCAGCTGGTTATCGGCGGCGTCTAGCCAAACTAGCTTATGAAAATAGAGCGGCGATAAGTCCTTGATCTGATTTTCGGCTACAAATACTTCTGTTAATTTGGATAAGTCACTTAAAGGGGACAAATCCTGTATATTTGCTTTCGATGCGCCTAGATGCTGAAGCTTCTTCAGATTTTGGAGAGGCGTGAGGTCGGAAACCTTTGTCTGAGATATATCAAGGAACGTCAGATTACTCAAACTTGCGATCGGCTGCAAATCCGTGATGGATTGATTAGAAACGATCAGCTTGTTCAAGTTTAGAGCAAACTCCAATCCTTTCAAGCTTGTGATCTTTTCGTTCTGGAAAGCGTATATGGACGTCAACTTCAACATGTCGGATTCGGTGATGACTCCCTCGCTTTTGCCGATAGTGTTTCGCACGACCTTCTCCAAATTGACATCTTCGATCAGTGAGTCTTGGGCAATAGCGATTTGGTTAGGCAATAACGCCAACATCAAAAGGATAACGGCCACATATAAGACCATTACCCTTTTTCTCATATTCCTCACGGTTAAAAAAAGCATGAATGTTCTCCTCTTCACAGTAGTTCTATAGCACTAGGGAGTATTATATCAATTACAGGGATTTGTGAATAGGTATCATATCTATTTACTACCGGTCATCGATAACCTTAAACCACACTGAAGATTGGTCCTTAGGGTCTCCATTGTAATTAATCAAGATCTCTTCACCCGCTTTAATTTCTTTATAGGCAGTGAAGTCAATGGATAAATTATTTTTATTCGATAAGTATCTCGCATTGGGAGAGAAAGAGTGATTGTATAGGGCACCGTAACCTAGCACTAAAGCTTTATCCTCTCCCCAGCGAAAAATATAGTTTTTGAGGATGCTCTCCCTCATTTCTTCCCATTCGTCTTTGGAAATAATGATAATCGGAGATGACTCAATAAAGTCTCCTTTTTTAAAATTTTCAGTTGCAAAAACTCCTCTGCCATATTTACCTGTATGTTTCACCTCAATTGATTTCAGCGTACTCCCTCCTATTCAAGATCCTTTAGATGCTTTCGAAGATAAGCGTTGCGTTTTTCAACAAAGCGAAGAATTAATTCGGGCTCACTATTAAATAGCGCAATGGATTTCTTTTTAAATGGATCCAAAGAAATATAAGGGTTTAATTGCTTATGGAGATTTGTCACCATTGATTCTATTGCTTTAACCGTAAATTTTGTTTCTAAAATTTCTTCCATAAACCGACGGTATTGCTGCCGTATTTCCTTGACATCCAAAAGGCGTGCAGTGAGCGTATTATAGCCGCTAATCGGAACAGCATAATACTCCATGATTTCGCCATTCCAATTTCGTCCCCAAGTTGCGTCGTAATCCCAGGGGATCATTTGATATAATTTCGTCTCCTCATTTCGAATTAAGGAATAGTTATGAATAAATCCATCATAGTTTTGGGCACAAACTGCTCCGCATAACCACAATAAATAATTGTCGATATCCATATCCTTTTTTATCGCATCACCAAATTGGTCTCGGTTAATTGTATTTATTTTGACAATAAACCTTTCTAAATCTTGTTTATCCGTATCACTACCTATTTTTTGGAAATATCCAGACAGCAGGGAAGGTTTTGGTTTTTCCTTTGGTGTTAATAAAGAAAAATTCGCATGGTAAATGGTGGCATAAAAGATTGGACCCGACGGCAGTTTTCTTTTTTGTAAAAAAAATTCATCCACTGATTCCAGTTCTAGATAAATCCCCTTTGGCTCCCCATTCAATTCTAGAAAAACATGCTTACAATTCGGAGCAAGACTCCCAATACTCTGGAAAAAATCAAAAGAAAGCTTGTTTCGTATTAAAGATGGATCCCGGTATTCAGCATTTAAGTGTACCTCACGTCCAGCAAAGTTTTCATTATAGGACCTAAAGTCGATGCTATAGGATTTTTTTCGAAAATTACGGGTATGATCGCCCCGATAGGAGATCCCAATCTCATAAGGAATGTTGTCTACAATTAGTCTGGAAGGAACAGGGTCATCTTTCCATACATCATTATTTAGTACCTTAAGATCTTTCGACTCAATCGTAATACCATAAGTAGGGATAGCCGTATGTTCCATTCAATCATTCCCTTGCTTTTTTTATATCTTATGAGGAAATATGTGGTGTTGATAATAAATCTGGACTGTACACTAGAACAATTAAAAATGTATTTACATAAAATACAGCACCTTGATTTATAAGGAATTTTTACGACGGGTGGTCAAGTCAATATGGGTGAAACTCAAATATTAGATTTAATAAAACAAGCGCAAGATATCGGTCTAGATGAGTTCTTAGTTCGAAACCCAGTGTCAAATAAAGGTACAGGTGGAACTGGTGGTACTGGTAAAGGTACTGGCGGCACGGGCAAGGGCACTGGCGGCACGGGCAAGGGCACTGGCGGCACGGGCAAGGGCACTGGCGGCACGGGCAAGGGCACTGGCGGCACGGGCAAGGGCACTGGCGGTACTGGTAAAGGTACTGGCGGCACGGGCAAAGGCACTGGCGGTACTGGTAAAGGTACTGGCGGCACGGGCAAAGGTACTGGTAAAGGTACTGGTAAAGGCACTGGTAAAGGCACTGGTAAAGGCACTGGTAAAGGCACAGGTAAAGGCACAGGTAAAGGCACTGGTAAAGGTACTGGTGGAACCGGAGGTACGGGTAAAGGCTCCGGTAAAAAGGCAGATTAAGAATAAAATAAAAGCAGGCATAATTGCCTGCTTCCATAAAAAACTTGCCTGCCTATTCGGTGCCAAGTTTTTATATGTCCTATATCGACAAAGCCACCTCGCGGAGAGAGTGGTTTCTTCTTATTAAGCAAGCCATCCTACTTTTTTCCTTTACCTTCTTTTCCTTTTTCCTGTTTTTGTTCTTTTCCCTTTGTTTCTTTTGTTTCCTTGGTTTCTTTTGTATCTTTAACTTCTTTTTCTTTACTGCCATTCTCATTCTTGTGTTCACCGTGTTCATGGCCGTGTTTACCAGGACCTTTTCCACCAGGCATACGCATTACCTCCTAATTATATAATTACATGGTCGGCGAATGGACGCTTTTAATATGTTGTATGTTTGTATAAAAGGTCTTGCCTTCCGCTGTAATCATGTGGACGATATTGTTATCAATTTCTTTTAGTAATCCGATCTTACTAGGGGTTCTCCCCAAGTCAAAAACAACGATTTTGCCTTCCAACTTTCTAAGTTGTTCTTCGAAGGAGCGCGATAGAGGCAAATCAGAAGGATTTACAGGAAAACACTTTTTATCCAATAGGTAAGGTGTATGGTAGTCATTATATGGAATAAGCCATTTCAAATGGATTAATGGAATAAACATTGTTTTGTAAACAGGGGAATAAAATTCGAAGTAATTCGTCATGATATGGGTAATGTATCCATGTACAGGCTGATACCCAGAAACAAAAATTTCTGTAAATACCCCCTTGGAATTCATTAACATTTTTCTATACGAAATCTTGTCACTAATGATTGGTTTTTCAGTAAGAGTGGAGAAGTCCGTTGAATTTTTTTTGGTATTCATACTGACATTGAGAATATGAAAAGAAGGAATATAAATATAGCGTTCTCCGTTAAACAAAACTAGGATATCTTGCCCCGCATCTACCAAAATACCGGTATGCCATTTTTCACCGAGCAATTCAACATCAATAACCGCTCCTAGCTTCTTCTGAAAAAGGTCCATCAATGTCACCTCCTCTCACTTAAATAACCAGCCCGTCCATACATATAAACAAAAGAGACTTATAATAAGACCGATAGGAACGATCATAATCGTCACTTTTATATACTGACTCCAGGTAAGTTTTATATGATGTTTTCTAAGAATATGCATCCATATCAATGAAGCTAGTGTCCCCATTGGTAAAAGTAAGGACCCAATATCTGCGCCAATGACTGTGGCCAAATAGGCAGTATGCATAGTAAAAGTATCTAGTCCCATATTTTGCAAAGATAAGGTGCCAATCATAATTGAAGGTAAATTATTAAACAGATTGGACATTGCAGTAAGCAGAAAACCCATCACAAAGATCGCATTAAAGTGACTTTGGGCAACCGCACCGCCAAGCCATTGTACGAGAAAGTCCGTCAGTCCTGAATTATGGAGCCCGTAAATGATGACATAAATACTGAAAGCGAATATGAGTATATGCCAAGGCGTTTTTACAAGAATATCCCTCGGTCCAATTCCTTTACGTATCCACCTAACTGCAATTAGCACAATTGCACCTATGATTGCGGGCCATTCCGTTGCAACACCAAGGGGGGTCAGCAAGAAAAAGCTGCATCGAATTAGAATGACAACTAGGATGCAAATACGAAACAATCCCCAATCAATATAGCCTTTTTCCTCCGGATCTACTTGTAAGGGATGAAAATTCGAAGAATTATTGTGTACAATAGTGCTTATCGAATTGGGCTGCAAGGTCGTAATTTTTACGGGAATCTCTCGCTTAAAATAGAGGAAAAGCAGAAATGTAATTGTAATAATCCCTGTCATGGCGGGTACGAACATCATTGTTGTATATGTGTTAAGATCTAAACCGACTGTTTTTAACGCAATCAAATTCGCTAGGTTGCTGACTCCGATCGGTGCGCTTGCTCCAGTAGCAACTAACGCGCCTGATAGAAGATAAGGAATTTTTTGCCGTGTTTTTAAGTTCAGTATAGCTAAGGTTTGGATGATAATGGGGGTTGTTATAAGGATACTTCCGTCATTATTAAAAAACATCGTCATTAGGAAGCATAATACATTAATGTACCAGAATAAGGCTCGACCGGATCCTTTTGCTCGAACAGCCAAATTAATTGCCGCCCATCGAAAAATACCAATACTCTCCAAAACAATTGACATTACAATTGTTGATATAATGGTTATGCTTGCCCCACTGACAATCGTGGCAATATGATATACACCTGAAAGAGGCACAATTCCTAATGCCAAGAAAATCATAGCACCAAGAGACGTTGGAATGGATTCGTTAATACCGAACGGCCTCCAAATTATCAACAACGTAACGGTAACAAAAACAATGGAGATTACCGCAGTTGTTATATCAAACATGTGCCTGCACCTCACAAGGGTTGGCTGCTGATGGTTTACGTTTCAGAACAATGATAGGGAGGACGAGAATTTGATAACATGTAGATCCAGTAAGGAATAAAATGTTCCTCATATTCTCCCTCCTCCCACCAACATATAAAATTCAGAAATGAATTATTTTTTTTCGGTGTTATCTTGCTTTTGTTCCTTTTTTTCGTTATTATCTTGCTTTTTTTCCTCTTCTTTTTTGACGCCATAAGACATGCTCTTAATATGAAAGTTAAAAATAGTGACCAATTCATGGTTTACAACCATGGTAATGAAATCATCATTCGTATCTGCTAAAACGCCCTGGATACTTTCATGTCCTCCACGGTTAACTTGACACCATAGGCTCTTCATGCCTTTTAATAGGCTAACAAAATTGTCTGCTTCCATAACTTTCAATGTTGCAGGATACGCAGGTGCAGTCTGCAAGTACTCCACAGAGTCCTTCGTGTTTACTGTGAGACTTTTCAGATGACTCGTGTTGTAGTAGATAAGTCCATCCTTTTCATTATAGATACCCACATAATCAAATCCCACTGCAACAATCTCACCTTGCCTAGATTCAGGACCTCCACGATCAAGTCTTACTTGTTTGCCCATTAATACAGAATAATCATATGCCATGATAATCATTTCCCCCTTCAGGTAGTGGTTAGTTGTTCTTGCATAATGTATATATACGTACCCGGCAAAGGTTTGTACTAAACGAATGCCCCGTTTCTTAGAAACTCCACATTTATCACTAGAGGGTATTTGTACGTGAATATAAACACAGCTCCCCTCCACGAATGAGTGAAGAGGAGCTTAGCCGATCCTTTTATTTACGTCTTTTTCACATTGGATACATCGGAAATACTGCTTAGGGCAACAACATATACGGTATCTCGTGTGGATAATACAACGAGCCCTTCGTTAAGTCCGATAACAGCCGCATTGGAAACATCGTTTAATTGTTCGGCTAACGTGTTGAAGTCAACAGTCGCTTTACCGACCAATGGACTAAACAAGTTCATCATTGCCGGGCTTTCGCAGTTATCCATTTCGTTTTTATCAGCGTTTTCTTTATCTTTAATAAACGTAATGTCGAATTCTCCCGTCCATATCTCTAAGCCTGCAATTAGATGGATTGGCACGAAGTATTCGATTCCGTTACTTGTAAAGTTTACTATTAAATTCTCGGCGGAAATGATTTTCGCATTGGAATATTTCCCGTTTGAGTAGTCTAACGTGTGCAACTCTTTTAACTTTTTGTCTTTTAGTTGACTTAGAAGATTTTGCATGGTATCCGCACTATGACAGCATTTGCAGCCCTCGTTGCTGGACCTATCTTCCTTTTTTGGCGGCCCTGGCGGTTTAGGCTTTGGTGGTCTTGGGGGCCCTGGCGGCTTCGGAGGCCCTGACGGTCCTTCATGTCCTTTCGGTCCTTCTGGTCCTTCTGGCCCATCTGGTCCTTTCGGTCCTTTCGGCCCTTCTGGTCCTTTCGGTCCTTCTGGTCCCTTCGGTCCTTTCGGTCCTTCTGGTCCCTTCGGTCCTTTCGGTCCTTCTGGTCCCTTTGGTCCTGCTGGTCCTGCTGGTCCTGCTGGTCCTGCTGGTCCTGCTGGTCCTGCTGGTCCTGCTGGTCCTGCTGGCCCTGCTGGTCCTGCTGGTCCTGCTGGCCCTGCTGGTCCCGGTGGTCCCGGTGGTCCCGCTGGCCCCGCTGGTCCCATTTCCCCCCTAGGGCATCGCTTACAATGATGTTTTTTGCATGTATGCTTTCTTTTTAGTTTGCGGCAAGCTTTTTTCTTCTTTTTCTTATGCTTCGTACATTTGCATGGCTCTTTTCGATTGCATACTATACAATGCTCCTCCAAGACATTTTCTTGTGTATGGGAGACGTTTGTCTTTTCCTTTACTTTGTATGGACTAAGTTTAGCAACAACTTTTTCAATACGAAATGTTTTCGTACCAAAAGCTCTAGGATTAAAGAATACGTGCGATCGATTCATCATGACTAACCCCTCCTTTCAGAATAGTAGGCATTTGCTAATAGAGAACATATATCTATGTGGGTGTTTGCAATAACAGTGTATGAACCTATAAAATAGCCTGTTCTAGTGAAATAGCACATTTTGAGACGAATAGAGAATTATAATTGTTTTTTAGAAGAAATACGGGCTATACCCTAGTTCACTCACATTGACGTGACATATACATGCAGTATAAATATCGCTTCATGTCATCTGTCAGGTAATATATGTGCAGCGTGATTAGTTATACGCCAACAAACAGGAGGTACCCCTATGTTAATCGTCTGTATACTGATTCTTTCAGGAATGGGCTTGTATGCTATATTAAAGCCTTCGAAAGAGCTATACGCTAGTTCGTTAAATACTGATATATTTCCAGAACTTAATAGGAATAGTGCCCAGAATGCTAACTTTTTGAAGGCTCAACCTATCAGGGAGACGGGTAATAGTGACTTTGACTAGATAAGAGTAGATAAAGGTTATACGGTGGTTCTCGACTGAACAAAAAAAAGCCTATCTAGTTTACTCTAGATAGACTTGATATTCTTTTATTCTTCAATCTTTGGTCCACTCAGCTCGCCAACCCATTCCCTGAACAGATCGTAGTCTTCCCCCACCTGATGAGCGTAAGAAATGGCCCAATTGGATATATAATCACAAAACGCGTCCGTATCTGGTCCAATTGCGAGGTGAATCTCATCCTCGCTATGGTAGGATATCAACTCGTGCTCCATGTCCGCATCCGCCCGCGAATGAAGCTTCGCTGTGATCCGTCCCATACAATCTAATACCGGCAAAAGATCCTCCGTTTCCTTAATCTTGTCCGCCTTCAGCCGTTTCTTATAAGGAGATCGCTCCCGTACGTAATAATCTCTGTCGTCCATCGTCAAATATCCTAGATATGGGTCCGCCTCGTGATGCATAGCCTGCTGTGTGAAGATAACCCGCTTGCCCTGATGGCCGAAATATGTCCAGAATGACTCTTTGAACGGCATGAAATACGCAGGAACTGGGACCCGTACTTCCTTTACTTCGATGATGATATCGTCCAGCGCTTGCTCGCCGCCTTCTCCTTCGATGAGCACGTAATAGCGATCTAATCCGATAGACGCAGTGCCCGAGCCGTGCTTCACAGCAACGTCCTTAATCGCGTAGAACCCGTCAGGACGTTTAGTACTTTCAGTCAGCGACGCCTTGTAATTCGGCCAGACTTCCTCCAGCTTGCGACGCTCTTCTTCTGTAGCCGGAAGGATCTCCTCCGAATTCATAAACCGTCTTGTCCTGCGCGTTAACGTGGTGATGCCTTCCAAAAATTGCGAGGCTTGCCGTTTCTCTGTCTTTTTCAAAAGATTGCGGATCAGCCCTGTCGTCCTGTCCTTGTTAAAGACAAGCGTGCGCGGGTCATCCTTGCGTTTCACAAACCGGCGAATCTGATTCACATACGCTTCCAAGTACGTAGTGATCGCATTCTTTTGTCCATCCTCATCGATCTGCTTGCTCCGACTTACCAGTGCTACACTTACCGACATTCTAAGCAAATCGTACAAATAAGAGCCTAGATACCCCTCATCAAAATCGTTTACATCGTATACGATCCGACCTTCTTCGCTACGGAACGCCCCGAAATTTTCGAAATGCAAATCTCCCTGAATCCACGTCGGCCGCTCTATTGGGCTGTGATAAGGAAACCATTCCCTACTAACGTCAAAATAGAACAAATATGCGCTACCACGGAAGAACGAAAACGGACTCACTGCCATTTTCTCGTATTTTTGCAGTCGCTTTTCTTCGGATAGCCCCATTAACTGTCCGTCGAACTCGTCGAGCACGCTGCTAAGCAGCTCTTTGCGCAGCCGTTTTTGCGTAATCTGGACCCGTTCTGTAAGCATTTCCGTCTTCATTTGCAACTCCTCCTTATTTGATACAAATATTTAAACTTAGTACTTTATTTCAAGGTTCTTATCATGTTTCACGCAAAATTCTTTCAATAATCCTATAACTTCGTTTCGATTATTCTTCTTATCTTCTATTAAATATGACAATTGGTAGCCCTACCTATAATACCATATTAAGGAATTAATCAATTAAAATAGTTCATTTACTCGTTCCCTTCCTACCTTGTCCTGCATGATATGAAAGTAGGAATGTTTAGGGTGGGGAACTAGAATGACTGTTATTTTCAAAATAGTGGGTGGAGCTGCCGAAGTCAAGACGAAAGATGGCGTGTTGGACTGCTGATTCACAGAAAACAGGCTACCTCGTTATGCCGGCAGCCTGTTTTAATTAAAATATAAGAATTTATATGTTTCACATAATAATTCGGCTATATTTATCCATAAACGCACTCGTCCTAAGAGGACGGCGTAGCCGTTTATTTTGTTTCGCTAGTTTACCCGTTTGCGTGGAGTCCGCGGCTTACCGCGAGTTTCACGCCATCTCATAAGGAATAAACACAGTAATTTTCGTGCCTTTGCCGATTTTGGATTCGACCTCGATCCGTCCATTATGCTTAGCAATGATCCCGTATGTGATAGACATCCCTAGTCCTGTACCTTCTCCGATCGGCTTTGTTGTGAAG
This sequence comes from Paenibacillus sp. J22P143, assembly GCF_059692035.1. Taxonomy (NCBI): domain Bacteria; kingdom Bacillati; phylum Bacillota; class Bacilli; order Caryophanales; family Paenibacillaceae; genus Paenibacillus; species Paenibacillus sp. J22P143. Next base: position 48,609 of record NZ_JCAUAQ010000020.1, read on the forward strand.
AAGGGATTGTACATATTAGCCAGCGTCTCCTCCGACATTCCGATTCCATCATCTTCGAAAGTTACTGCGATTTCAGAGCCGGCATCCCAGAGACTGACTTTCAAGCTGCCAACAGGCTCCTCGCTTCCCGCCGTGCTAGTTTCCTTGGATTGAACGGCTTGGCACGCGTTTATCATCAAATTCAAAAAGGCTTGATTCAATTGGTCAGGGTAACATCCGATCCTATTAGTCTGACTATATTCTGTATAAAATATTATTTGTTTGTTGTATTGGGATTTAACTATTATTACCGTGGATTCCAGTAAATCCTCGATACTCCAGAGCTTTTTCTCCGCCGCTTCCAGACTGGAGAATGTTCTTAAATCTTGAACAATCGTCTTGATTCGATGGCTTCCATCGAGTATTTGGCCAAGCGAGGAATCGAAGGTCTCGAAGTTGCGGTTAAAGTACTCGATAATTTCCTGGTCGTTCCCTTCCATTAAGCCATTGACTTCCGTTTGGAATTTCGCCAAATCCTTCTCTAACGAGCTTGCGCTTAAATAAACGTAATTAGTCGGATTGTTAATCTCATGCGCCACGCCTGCCACCATCGTCCCTAGTCCGGCCAGTTTCTCTGATTGGGCAAGCTTCGATTGGGCAATTTTCAGTTTGAAGATCATCTCGTTCAATCTTTTCGCTAACCAGGCTCCCAAGGCGAGGATCAATAAAGCGACAATGCCTGCCTCAAAACCAAATTTCAGCAGAAATGAGGAGGTACTCCCAATCAAGTCCTTCTCAGGCACCGCGATAACCAAACGCCAATCCAGCTTGTCATTGTAGGAATAATTGCTCATGTCCAGGTAATAATTCTCTCCAAGCAATTGATAAACTTCCGGTTTCGTCATTGAGAATCCATTCGCTTGGATCCGTTTTTGCATGATGGCTTTGCTTTGCGAAATTAGCGAATCTTCCGGAGACGATGTCGCGATAACCTCTCCTTTTGGATCCATCAAAAAGGCAATTCCATGTTTGCTTATATCTATTCCCTTCATGTAATCGCCAAGCTTATCGAAGATGACGTCCACCCCGAAGACCCCTATAAGAGTTCCATCCTTGGCCAATAAACGTTTGGACGCCGAAATCCCTATAACAGGATCAGACACACCAGTGTAAGGCTCGGTCCAATATATGCTTTCCATGGATTTGGCCTCTTGGTACCACGAACGCGTACGTGAATCAAAATCCGAAACGGTTCGAATCGGATTTCCAATCTCATCGTTATCGTTCATAGCGTAAGTGATATATGGATTTATTCTCATGTCCTTCGTGTAGGACACAACGTATTGATCGTTTATTTTGCCTGCTGTAGCGATCCCGCCCTGTTCGTTCGCGAAATAGGCCCACTCCACGGAGCTTATGTATTTAATTTCATTTAGTAAAAAGCGCCCTAAGAGGACGGGATCATCAATGTGAACCAAACCGTTTGCTACCATCCGCCTATTTAAGTCGATAATGCTCTCCGCTGGATTCAGATAATTGTCTAATTGGCTAAACACATCTTTCTTGATTCGATTCACCATCGTGGTGCTTGTACTTTCGGCTAGTCTGGAAGTATACTCATATACCTGTACATAGTAAATGGCAGCCAATATCAGAATGATGCTTATAAAAGGAATCAAGATTTGAGTTTTGACGATCCGCTTGCTCTTTTCGATGCTTAATTCCTCCCTACGACTACAGGCAGAACAATTTCCACCATCGTCCCTTTGCCAAGTTCGCTTTCAATTACGAGCTTTCCGGAATGCTCCTCAATAATTTTGAAACAAATCATGAGCCCTAGCCCCGTCCCTTTCTCTTTCAAGCTGTAAAATGGTTCTCCCAAATGAGGAAGACGGTCCGCCGGTACCCCGCAACCTTGGTCAAGAATTCGGATGACGAATTTGTTGTCTGCCCCCCAGATTGTCGTAATCGTGATATTTCCGCCCTTGTCCATCGCCTCAATCGAGTTTTTCAATAAGTTAATAAATAGTTGCTTGAGTTGATTTTCTTCACCTTCGACCATTGGCATGTCATCGACCATTTCGAGTTTAAATTGGATGTTGTGCAAGAGCGCTTGCGGAGATAAAAAGGCGACCACTTGCTGGATAAGCTGATCCAAATGCAAGGGTATGAATTTTGAATTCTGAGGTTTGGATACGTACATAAATTGGGACGTAATCCATTCTATCGATTCGATTTCGCTCATCATAATATCGAGATAGTTTGTTTTATCGAGCATTTTTTCTTTGATTAGTTGCAAAAAACCTTTGAGCGTCGTAAGGGGATTCCGAATCTCGTGTGCGATACCTGCAGCCAGTTGCCCGACGACTGCCAACTTCTCTGATTTGCGAAGCATATCTTCCGTCTGTAGCAGCTCTCTCGTTCGCTGCTCGACTCGCACTTCCAAGCTTTCGTTCATTTGCTGCAGTTCCTTGATCAAACGAATATTGCAAAGCTCTAACTCAAACGCCTCCAACGCCCTTTTAACAGAAATTAGTAAATCTTGCGGCTCAATCGGTTTCGTAATGAATTTGTATATGTTTCCTTCGTTAATCATATCGATCATATCTTTAATATCCGTATAAGCGCTTACAATCATTCGAATCGCATTCGGCAGAATCTGCGCGGATTCATTTAAGAATTCCATCCCCGTCATACCCGGCATCCGTTGATCCGAAATAATGAGATTAATCCGGGTCAGATTCGGATATTGAGCAATAATGTCCAAAGCTTCAAAACCGCTTCTAGCGGCGATGACGATATATTCCTCTTTTAAAATTCGTGTTAAGGCATTCAAATTAGGGAGCTCGTCGTCCACGATTAATATCGTATGTTTTTTTGTATTATTTACATCTCTTTGGGGAATGGACAACTTGCTTTTGTCAAACGTGAATGCCATTTTACTTCCTCCCATTTAAGTGATTTCAGCACTCGCTTCGCTAGACATTACATCAATGGTGCTCCCAATCAATTTTTGCTCTTTATACAGGCTTTTAACTTTCTGAACTAGATTCTCGGTTAACTCGATTCCAGAGGTAAGCAATTTTGCTCCAGAACTAGTCATTAAAGGCGCCGCCAGCAGCATACCAGGCTTCAAGTCATTGATTGAAATAACCTGAATTACAGGTTCATTTTCCGAAGCAACGATTTTTTCTAAAGCTTCTAACAAAATAGACGGATAAGACGGAGTAATGCCCTTAACCTTGTCTAATGCCTGGAATTGAGAATATCCTTGGTACAACAATGTTTCAAACTCAACCAATATGTTCAGAATGAACTGACCCAAAACAGTATGATCTGAAATGTCCTGATTTAATTCACTTGGATGGATCAACTGATTGCGTATAATTCTTGCAACTTCTTCCAAATTAGGGTTGAGCGAAACGAGCAAGGCGCCGATAGCCGGATGCTGGTTGAAGGAAGCGGCTTCTTCCCATGTAAGCGGAATTCCTGAAAATTTCTTTTTTACAAGCTCATAAGGAAGTTTAAGACAACCCACCTGTGAAAGCATGATAGCCGTCTCGACGTACCAGCTGCTTTGAGGATCTATAGACAATATTTGCATCATTTTTTTCGCTTTTGCGCGCATACATTTGAAATGTTCAAAAAGGACAGGATATTGATTCGACAATAGATGGTTCATGAAATCAATTACGCCCGATACGGTTTGTTTTACCGATGACGATTGGGTTTCAGCTTTAGATCGGTGCAGTCCCAAATGAACCTCTACCCTTGACATCACATCTTCTGCACGAAACGGTTTCGTTATGTAATCTTCTCCGCCTGTTTTAAAGGCATTAACGATCTCATCAGTGTGTGTTAATGCACTAATAAAGATAACTGGAATATGGGCTGTTGAAGGTATTCTTTTAAGTGATTGACAGACTGCATAGCCATCGATTCCCGGCAGCATAATATCCAGCAAGATCAAATTAATTTTTTCAGTGGACGCAATTTGCAGTGCTGTGGTGCCATCGGTGGCTAACTTGACGATATAATTCTGCTTTAGTATATCTTTAAGAATAGCCGTACTTACTAGGCTGTCATCGACAATTAAAATTGTTTCTAATTTTCCAACACATTTCCGCCTCTCAAAATTGTTTCGAAGTCCGGCACATTGCCTTTTTCCTCTAGCTCTAAAATTTTTTTATCTAGTAACAGCAATTTGTGCACTCAATTCGTCCAAAAACACATCGATATATATGTCTAATCGAGAGTCACTCGTGGCCTCTCACCTCCAAGATAAATAGCTTTATCCGTTTTTAGGGGACAAAAAAACCAAGACGGAATAAGCGTATCCACGCTAGTCCTTCTTGGCCTCGGCACGGCATGTATCCGCTTTGACTACCAAATGATATTTAGAGTGTAATCTTGCCTTGTTCGATCAATTCTTCGAGATCCATGTTCAGAATCAGTTTATAAATGGTTTCTCTGCCATTGGGTAATGGTTTGAAAACGAGCGTTGACGATTCAATACGCAGTCCAGGATACAATTTGTTTAAGTCAGGATTCATCACTTCATAAACCAGCGGATTACCCTTCTCATTAAAAAACTCCTGCACGCATCCTTTTTGCTTCAGATAACTGAGCAGCATTTCTTCGAGTACGGTATTTCTGAGGCTCGTGATAAAAGACAAAGTGCTATGGTCCAGACGGCAGCTCGCATCAATCGGACCCTTGCCAAAAATATTCTTGCGATGGTTAATGAGTAAATTCTTGAGGTGCCGCTCAACATCTGCTTTGTGAAACACCAAAATCATGCCTTTCCATCTATATTTAATTATCGGATAGGTAAATATGCCTAGTATACTTATTTTATCATAGTAAACTAATTTTTTCCTAGTAAACTTTTTTTAATAATACCAAGTATTCTGCGCTTTATTTGAATGAAAAAAGAGCTGCCCCGAGGCAAGCTCCATTCACTATCGATAATTCGCATATACTAATCATTTAATCCTTTTCCACTCAAAATTTGCTGCTTATATTTTTCAATCCTTGAATCTCGCGTTTTGGATTGCTTGGGTTCAGAAAAATGAAGGAGGTATGCTCTTTGCCGTCCCGGTGTCAATGCTTCGAAAGCGGTTTTCAAGGCAGGGATTTCATCGAATTTATTTTGTAATTCTTCAGGCATGGCATATTCTGTATTCTTTTTATATGCCACTTCCACACCGGACTTTTCAACTTCTATAGCTTCATAAATATAGTCTTTCAAGATGTTTTCCATGGCAATGATTTCTCGAACATCGGTGAATCGAATCTGGCGCGCCGCCTGTACATTCTCCGTTTGTTGGATTAGAATCCCCTCGGGATCCTTTAACAAGACACCTTTGTGAAACAGAATCGCACAGTATTCTTTAAATCCGTGTATTAAAAGGACGTTTTTATTCTGAAACGTGTAACAAGGATGCATCCACTTAAAATCTTCGGTCAGCTCACAGTCAAGAACGATATTTCTCAACTTCTCAAATTCTGTCTTCCACGTTTTAGCCTTTCTTAGAAATCCATCAACTTTTGGATTCATCATACTTTGTGTCATCAAGGAACACCTCTCTATATGGGTTCGATCAACTTATCTAGGATCCATGGTACCACAATTTCGTTCACTTTTCTCCCGTTACTTTAACAAGCAAAAAAGAGCTGCCGCGAGGCAAGCTCCTTCACTATCGGTAAACCGAATGAGGTTATTGTTCCAACAACTTTTTAAGTTCGCCGTGCCAATTACTCCAGCCATACTTAGCGCCTTCGAGTCCTTGTGGCGTTGCGATGCCAGTTTGCTCGAGATGAAGGTTAATCTTTCCGTCCCCTAGATCCTGCAATGTCCAGACGACCGTGTGCTCCTCTCCGGTAACTCCCCACGTATAGGACAACCTGTTTGGTGCGTCCACGATAAGCACTTCGCCGTCAATCAGTCCATTCCACCATTCGTTCGGCTGAGAGCGAAACTGAAAACGGTGTCCTACAATGGGCTTAAAATCATTTTCCAAGACCCACTTGGCAAGCTTGTTTGAATCGGTTAAAGCGGACCACAACTTCTCGATCGTTGTCGTGTACTCAAAATCCATGGTTAATGTTAAACTCATTCTTCTTCCTCCTCTAATAATAGGTTCAATCGAAACATATTTGTACGCCAGAATTTGCTGTAGTAAGCCACCCAATCTTTAATTTCTCTGAGTGGAGAGGCGTTTAGCCGAAATCGCGTTTCTCTGCCGACTTTTCGGTCAAGGATCAGTCCAGCCTCTTTTAGAATTGTTAAATGCTTGGATACCGCTGTACGGCCCATTTGAAATTGTGCTGTTAATTCATGAAGAGGTATCTCCTCTGCCTCTGCCAATAGACGAATCAGTTGGCGCCTAGTTGGATCTGCAATCGCGTCAAACACGTCCCGCAACTGGTTGTTTTCGTCCACAACACCCTCTCCTTACTAGTATTACCAAGGGACGGCCGTTACTTTCACCACCTCCTCTAAGTATGCGGCTCTTCGGACGTAGCCCACGAGGCAAGACTATTTAATCAGACACCCTTTAGTGTCTTATTAAGAATAGGTCACCATATGGTGTCCTGTCAACAACATTTTTAATTCGATTAAATAATAAAAGCCGCAAATACGCGGCTTCGTAATGGAGGCATTTCAGCATGCCCCTCGGGCTTTTAGTTTATAGTGACTTTCTTAGTGTCCTGATTCTAGGTAATTTTCTTCTTTGTCAAAAAAAGGGGTATCCTTCTTAATAATCGGATCTATAACAGATACAGCATCCTTCGTTGTTACATGCCAATCCTCATTTGAACAGAGGACTTCAGTTAAAAAAGCATCAATGTCCATGGTCTGTGATTCCTTCCTTTATATTCCTAAAGCGTATAACCTTAGTATTAGTGATGCAGATCATGTTTATTCAATTGCGTGTATCGCTGTTCTCATTTGAAATAGATCAATCGTTCTCCAGCCACCATCATATGAAATTTTTGCGCGGGATACTTGTGAAACAAATAATCGACGAAGTAGGACGGGTTATCGCGATTATTGGAAAACATATCGAAATGAATAGGAACGAGAAGATCCGTTCCGATCTCAACGCCGAAATCTGCCGCTTCACGGAAGTTCATGTTACCTGCAATTCCCCTGGAGGTTCTCGCATAATCCCCTCCGTTAATTGGCAGGAGCGTTACGTGAGGCTCAAATTTCTTGGCCTGCTCGATCAATTCAGACGTGACAACCGTATCTCCTGTATGGAAAATTCGCACCCCGTTGATTTCAATAAAAAAGCCCAAATAATACTGATTGCCATCCTGATCAGCCTCATACGCCGTGTGCGCTCCCGCTACTGGGGTAATTGTTACGTCTTTAACGGATATTGCTTGCTGCTGCTTTGCAGGTATAATGCGGCTTGAAGCCAGTTCAATGTCTTGCAGCATATACACATGTGATGCCGGAGCCACAAATTGCGTCTTTGGATGCGCCTGTGCAACACCTCTGATCGTAGTCAAATCCATGTGATCATTATGAAAATGCGTGATTAATACCGTGTCTACATCCAGCTCCTGTGGAGAGAGCGGAGGCGGGATTTCCCGCTTAAATTCGGTGGCGGGATTTTCCAATTCAATAGAATAACTTAAGTAAGGGTCTACACAAATAATGGCATCGGAGCTACCGCCTTTTATCAGCACTCCCGCTTGTCCCAAACTCCATATCGCTGCCCCGCCTTCAGGTACATTCGTTCGTTGAATATCCTTGAGCAGCGATTCTCCAGCGTTGTAAATAGGTCTTAAATGCTCTCTTGCCAATCGGCTACACTCCTTTGGTGATTGTCTGCACATTATTTGTTTCCTTCCTACGTAGTTTACTCCTTGGGGTTAACTCCAAGTCAAGTAATTTCCCGCAACGAGTGAATCAAAAAAGCAGCGCACACCCTCTGTAAGGAAGATGTGCGCTGCTGTTGCGGAAATTAGAACGTATTATACACATTTTGACATTCTTTCGCGGTCGGCTCATAAAAACAGTGCTTCTTGTAGCGACCTGCTTTCGGCTGATTATACCAGGTATCCGGACATGGTCCAGGATTGTCGAACGTTCCTGGTCGGAAATACCAGAGGGAGAATTTGCCTGGCCAAATCCGTTCCCCATCCACAGCTCTTTGTGCTAGGCGACGCTCTCTTTCTCTTGCATTTTGATAGTACAACCCGTGTTGCAACGCTTCAAACGCATGCGGTTGGTTGATCATTTGGGGAATTGTCCTGAGATTTTTAAAATCGGAGCAATTCGCTCTTATTCGATTAATGCCAACATTTCCAACAAGAAGCATACCTGTTTCGCCTTCGGTCTCAGCTTCAGCTCGAAGCAACCTTGCCAACATGTCGATATCCTGTTTTCTAGCTTTTACGACTGCCATTCGCTCACCTCTTTTGATTGTATGTCTAGACCCATCATATTGTAGGTGCAGCGGATGTGTTACTCTGGCATTATGGGAAGCTCAATTAGACATTTATAAATACTTACATAATCTGATATAGTTATAAATAGATCGTATAATCCTTAAGGGAAAACCTCCAATTAAAAGGAAGTGCTCAACAATGAATCTAGAAATGGTTATGCAAGAACTTGAATCTCTCAGCAAAGAACGAATGAAGAAAATCTACATGTCCAATGGCGCGCAGGAACCTCTTTTTGGGGTGACAACAGGGGAAATGAAGCCAATCGCCAAGAAAATTAAAATAAATCAGCCTTTGGCTGAGCAGCTTTACAACACAGGGAACTACGATGCCATGTACTTTGCTGGTGTTATTGCAGACCCCAAAGGCATGACTGAAGCAGATTATGATCGTTGGATCGATGCGGCATATTTTTATATGCTGTCCGATTATGTGGTTGCAGTAACATTGGCAGAAGCAGATATTGCTCAAGAAGTCGCCGATAAGTGGATCGCAAGTGGTGAAGAACTGAGAATGTCAGCGGGCTGGAGTTGTTACTGCTGGCTATTGGGAAATCGCAAAGACAGTGAATTTTCCGAAAGTAAACTTGCCAATATGCTTGAACTTGTGAAAAATACAATTCATGATGCTCCCGAAAGAACGAAATATGCGATGAATTATTTCATTTACACAGTGGGGGTATCCTATATACCGCTTCACGAAAAGGCACTTGAAACCGCAATTGCTGTAGGCCAAGTAGAAGTCAAAGGTAACAAGAAAATACATGCTTACCCAAATATTTTAAAAGAACTCGATAAAGGGAGAATTGGTTTCAAACGCAAGCATGTAAGGTGTTAAACGATGGCTTTGCTATTCAAGCTAAATCTGGATACTCTGAACAATATATTGGTATAATGAACGATAGAAATTCCAAAATACATATAGTTAGGCGGAAATGTTCATGGAAACAGGTAATCAAACAATTACGGTAGAAACGACAATCAACGCTCCAGTTGAAAAAGTGTGGGCAAATTGGACAGAACCACAGCATATTACGCAATGGTCTTTTGCTTCTGAGGACTGGCATGCGCCCACTGCCGAAAATGATTTAAGAGTTGGCGGAAATTTTCTTACCAGAATGGAAGCTAAGGACGGTAGCTTTGGATTTGATTTTGGTGGCGTTTATGACGAAGTGAGAACAAATGAATTTATTTCTTACACGTTGGGTGATGGTAGAAAAGTTGCAATCACTTTCATTAGTCAAGATAACAATACGAAGGTCATTGAAACTTTTGATCCAGAAACCACCAATCCCATTGAGATGCAACAAGCAGGCTGGCAGGCGTTTTTAGATAATTTCAAAAAATATACGGAAGCTTCTAAATAAATCTGCACTTTTCATTTGACTACGTTACATCACAGCAAAATCCCGGCGGAGCAGTTTCCGCCGGGATTTTGTTGCTTCGGTGTTTCTGAAATTTAACGGTACCCCGATGCATTCGCTGGTTTGCCTGCCTCCTGTACCTCTACTAGATACCGCCAGCAGTCTGGCTGTGAGCCATCCAGATCTTGAAACCCATAGATTTGCGAGAGCGCTCCGCTGGATACCGATTGTCCATTCCATCGACCAACTTCTGGATCTGCGGCAAGAGCTGCCACAGCTCGTCCCATGAAACGCGGCGTTTCCGAGATGATGAAATGGGGTTCAGCTACTGTCGCGTCACGCCAATTATCTTCCTTGACACCAAAGTGTTCAAGCATGATTTCAGAACGCATCCACCCCGGTGTCAAGGCGATAGCGGTGCATTGATAGGGCGAAAGTTCTTGGGCTAGCGACTTTGCCATACGAATGACAGAGGTCTTAGCAAGATCGTAAAACATAGATAAACGGTAGTTGTTATTGTTGTATTCTGCCGTACCGTCTGTTACCTCGATAACGAGTCCTCCCTTGTTTCGGATTAACAGGGGTAATGCAAAGTGACTTGTAATGATATGTGTATCAATCGCTAATCGAAGCATACGAAATCCGCCTTCAAGGGAGTGTTCCCACACGGGCACATTCCATTGTATCAAATTTTCACCACCCCACACATCGTTAACCAGTATGTCCAATCGCCCTTGTTCGCTCTCAATGCGAGCCATAAGTGCTTGTACTTGAGCCTCATCCAAATGATCAACTTGAACGGCTATACCTTGTCCACCTGCTTGACATATTAATTCAGCGGTTTCCTCTATCGTTTCTGGACGATTGTATTCCGAGCGTTGTACGCGCGTGGTGCGGCCAGTCACATAAACAGTAGCACCAGCTGCTCCTAATTCAATTGCAATCCCTCTTCCACCGCCGCGCGTTGCTCCTGCGACTAAGGCTACTTTTCCTGCCAAAGGTTTCATCGTTAGGGTTACTCCTTTTCTTGTTCTATCGATTATTATAGACCATAACGATGATCTTTGCAGAGGCTAGAAAAAGTTAATTTCTACTCTCAGTTTGCCTGCCAATCAATAATCTAATCTGGTTATTCTTCGCTCGTATCGAAAAGTTAGGATCCATTGTTCCCTGCAGCACATGAAAGGCTGTATATTCAAAGCCATCATAAACCATTCGCAATTCACTTTCAGATGAAGAAATAATCCGTGGCAAACTTTGAGCATTCTCATCAAACTTGGGTTTCCATATGACTTGATCAGCATTCTTTTCAAGCGTGATTGTCATTTCATCCTCAACTAGCTTTATTGTAATGGTTCCACAGGCTGTACCTTGAAATGAAATGATTGCGACGCCCTTTTCCTCCTGATAAGTAATATCTTCAAAAGTGAGCGGCAGAAGTTGTCCATCGACAGTACTAAATAATGGATATATCCCCGCGCGAATCTGATTACCACTCCACCGGTATCCATCCATAATCGGCAAATTGTTAAACTGAAGTTGATTGCCTGTACACACCTCATCTAAATATCGCTCGCGATAATCTTCACGAAACAGGTGCATATCCCTTATCCAGAACCGTTCATTCTCGGTATACACATTGATTCGGTAATACTTGCTGTTAAACCATATCGACTTATGCCCTTCCTCTTTGGAATCGCTAAATGCAGCTACAACAGATGCAGGGGTTGTTTGGTAGTTTGCTTAAACCATCGTCCTGTTTCGCCAAGGGTTTCAACCTCTAGCGTGCCTTCTTTTTGCAGCTTTGCCAACTGTTCAAACTGATAGATCAGCCCTTGACTCATTTTCTCCCAACCAAAACTATTTTCCTGACCAACCTGTGTATAGCCAAATGAGAGGCAATTTCCGCTGAAGTTTTCTTTGAAATACCAATCAGTCCAAGTATTCACACCTCCACCTAGCTCATGATAAACAGGCTCTAGCGTGATGACTTTCTGAATGGCAGGTGCACCAGAATCAAGCTTCAAGCCAACATCATATTGATGAATCGGATCGGATCCCAACATGCGGAATATCGGAATGTTAATCTGTTGTTCCAATGTTTGGGCCGGACTGAAATAGTTCTTGCGACTTGGATAGTATCCTTGATGATAATAGCCTCCCCAGAGGTTATACCCGTCCGTCCCCCATTGATCCTTACACATACATAAGGCGTTGATTTCGTATTTTTCTGCCAAATAGGTAATGGTATGCACGTCGAGTGACCAGAAACCGATCGACTTAGGGTATCTTTGAAATACCGAATAAAAGTCGTCCATGACGATGTCAATGATCCGCTCACGTTGTTCCAGCGTATATCCGACTGTAAATCCGCAATGTGCATGCCAGTCCCACGCATAACGTCCTTTCCAAGGGATTCCTGCTTTCTTGGCAAGCGGCTCTACAACTTCCAGCCACACGCCAAGCTCAATGTTATCCGTATCCATCTCTTCGAACATCAAAGTAAAAACGGGATCTATCAGAGCATCATATTGAAACAAAAAGGTTCCTTTTAGATCATGTTTTTTTAGAAGCTCTATTTGCTCCTGCACAGGTTGAACCAGATCAATATCTCTTCCCGGCCTTGGCTCTACACCACGAATAAAGTTAATAATGTTGACGATTTGTCTTTTCATTGGAAATCCTTCTCTCTTCGTAAAGTGTTTGATTTGTTCAATCATATACCTTAAAATGCTTCCTAGGGAGTAAGTATCCAACTTAAAATGTGGACAAATCAACGGGAGTGGTGTTGTGAAGCAACAGTGCTGAAATCCAGTGGAATACCTACGGGGACAGTTCTGTATGTAGGCAGTGTGGAACATGTCATAAGGTCATTCCAATCCATGTTTCAAGCGTTTTCCCATAGGGATTCATTTTTTCAGTTAGATGTCATACAGAATCTGATTTCATTATTAGCGTTAATCGGACGAAATGTGCAGAATTCTAAAGGGTCCTTGATCAGCAAACACAATCGAATCGAAAAATCTTTACGATATATCCACGAGCATTTTCATGAGGAATTGACGTTAAAACAGCTTGCCGAAATGGAACATCTGAGCGTGAGTCATTACAGGACGGTCTTTACAGAAATCTTGAGTGTGTCACCCTATGAATATATTTTGTTACAAAGAATGAATCGTGCCTGCGATCTGCTGCGCAATTCACTTCTAAGTGTTGCGGACATAGCAGAAATGATCGGTTACCAGGATCAGCGGTATTTCAGTCGATTATTTAAAATAAAAACGGGCATAACGCCCCAGAAGTATAAAATTAGGACAAATATTGGGTATGCTACGGATGAACCAGATTAAACATACAATGAACAAGCGAGGCTAGTATGAATCCAATCCATCAAGTTCGTTTATTTGTTGCTGTGCCGATCCCGTCCGGATGTAAGCATGTGGTTGCCGACTGGATGGAGGAACTAAAACGGCATCTTCCTTTTCGCAAATGGGTCCATCCTGAGGATCTGCATATTACGCTGCAGTTTCTTGGAGATACACCTTCAGACTCGGTCCCTCGCATTACGCAAGCGTTGCAGGAAATAGAGGCAGCATCTAATCCCCTCTTACTGCATGTGGAATCCCTCAGCATATTCGGCCGACCAACCCAGCCTTCTGTGCTCTGGGCCGGTGTCGGAGGTGATGTAGAAAGTTTGCACTTATTACAACAATGGGTAGCTGGCGCACTTACGCCGCTTGGTTTTACACCTGAAGCGCGCACGTTTCACCCGCATCTGACGCTTGCACGCAAATTTACGGGGATGACGCCATTTGAGCTTCATACGTTACGTGATTTCCCAGTACCAACATCTTCTAGAAGCGACGATCTCGCGTGGAAATCTAAAGAAATTACACTGTACCAGAGCCATTTGAATAAGGTACCGATGTATGAAGTCATTTCGGTGACTTAAGGGTGATTGAACCTAAAGAAAAAGGGGGACGCTTTGTCACGCTTTGTCCACCCTTTTCATCATTCAACTCGTTTGGTTTTATTTATTTCCTTCCAAACACAACCTTATCAAATCATCCACATGAGCGGTTGCCAAACACTCGACTGTATCTGCCGCACCGTAGTAAATCTTTACTTCCCCATCATCCTCCAGAATCATACCGCCTGGAAAAATAACATCGTTACGGAAGCCTCCATCTGTTTCATAGCTTACCTCTGGCGCCAATAGCGGTTCCTTATACAAACCGATTACCTTCTTCGGGTTATCCAAATCAAGGAGCATAATGCCCGCCGTATAGCGCTTTTTCCACGTCGGCTCCCAGCCATTTTTACCGCGGTTTGGATCGATATCAACGGCATGGATCGTCGTCAACCATCCCTTGGAAGTTCGAATTGGCGGTGCGGCAGGTCCAATTTTATCATTCGCATAGGGAACGTGCTCTACACCTAAGACAAGCTCCGTGTCTCCCCAGTATTTGAGATCTGGCGACTGCGAAAGCCATATATCAAATTGATCTTTCCCACGGCTGTAAACCGGGAACGGACGTTCCAAACGCACATAATTACCGTTAATCTTCTCTGGAAAAAGCACCATGTTCCGATTGTCTGGCGCTGACAAGGAAAGGATTTCGAACTGATCAAAATCATCCGTTACCGCAATGCCACCTCTGACGCCATGACGGGTATCTACGGCGAAGCACATGTAAACGCGACCATCCATCACGGTTAATCTAGGGTCGTAAACTCTTGTAATTTCCTCATCATAAAGCTTCCAACATGGCTTGGATTGTACATCCCAATGGATGCCATCCTTACTGTAGGCTAGTCCCAGATCCGTTGTATGAGAGGGTTCCAATGTTTCATTTTTGACGGAGCCGTGGTCATTACGGAACACCATGACGTATTGACCTTGGAATTTGGTTACCCACGCATTGAATGTAAGCGCCGTTGGATAGGGCACGGAATCTGCCGTTAAAATGGGATTGGCAGGATGTCTGGTTATTACCGTGCTTGATGTTAATGAACCGATCGTTAAGGTCATCTGAGTTCCTCCTTCAATCTTATCTATCATTAGGTTACAATAGGAGAGCGCAGGTTTCCTATCAATCCTTGAACAAACCTCTCATTTCTTGAATAGGCTGTGATTCCCATGACATTTCCAATCAATAAGCAATTATCGGATTATCCGAATATCGGATCATTCCCGTTTCATTTATCCATAAATCGGGTTGATCAGTATTTCCCCAGCCATCGTCATGATTTTTTAGAATTCTCTTTGGTTGTCGAGGGCTCCGGATACGAAACCGTGAACGGTCAGGCACATCCGATGAAACCTGGCACCTTTACCCTGCTGCTTCCTTATCAGGTACATGAAATCAAGGCAAATCCCGGAAGTCCGTTAATCTTGTTCAATTGTATGTTTGGCTTAGAACTGCTTGGTGACCCAGCTGAGCGCTTGCTTCTCTCGGATACTAATCCGTTCTTGACTCACTATGACTTGAGCGTGGAACAAAGTGAGATCATGAGACAGAAACTTCAGGGGATGCTTCGTGAATTCGAACTTAACGACGACATATGGAAGCCGCTTCTCTTAAAAGGAGAGCTCCAGCGCATCCTTGCGTTCCTCCACAGGCTTTATCCGTGCATCTCACAGCAGTCGAATATAACTGATATTCCCTCAAAAACCGCTTTGCCATGGGCCATAATACGCTACATTTATACCCGTTACAGGGAACCGCTCACCTTGGAGCAGATCGGCACCCATTTTCATTGTCATCCTTCCAGGGTGACTCAAATCTTAACCCAGCATCTAGGCGTGACTTTCGTTGCGCTCCTTCAGGAGACACGGATTCGGCACGCATGCAGTTTATTATCAACCACCGAGTTGAAAGTAACCGATATTGCTTATGAAGTCGGTTACGAATCGTTCGCCAGCTTTAGTCGTAATTTCCTTAAGCATATAGGAATTTCTCCGACAATATATCGGGCATCAATGCGAGCGAAGTTGAAATGAATGACAAATAGAAATACCCGACGGAGCTAGTGCTCTGCCGGGTATTTTCCTTTTTACTTCGTCAAGTCAGGGGACTATCTTTTTTAATAGCTCTTCTACTTTTGCTTGCATCGATTGCACCGTTGTTTTCTTATATTGAAGTCCAAGCCGAAGTACCATTAATTGCTGTCTGCGGGAAAGCTTTCGAAAACGCGGTTCACGTTTCAAAAACTTACGAATGATCGTCCAGCTGTTGACTTCAATCCGATCTGGTTTCAGGTAAGGAACTTCATAAGGAAGTTGACGTTTACGAAATCGATTTATCAGCATGCCAAAGTTAGTGGAAATCTTGCTTTCATCTACGAGACATACGGCTCGATTTGTATTTGTGTGCTTTTTGAGGAAATCGAAATGATGATGCCCATCTTGGATGATATAACCACCATCTTTTTTACTTTTATGCACAATTAATACCTGCATAAGATCCTGAGCAACTTTTTTTAACTCCTTCTTTCGTGGTGAGGTCTTCGTGATGTTACTTTCCTGCTTAATTTTACTTAGAGGTAAATATTGCACTGTATATCTCAACTGTACCCCTCCTCGTCACCGATGCTTAATGTAATGTATTCGAAATGATTACCGTGTATGTGTTATGGTCGAATCGTAACCCGAGTCTGGATAGGAACGAGACTTGCAAGCTGTAGGACATCCTCGTTGTACATTCGGATACAACCGTGACTGACTTCTCTACCGATCGAGGAAGGATCGTTCGTTCCGTGGATGCCGTAATGGGGTTTCGATAAGCCCATCCAGAAGACGCCGAATGGACCTCCAGGGTCGGCTTGTTTATTGATGATCCTAAATTCGCCTCTCGGTGTCTTCGTAATCATCTTACCGATTCCTACCGGGAAAGACCGAACAACGATATTTCCATCAAGCAAGTAGAGGTCCCGGTCGGACAAATCGACAATAATTCGATAGTGTGGCATTTTCTCGCCTCCTATGAACTATGCTATGCAAGCCTAGTTTAGGAAGTGATAGGCTGGATTTATGTTAGACGTAAAGGGTTGGAGGTTCACCGTCTCCTCCTCTAAATTAGCCTTCTGCCCTTCGTTTTTCAATCGGAACAAATTTGATAACTTTTTCAATTCCAAGAACTTCATTACCCCATTGATCTAAATACGATGATAACTGACAAATTTAATTTTTAAAGGAATAGTTTTCTCCACAATTCTACCCAAAGCAATTTCAAGGATATCTAGTTCACGCATATTTAGGTCATTGCGTATATCGCCTTATTTATGAATTTTGCAAATTTTCCATATTTGAGGTATTCGTGAAACGATTTAACTATCCTGCCACAACGAGAAAAGGCTGCCCATTGTGGGCAGCCTCTGTAATCATTTGAGATCATTTCCTACCAATTAATTCTAATTCCAGGTGGATGTTCCTTTGCTTCTTCACTCACCAATTTGTTAATCCGTTCTATAACTTTGATAATGCTCTGAGGACCGATGCCAACCTCGACAGTATATTCCTGTATTTCCCCTTTAATGAACCAACGTACAATTCAATTCTGACTTTCTATCCATTAAATCAGTACTATTTATACTCACTAACTAATTCACCTTCTGCACTGAAGAGTTGCGCATCATCATTAGATTGATCATTCCAAATGGCTTCTTTGGACCAAACCAGACTGCGAGAATACGCTTGAAAATCAGACTTCTTGCCGCTCACACCATCGTTCCCGCTGGTTAAGAAAACATAACTATCAGGTCCCAGGATAAAGCTATCCTTGAATATATACGACTCTCCACCATTCGCGCTATTTACCTTCCAACCCTTCAAGTCGATGGGGAAATCACCTCTATTTTTGATAGCAACAAATTCAGCTGTTCGATTCCGAGTAACGATAAAGATATCTGAATCAGGCTTCGCTGTCGATACATTCACAACAGGAGTAGGAGCAGAAATAAGTGCAGGATTAGGCAAAATCATGTTAATTAATCCTTGCCGATTTGAGTTAAAATTAATTCGAAGTTCTTGAACTCCAGTAAGGTCTACATCCACCTTTTTGGGATCTTGCCCTGCACTAATCTCGGAAATGACCAGTAATTCCTTACCGTCACCAATAATGGTTAAAGTTCCCTTTGCGGTGTTCTGCAACGTACTTTCTGCTGCGCCGATAAGTCCAGACAATCGAGAATACTTGCCAGACAAGATATAGTGAGCGGTCCCGCCAACACGGATATTCGGTGGATAAGGTCCATTGTGCAAATAGAGACCCAGCCCCTTACTGTAGGTTTTACCGTTGATTGTAAATGTTTTACTTTTGGCTGTATTATGCCCTCCCGTGCTCCAACTATCAATAGCAAGCGAACTTGCTTCATCCTGTTTGTTAACGGTCAAATCTGTCAAATTTACTTGATCGCCTGTGATAGCCGTCTCTGTTGGCTCGCTTGTCACTGGTGCAGGCGGCTTTTGGCCAACCCAGATCGTTTCAGTCTCACCCTGCCACGTAACTTCCTTACCCAGCGACTCCCCCATAAAACGAAGCGGTACGTAAGTTGTCCCCTCGTAAATGAAGCCTTGTGAACCTGTCGTTTTTTTCTCCACGCCATCAAACATGTACCGTAAATTCTTAAAATACACATCAATCTTCGTGCTTTCAGCGGCATAGGCTGCCGTAGCACCAACAAAAAGTAATGTCGAACATACACCCAAGATAAAACCTCTTATACTTGATCCCCTGTTTTTCAATACAACGCAACCTCTCCCAAATAGATTCCAAACAATCATTAGATTATCAGTGCGTAAATCATTTGTAAAGGAATTCCCTGAACTCCCTCCATTATTTTCCTACTCCTTAAAAAGAGGAATCCGCCATTTTTTTGTCGAATGTCGAAAGTTGTCATTTTGATACGAAAAGAATCTGGGAGGTTTTGTAGTTGAGTCGTAAAGTTATTGCCATCCTGTTGCTCATGATATTTGTCATAAGCTCAAGTGCCTACGCATCTGAAGGCAAGATCGCTGTTTATTTGGATGGAAAAGAGTTGACGTTTGATACGCCGCCTATCATTCAAGATGGAACGACGCTTGTTCCACTAAGGAAAATTTTCGAAACATTAGGTTCACAAATTCAATGGGATAACAACACGCGAACGGTAACAGCAACCAAAGGCGATGTATTGATTACCTATAAAATCGGCGAAAAGAACGGTTACAAAAACGGGAAAATCGTCTCGATGGAAGTAGCTGGCGTTATCTCCAATGGGTTTACGCTCGTACCCTTGCGGTTCGTTAGCGAAGCATTAGGAGCCGTGGTCAATTGGAATGGAGCAACCAAACGAATTGATATCACGCAAGGAACACAGGTCGTACAAGAAGTGAAACCGACTGAAACCAGTTATATATCAAGCATGAATCAGTTGTATGGGAATGAATCGGGACCCATTTACGTGGACGGTGATTGGATCTATTACACGAAACCGACGGAGCAACGCAAAGTTTATAAAATGAAACTAGATGGCTCACTGAATACCAAGATTAGCGATGTACCTGATGTTACACACCTCATTGTTGATAAAGATTGGTTATATTTCTCGACGTTTGCCGTCATTGGACACCCAAGGGATATGAAGTTATCCCCTGAGAATGGGATCTTTAAAATGAAAACCGACGGAACAGGACTCCAGAAGCTGCTCAGCGGCAGCTCGATCGGTTCTATGTCCCTCAGCGGCGATACCATCTATTACACGAAAATGTTCGACGCACCTAACGTGAATATGGTAAAGACCGATGGAACTGGCAATCAGTCGGCATTCAAAAATGTATGGAACTACCAAATTGTCGGTGATACCATTTATTACAATGAGGAACCCCGAGTTCCCGTCACCTTCTATGAAATGAAGCTTGATGGATCGAATAAACGGAAACTGATGACGAATATTTCCCCAAGATATCAAATCATCAACAATTCTTTCTACTATACAGATGGTACAAACTTACTGAAAAGGCTCCTAAATGAGCCAGAGAAAGCACCGACGAAGATCGTAGAATGTGCATCAGCCGTAGTCATTAACGAGAATACGGTCATTTTCAAAAAATGGGATAATAAACTATTTAAACTCGATTTAACTAACATGAAAGTGACACCTATGCTTGGATCAGCTGTACAGAACTATTATGTTGCGGGTGATTTCATACATGTCACTTTCAACACGGACCCTGTTACGTTCTCATGGATCAACTGGAAAACTGGTGAAATCAAAGCCATTCAATAGTTGAAAGCCATTCTACTCCCTCAGCCAAGAGGTATTGCAATTCTTGGTTGAGGTTTTTTTGTAGATGAGAAAGCACTGAAAGCTATTTCTGGTTGCTGTCTTTTTTGTCAGCATGGAAGCGCTTGCGGACTTGCTCCAACCGACGATCATGTCACACATTTTGGACGGAGGCGTTGCGGAGAAACGGCTTGATTATGTGCTTCGCATGGGCAGTGTCATGCTGATTATCACAGCGTTTGGGGCAGTAGCCGCATCACTTTGACCGCGGCGAGATCGCCGAGCAAGGTAATCACAGCTCGTTAATGAGCCAAGACGGCACGTATTCCCGTATGTTTGCCAATCAATTTAAAAATCTCCAAATTACTTTGGAATAATCGATCGTACGCAAAAGATCCCCCCGGCATGGGCATGCTGGGAGGATCTTTTTATGATGAATACGTGAAAATTATGTAAGGGTTCTTACTGGTGATCCAACTAGATATGCCTCGATGTCTTCAACCACATCTTTATAAAAAGCCTCATAATTCGCTTTCGATACATAACCGATATGCGGTGTAGTGAGAAGATTTGGCAGCGATCGGTATATATCGTCCTTTGGCAAAGGCTCCACTTCGAACACATCTACCGCGGCGCCGGCAATCCATCCGTTCTGCAAAGCCTGGGCAAGTGCAGATTGATCAACAATCGGAGCGCGGGACGTGTTGATCAGATATGCCGAAGGACGCATACGCTTGAGCTCTTCGGCACCAATCAGTCCTCTTGTCCGTTCGCTTAATACAAGATGAATGGAAACAAAGTCGCTGTTCGCCAGAAGCTCCTCCTTGGAAGAGGCTAATTTCACTCCGATCTCGTCGGCCCGTTCTTTTGTTAAATTCTGACTCCATGCCATGACATCCATGCCGAACGCCTGACCGAATTTAGCAATCTTGCTGCCCAGTTTGCCAAGTCCAAGTACGCCAAGCGTCTTGCCGTACAAATCCGTGCCAATCGTACTTTGCCATTGACCGCTGAGGATCGCGTTGTGCTCTAACACAATGTTACGGGCGAGCCCTAAGATCAAAGCCCACGTGAGCTCTGCAGTTGCGTTGCCCGCGCCACCTGTACCACAAACAATAACGCCATGCGAAGCGGCTGCGGTCATGTCGATCGACGCATTGCGCATACCTGTGGTAATTAGCAGTTTCAAGCGGGGAAGCCGGGCAAGCAGCGATGCGCGGAAAGGCGTCCGTTCCCGCATGATCACGACAATCTCGCAGTCGGCGATCTGTTCGAGAAGCTCTTCCGGATCATCGATATGCCGATCGATAACTGTGACCTCCACTTTGTCCATAACCTGAGACCAATCCGCGGAAGTCAAAGCCACTTGTTGGTAATCGTCTAATATCGCACAGCGAAGCTTCATAGTAAGCTTACCTCCTTCATAATCGTCTTAGTTGCTTAAACCTTAGGGTAATCAACGACAATCACATTTTCCAATATACCATCTAGTGATAGAACAAATGCCTGATGAACGGGATGCGGACCATAGGAGCGCAGAGATTCAATATCTTCAAAGGTTACTCGTAATCCGAGCGTGTAGCCATGCATATTATCCGTTTCTTCTGTTTCATTAATTCCTGCACTTATGTCAATGATCCCAGGGATACGATCCCGAAACGTGAGTAATTGATCCAGCAATTCCTGTTGTTTGACAGGTGTGATATTTGTATTGAACTTGAAAACAACGAGATGTTCGTACATCGCTAAATTGCTCCTTTATTGACCGATTCATTTATATTCCATGCACATCTTCCAATTTAGGTATTCGTGGTTGCATAAGGAAGTCCTCTTGTTCTATTTACTGGAAATTTATAACACGCCCCCTTAAATCCGAGAACGAACAAGAATACTATACAGACGTGAATGCCACCTCCAAGCCATGCCTTACAACAATCTAAGGAGGAAATATGAAATGTTCAAACAGTTCGATAAGTTATTTGGGATTGACTTAGGTACATCAAACACCGTTATTTTCGAAAAAGGAAAAGGAATTGTGCTAAACGAACCATCGGTAGTCGCATTTGATCAACATACAGGAGAGCTATTGGCTGCAGGCTCTGAAGCGCAAGCAATGATTGGCCGTGCTCCTGGACATGTGGATATCACGTATCCTTTAAAAAATGGTGTCATTGCTAATTTTGATAAGACAAGCATCATGTTGAAATATTTTATTAAGAAAATCCAAGGTAGATCCTCTTTTCTAAGAAGTTCACAGATTTACATTACGGTACCTTGCGGGATAACGAATGTCCAAAAACGGGCAATTGAAGAAACAATCGTCCACAAGGGGGCTAAAAAAGCGATAGCTGTCGAGGAACCTATTGCAGCCGCCCTCGGTGCGGGACTTATGCTTGACGAACCAATTGGTCACTTAGTACTCGATATCGGTGGCGGCACATGCCAAGTAGCTGTTTTGTCTCTCGGGGGCATCGTCGCGAGTCATACGATAAACCGGGGTGGCTTATCGATCGATCGTGACATTATGGATTATGTGAAACGACAATATAATCTGGAAATCGGGGAACGAACGGCCGAACTCATTAAAAAAGAAATTGGAACAGCCATTTCTACATCGAATGAACGTACGCTTGACATCCGGGGACGCGATTTGGTTGATGGATTACCCCGCTCGATCCGATTGGTCTCGAGTGAAATATACGCGGTGGTCAATGATTTCTTAGGCGCGTTGATCGAAGCGATTCGGTCAACCTTAGAGCTATGTCCGCCCGAACTTGCTGGCGATGTCATGGAACAAGGGATATTGCTTTGCGGAGGCGGCGCATTATTGGAAGGGATTGATGAACGGATCCGCGCCGAGACTGGGGTTGCTGTGCATATTGCGGATCAACCACTTGAATGTACGGCATTGGGGACAGGTATGATGCTGGGTGTGTATAGATCGAAGAGTAAACCCATCACGCAGGAAATTACGACGCAAGAAGAACAAAAAGCGGTTAGTCTGTAATAAAAAGCGTAGTCTGTATGGCTTTGCCCACAGACTACGCTTTTTTTATATTCATGCACGGGCATTTCATCCATTTAAATCCCGGTCCATAGCGGCATGATCACTTTGATTTCGGTTCCATCTGCATGACTGTCTACGACCTCTA
Organism: Paenibacillus sp. J22P143; assembly: GCF_059692035.1. Taxonomy (NCBI): domain Bacteria; kingdom Bacillati; phylum Bacillota; class Bacilli; order Caryophanales; family Paenibacillaceae; genus Paenibacillus; species Paenibacillus sp. J22P143. The sequence goes on from NZ_JCAUAQ010000020.1 coordinate 71,832, forward strand.
TATACCCGCCGTGAGAATTGATAATCCGTTGGGAAATCGACAATCCTAGGCCCATGCCTGTTTTTTTGGTTGTATGAAAGGGTGTGAAAATGCGCTCCCATTCAACTTGTGGAATTCCTGATCCTGTGTCTGTAAATAGGATATGGATTTCATTGTTCTTGGTAACGTATTCAATTTTGAGAACTTTATGACCTTTTCCTGCCATAGCTTCTATACTGTTATTGATTAGATTAATGAAAACTTGTCTTACTTTATCTTTATCTATCATCACGATGATATGTTTATGAGATTTCAACTCCATAGTGACGTTGTTTTCTTGCGACTTTATTGAAGTTAATGCAATAGATTCTTGAATAACTTCCCAAATGTCGGCTTCTTCTGTCTGTATTTTTCCGCTTTTTATAAAATGATTATAATTGGAGAGGATGCTGTTCATATGTTCACCGGCAATTTCAATATGACTAACCATCCCTTTGGCAGTATGATCCAATTGCTCGTTTCGTGCTAAGAGATCGGAATACCCTTTCACAACGGTTAATGGGTTATTGATTTCATGTATTAATCCTGAAGTTGATATCTCAATTTGTTCTTCTTTCTCTTTTCTTTTCAAAATTTGAGAGGTATCTCTTATCATTCTTGTACTCATATGAACAAAAATAAAGAATATAATGATTGAAAAAATCATGACCCCAATTTGACTTGAATAAATGAACGTGCCTGCCTGTAAATTTAAAACGCCGATCATATACGTTAAAAGGAAAGTAAGACTGAATAAAGTTAGGAAATTTTTCACATAGGTATCCGTTACTTTTCTACTTGCAAGTAGAGTCAGAATAATACTAACGATCAACAATTTAATATGGTTAACAAATAAGCTGCCCCATTCACCATAGATCGGATAGAGCACGGTAGTATGGTTGTCGAAGCCTTCAATATTCTTTAAACCTAATACTCCGTAATCTGTCCAATTAATCATATAAATGAATACAGACCATGCTCCGTAAAGGCCAAGTGTATATTTATTAATGATCCTGTTCATCCATTTCGCTTCTTCTTTGGTTAGATATTTTAGAGTGACATATCCAACATACAGAAAAGCCGGAGGAAGCATGATCGAACCAATCCGGAATAACTTAAACAGAAAGAATATCCAATCTGTTTTCATGATTTCGATGCTATATAAAACACTTACATCCAATTGCCATATACTCATAAAAATCATGAAAGCTAACATGGCATTCGTTAATTTTGTTTTAAACAACATTTTACAAGACATTCCTAAAAAGAGAGGTACCAAAGACATGGCTGCCATAAGTATAAAATTCATAAGTTAACCTACTTTCGATATCACAAATGGTTGATACTTCCCGCTATTTACATGATGTTATTGCGATATCTAATATACTCCTGAAAAAAAGACCTACAACGGATTATGGTTGTAAGCCAGGTTATATGAAAGTTGGTCGTTGTCACATATTCGACTTGTGAATTATAACATATCTGACATTCGCTTGGTATAGGATTTATTACATATTCCTGCGATATTGCCCGCCAACTTCATACAAGGTCGTTGTGATCTGCCCTAGCGATGCGACTTTAACCGTTTCCATAAGTTCTTCGAAAAGGTTCCCGTTGTTGAGGGCTGTTTGCTTTAATCGTTCAAGAGCTGCAGGACACGCCAACTTGTGTTGTTCCTTGAAGGCTTGTAGCCCAAGAATCTGAGTTTCTTTCTCTTCAACTGTTGAACGTGCCAGTTCGATTTCAACAGCATGATGGTCGGCATCCCGTTTTAGGAACGTATTCACGCCGATGATCGGTAGCTCACCTGCATGCTTCTTATGCTCGTAGGAAAGAGATTCATCTTGGATCCTGCCGCGTTGATATTGCGTTTCCATTGCACCTAATACGCCGCCTCGAGCATGGATTCGCTCGAATTCAGCTAACACGGCTTCTTCCACGAGATCGGTTAAATCATCCACAATAAAGGAACCTTGAAGCGGGTTTTCATTTTTCGTCAAGCCAAATTCCTTATTGATGATCAATTGAATCGCCATCGCTCTGCGCACTGAATTCTCTGTCGGGGTCGTAATCGCTTCATCAAAGGCGTTCGTATGCAAGGAGTTGCAATTATCGTAAATGGCAATGAGCGCCTGCAAGCTAGTTCGAATATCATTAAAATCCATTTCTTGTGCATGTAAGGAGCGGCCTGACGTTTGTATATGGTATTTAAGCTTTTGACTTCTTTCATTGCCGCCATATTTATTTCGTATGACGGTTGACCATATGCGACGCGCAACTCTTCCCATGACCGTATATTCGGGATCAAGACCATTACTGAAAAAATAAGAAAGATTCGGCGCAAAATCATCGATATGCATACCACGACTTAAATAATATTCAAGGAATGTAAAACCATTTGCCAGCGTAAAAGCCAATTGCGTGATCGGGTTCGCTCCCGCTTCCGCAATATGATAGCCGCTAATACTTACCGAGTAGTAGTTCCGAACTTGATGATCAATGAAGTATTGCTGCATGTCCCCCATCATCTTCAGTGCAAATTCGGTTGAAAACAGGCAAGTGTTCTGCCCCTGATCTTCTTTTAAAATATCCGCTTGAACCGTACCGCGAACGGTTTGAAGCGTACTCGCCTTTATTTGCTCAACTTCCTCTTCCGTCGGTTGACTGCCTTTGTTCTGGACATATTTATCTACTTGCTGCTGAATCGCCGTATTCATGAACATGGCCAAAATCATTGGAGCAGGACCATTAATGGTCATCGAAACGCTTGTGGAAGGATGGCATAAATCGAATCCAGCAAACAGCTTTTTCATATCCGCTAACGTACATACATTCACACCGCTGTTTCCTATTTTTCCATAAATATCAGGCCGATAGTCGGGATCATGCCCGTACAAGGTAACACTGTCAAAAGCAGTCGATAATCGCTTCGCCTCATCATTTTGACATAAATAATGGAATCGACGATTGGTGCGATCAGGTGTCCCCTCTCCGGCAAATTGGCGCTTAGGCTCTTCATTCGTCCGTTTAAATGGAAAAACACCCGCCGTATAAGGAAAGTACCCTGGCAAATTTTCCTTCAGCAGCCAATCAAGGAGTTCACCATCATCTTCATATCTCGGCAAGCTAATCTTGGGAATCTTAGTCCCAGATAGCGATTCGGTGTACATAGCTGTCAACATCTCGCGATCGCGAACGCGGGTGACAAGTTGATCTTGTGTGTAGGATTGACGAATTTGCGGCCATTCTTGAAGCAACTTGATGCACGAAGGGTGAAGTATCGCTTGATAATGAGCGATCCAGTCGTTCAGTTTCGCAATTATCGTTTGCGTTTCCTCCGCGGTGTTCAGCTGAGATTGATGATCGGACACCATAATCTCTTTCGTTCCTCGCAGCTGATATAGCTTTCGTGCTACCTTGACCTGCTCAAGAATAAACTTCGTGTACTGTCGGATCGTTTGCACAATTTCGCCGAGATAACCGGTGCGGTCCTGTGGAATGATCACATTCTTTGTGGTGACAGGTTGCTTGTTCGTGTTCGCCTTCTCATCTATCGTCCAATCGCCGCCTGTTTTGTCTGCAACGAGCTTCATCAACTTAGCAAATAGAACATTCGTTCCATGGTCATTAAATTGACTGGCGATCGTGCCAAATACAGGTAGTTCCTGGGCAGCTGTTTCAAACAAGCCGTGGCTTCGCTGATATTGTTTACGGACATCGCGTAATGCATCTTCCGAGCCGCGTCGTTCAAACTTATTGATGACAATGACATCCGCATAATCAATCATTGCTATTTTTTCCAGTTGTGTCGCGGCTCCAAATTCACTTGTCATGACGTACATAGACACATCGCATAGCTCATCTATGGCCGAGTCTCCTTGTCCGATCCCGCTCGTTTCCACAAGTACCAAATGATATCCAGCAGCCTGAACCACTTGGATGGCATCTTTCGTTGCAAGGCTCAATTCAGATTTCGCACGCCGAGTTGCTAAGCTGCGCATATAGACCCGAGGGCTGTTTACAGCATTCATACGGATTCGGTCACCTAGAAGGGCACCACCTGTTTTAATCTTCGTAGGATCGATAGAAATAATAGCGATGGTTCTGTCCGGGTATTGCTCGAGAAAGCGCCGAACTAGCTCATCAGTCAGCGTACTTTTTCCAGCTCCACCTGTTCCTGTAATGCCGATCACGGGTGCGACTGCTGTATTAGATTGTGTGTTTTGTAAAATAGGTAAAGATTCGGTCTTATGTCCAATCCCAGCGGCATCTTCAGCAGCAGTTATGGAGCTGGCAATGACACTCCATTGGCTTTCTATGGATAAGGGTGATTCCTCAACGAGCTTCCTTGGCGTAGACTTATCAACTTCTTGAATCATGTAATTAATCATGCCTTGTAGACCAAGGTTACGTCCGTCGTCGGGTGAAAATATTTTGGCAATCCCATATTGGTGTAAGGCTTGAATCTCTGAAGGAATAATGACGCCTCCTCCACCTGCGAAAATTCGAATGTGCCCGGCACCTTTTTGCTGGAGAAGGTCAAACATGTAGGTTAAATATTCGATATGTCCACCTTGATAAGAACTAATTGCGATTCCATGCACATCTTCTTGTATGGCAGCATTAACGACCTCTTCGACGGAACGATTATGACCAAGATGGATCACTTCTACCCCCGATGCTTGTAAAATCCTTCGTATAATATGAATGGTCGCATCATGACCATCAAACAAAGCTGACGCCGTTACAAACCTTACAGGATTCTTGGGCCGATAAACTTGAGTGTTCACACGAAACCCACCTTCTAGTCAATTTCATTCATTAGGTAGCCTAGTATTACAATGCTTTTCCTTCATTTTATTCCTGCCCCCGCACTGAAATCACCCACTTCAATTATCATTTTCCAAAAAAAACAATCATATGCTGTTAATTAAACCATAGAACCATTCTTCGTGAGGCGGGTGAACATAATGTCCAAGCAGAACGATCATGGAGCGAAGTATTTCGAGAACATGCTAAATATTATCGATGTCGGTGTTCACCTGATTGATAACAAGGGGATCACCATTTTTTATAATGAGAAGATGGCTGAAACAGATGGTTTTAAACGCGAACAAGTCGTGGGGAAAAATTTTTTCGAACTCTTTCCTTCCCTAACCAATGAAACGAGCACTTTCATGAAAGTACTTCAAACAGGGATTGAAATACGAGAAAAAATTCAGACCTATGTGAGTGTAACGGGGAAAAGGATTACGACCATAAACAGTACTTATCCGCTATTGGAAAATGGCGAAATCATCGGTGCCTTAGAGGTGGCTAAGGATATTACCAGCATTGTTCATCTGCATGACCAAATCCTAGATCTCAGACATCAAATCTATGAATCTCCTTCCAAAGATAAGAAAAATACAAGCTCCGCTCGCTACCATTTCAGTGATTTAATCGGTCAAAGCGAATCCTTCCTGCACACCATTGCCTTCGCCAAAAAGGCATCACGTACGAGCTCTCCTGTCGTCATATCAGGACCTACTGGCACTGGCAAGGAATTATTCGCTCAAAGTATACACAATGCAGGAGCCCGTCGGAACAAACTATTTATTGCTCAGAATTGTGCGGCAGTCCCCAACGAGCTGATGGAAGGTATTATGTTCGGAACGGCAAGAGGCGCGTTTACTGGCGCCATTGATCGTGCTGGGCTATTTGAGCAAGCCAACGGGGGAACGCTTTTTCTGGATGAGTTAAATAGCTTGGATTTATTTCTACAGGCCAAATTATTGCGGGTGCTTCAAGACGGAATCGTTCGCCGAGTCGGGGGAACCCATGAACAGCAAGTCGATGTTCGCATCATTACCGCTATGAATATAGATCCGAAGGAAGCGTTAGCTAAAGGAGTGCTGCGGAGCGATCTATTTTACCGACTCAATGTCGTGAATCTGTACCTCCCCCCTCTCGTGCAAAGAAAAGAAGATATTCCTCTTCTCACATCCCACTTTATTGAAAAATTTAATCAGATGTTCGGTATGAAAATCATAGGTATTTCGCCATCCGCGTTGGCATGTTTAATGAATTACCATTGGCCTGGCAATATACGGGAGTTAAGCCATGCGATCGAATCCACTTACAATATGATGGAGCTGGAGTGTGAAATGATTGAGGAAACGCATCTCCCTGCTTATTTCATGGGGAATCATACAACAACGTCTCTTCGAACCCCTACATGGAGTGACGAGATTGAAACCTTCTCTACAGGTAGATTGACCGATAAAGTAAAGCAAATGGAAAAGGAAGCCATCACCGATGCGCTGGCCTTTCATCAATATAACATCACGCTTACTGCGCAAGCGCTAGGCATCAAACGTCAGGCTTTACAATATAAGTTGAACCGCTACGGTATTGTGAAAAAGCCTTAATAGCGGCGGACTAGACCTTGTTATCCCATTCTTCTTCAATAAAAATTACAAAACGACAACGACTTTCGAGCAACATCACTTCCTTAATCCTGTATGATATGAAAAAGAATTCATAGAGTGATTAGTATAGTGAGAAATCCATCGTTTTAAGGAGGAAGTCATGTGGCAAACCAAGTAATCAGTGATGAAGAATTGATGCTCCCGCTCTCCCCCACTTACAATACAGATACCCATGAATCACAAGAGCAACCAAAGCTTACAATGAAATTACTATACGAACTTATTAAAAAACTCAAAGAAGAGAATATGATGCTAACGAATCGTATGACCGAATATGAACGACAAATCGATTTGCTGCTTGAAAGTAAAAATGAGATCGCAAGCACCTTAGAAGTGTCACTATGCAATGAACATGTAAAATTAGCCGAAATTGAAATTGCACCTAATTCCGTTACTTCAATGAATGATCTGGTGCCTCGCTCTGTACGTCATCCTGATCACAAGAAAAGTCCAATGTGGTTCTTATTATTGAAGTCCTCTTTCCGATTTCTCTTTCGCCGGCGCAAGGGTTATCTCTTTTAAACCATATGGCTAAATGTTGGCATCCTTCTTGCATCTTACTTCTAATGAGAATACATCCATGTTGGAGGTGCAATGATGGAACGACGTGACTGGAAGCAAATTGAACTCTGGAAGCATGTAACGGATGAGCAATGGAATGATTGGCTATGGCAGCTGACCCATACGATACGTACCTTAGATGATTTGAAAAAGGTAGTGAATCTAACTCCGGAGGAAGAAGAAGGCGTTCGAATTTCAACGCAAACCATCCCTTTAAATATTACGCCTTACTATGCATCATTGATGAATCCAGATGACCCGCGATGCCCGATTCGCATGCAATCTGTCCCCATTTCCGCCGAATTATTGAAAACCAAATATGATCTTGAGGATCCCTTATTCGAGGATGAAGACTCCCCTACTCCGGGATTAACACATCGATACCCCGATAGGGTTCTCTTCTTGGTAACGAATCAATGCTCGATGTATTGCAGATACTGCACGCGCCGCCGTTTCTCTGGTCAGGTTGGTATGGGAGTTCCCAAAAAACAATTGGATGATGCGATTGCTTATATCCGGAATACACCGGAGGTGCGGGACGTTCTTCTTTCTGGTGGGGATGGTTTGTTAATTAACGACAATATTTTGGAGTATATTTTGAAAAATTTGCGGGCGATTCCCCATGTCGAGATCATTCGAATCGGCACTAGGGCTCCTGTTGTGTTCCCGCAGCGAATTACGGAGCATTTGTGCTCAATCATCAAGAAATATCATCCTGTTTGGTTGAACACGCATTTTAATCATCCATTGGAAATCACGGAAGAAGCAAAAACGTCCTGCGAAATGCTAGCAAATGCGGGAGTTCCGCTTGGCAATCAGTCCGTGATCTTAGCAGGCATCAATGACAGCACCTATATTATGAAAAAGCTCATGCATGAGCTTGTGAAAATACGTGTTCGTCCCTATTACATTTATCAATGTGATTTATCCGAAGGCATTGGTCATTTCCGGGCACCTGTTTCCAAAGGGCTTGAAATTATTGAAGCACTTCGCGGGCACACCTCTGGGTATGCGGTACCTACGTTTGTCGTCGATGCGCCAGGAGGCGGCGGGAAAATTGCCTTACAGCCGAATTATTTGATATCACAAAGTCAAGATAAGGTCATTCTACGTAATTACGAAGGCGTCATCGTGGGTTACCCCGAGCCGAAAAACTATATACCTGGCCGTGCAGACGATTATTTCAACGAAGTCTACGGTATCGAGAAACAACCGGAAAGCACGGGCATTATTTCACTCATGAAAGATGAAAAATTCAACTTAGTGCCAGAAAATTTGCGCCGAATCGGCAGAAGGAAAACGTATCAGGAAACACCTGAGCACATGTCGCTGAAGGATCGCCGGCCGATGAGGGATGAAATGAAAGACAAATTGATGAAAGCACAAAACAAAGAGAAAAAAGTGAGTTCAACGGAGATTCCCGTGGACTAGATGGGTTTCAAGCTTATAGCTTGGAATTCAAATAAACCGGACTCCATGCTGCAGGCCTCGATTGGATCGAGTTACTCGAAGTATTCGTGTAATTTCATGCTTCTGGCCTCGATTGGAGCGAGTTACTCGAAATAATCGTGTAATTCCATGCTGCAGGCCTCGATTGGATCGGGTTACTCGAAGTATTCGTGTAATTCCATGCTGCAGGCCTCGATTGGATCGGGTTACTCGAAATAATCGTGTAATTCCATGCTTCTGGCCTCGATTGGATCGAGTTACTCGAAATAATCGTGTAATTCCATGCTTCTGGCCTCGATTGGATCGAGTTACTCGAAATAATCGTGTAATTCCATGGCTGCAGGCCTCGATTGGATCGAGTTACTCGAAATATTCGTGTAATTCCATGCTTCAGGCCTCGATTGGAGCGAGTTACTCGAAATAATCGTGTAATTCCATGGCTGCAGGCCTCGATTGGATCGAGTTACTCGAAGTATTCGTGTAATTTCATGCTTCAGGCCTCGATTAGATCAAGTTACTCGAAATATTCGTGTAATTCCTTGCTTCAGGCCTCGATTGGAGCGAGTTACTCGAAATAATCGTGTAATTCCATGGCTGCAGGCCTCGATTGGATCGAGTTACTCGAAATAATCGTGTAATTCCTTGCTGCAGGCCTCGATTGGAGCGAGTTACTCGAAATAATCGTGTAATTCCATGCCTGCAGGCCTCGATTGGATCGAGTTACTCGAAATAATCGTGTAATTCCATGCTTCAGGCCTCGATTGGATCGAGTTACTCGAATTATTCGTGTAATACCATGCTGCAGGCCTCGATTGGATCGAGTTACTCGAAATATTCGTGTAATTCCATGGCTGCAGGCCTCGATTCTTATTCGAGTTCTTACGGTATTATGGGCAAAAGCGGGATGGAATAAGCCGGAGGATTTCCATTTAGTCTGCAAAAAGGCACCCATCACGGGTGCCTTTCCTCTTTCAGATCTTACTTTTTAAAACAAACCAACTTCAACTCCGTCAACTCACGTATGGCGTATTTGACGCCCTCACGTCCAGTCCCGCTTTCCTTCACGCCGCCATAAGGCATATGGTCTACACGGAAGGTAGGAATATCATTGATCATGACGCCTCCTACCTCTAAGGCTTCCGCTGCGGCAAGAGCGGTTCGGATATTTTCCGTGTAAATGCCTGCTTGTAGGCCATATTTGGAGTTGTTAACTAGCCGAACAGCCTCCTCGATTGACGAGACTTTATTGATCATCACGATGGGAGCAAATACTTCTTGGCACGATACGTTAGCTGTAGAAGCAACATGAAGCAGGACAGTTGGATGAACGATATTCGCCTCCCTCGTGTTACCTGTAGCGACACTCGCGCCAAGTTTTTCAGCTTCTGCAATCCATTGCATTGCACGCTCAGCGTCACGAGGGCCGATTAACGCCGAAACATCTGTAGCGGGATCCGAAGGATCACCTAAATGAAGCGACTCTGTCTGCTTTACGAATTTGCTGGCAAATTCATCGAAAAGCTGCTCATGCACATAAATGCGCTGAAGCGAGATACACACCTGGCCCGCATAGGAAAATGCACCTGTGACTGCCCTTGCCATCATCGCATCCACATCAACCCCTTGATCCACGATGAGTGCAGAATTTGATCCCAATTCTAAAATCACCTTTTTCAACCCTGCTTTATTGCGGATGGCGATCCCCACCTCCGGACTTCCCGTGAAGGTCACGGCCTTAATTCTGGGATCCTTCACCAACAGATCGCCAATTACGCTTCCACTGCCAGTAACCACGTTTAGTGCTCCTGCGGGAAGACCCGACTGCTGCAAAAGCTCTGCTAAAAACAAAGCTGATAACGGCGTTTGGCCAGCTGGTTTCAGCACGATAGTGTTGCCGGCAGCGATAGCAGGACCTACCTTGTGCGCAACCAAATTCATCGGAAAATTAAATGGTGTGATGGCCGCAATGACCCCCAATGGCTGATGAATCGTATAGGCAACACGGCCCTCGCCTCCGGGAGCAGCATCCATAGGAATCGTTTCACCATAAATCCGCTTCGATTCCTCAGCGGCAAATTTGTAGGTTGTGATCGTTCGCTCTACCTCTATTCTCGCCGTAGTGATCGGTTTAGCGGCTTCAAGCGCGATCAAACGCGCACATTCTTCCTTATTCTCGCGGATTAATGCTGCCAGCTTCTCCAGAATTGCTGCCCGTTCATGAGTCGGCATTCCTGCCATGACAGGTCTGGCTCTTTCAGCAGCCTCAATCGCTTGCTCCACTTCGGCTGATCCTGCAAACGCAACCTCAGCTATTTGTTCACCGGTATAGGGTGAGATTAAAGGACGATACTGTCCCGCTTCCACCCATGCCCCTTCGATAAAAAGATGCTTTCTCATGCTGCACTCCCCTCCTTCCGAATAGGTTTATGAAAAGGCTCCTACGAACGGAGACACGTTTTAATCACCTGCTCGAGAACATCCAGTCCCTCAGCAAGCTGCTCATCCGTAATGACCAGCGGACTTAGAATACGAATCACATTACCGTATATGCCAGCCCCCATAACGATGACACCGCGTTGATGTGCCTCTTGCAAGATTCGAGTCGTAAGCTCTTTATCAGGTCTTTTCGTCGCCAGATCCTTCACGATCTCTATCGCACTCATAGCGCCTAATGTCCGCACATCTCCAATACAACCTACTTCCTGCTGCAGCCGAAGGAAGCGTTCACTTACTGCTGCCCCAATCCAACCTGCTCGTTCAGCAAGCCGATCCTTCTCCAGCATATCAAGAACTTGTAAAGCAGCTACACAACCGAGCGGGCTGCCTCCGTAAGTTCCTCCGATCTCTCCGATACCAGGTGCGTCCATGATCTCCGCCCGTCCCGTCACAGCACTAATCGGAAGTCCAGCGGCAATGGATTTGGACATGGTCATTAAATCCGGCACAACACCGAAGTGTTCCATCGCAAAGTTCTTCCCTGTCCTCCCGAATCCAGTCTGTACTTCGTCGGCAATAAGCAGAATACCGTATTTCTCGCATATCGCCTTCACGCCTTGTACGAACTTAATGGAGGGGATCACAAATCCCCCTTCTCCTTGAACAGGTTCCATGATAATAGCTGCAACTTCTTCACCTGGGACCTCCGATAAGAAGAAATCCTCGAATTTCTGCAAAATCTGATCATCTACTTCATCCTGCGTCATCCCGGAAGGAGCGCGATAATAGTACGGATAGGGCATTTTGTACGTATCAGGCGCAAAAGGGCCGAAGCCGTTCTTATATGGCTTTACCTTGCTGGTTAAGGACATCGCCATATACGTTCTGCCGTGAAAGCCGCGCTCGAAAGAAATCACCGCTCTTCGTCCGGTATATTTACGAGCGATTTTTACCGCATTCTCAACCGCCTCCGCCCCGCTGTTCAAGAAGAAAGTTTTCTTCGGATGGTCCCCCGGTGTTAATTCATTAAGCTTCTCAGCTAATGCCACATAAGGCTCATACATCATGACATGAAAACACGGATGCAGGTAGTGATCCAGCTGAGCCTTCAATGCCTCCACGACTTTGGGTGGACAATGGCCGACGTTTAAGGAGCCGATCGCACCGGCCAAATCGATAAACGTATTCCCATCAACATCCGTAAGAAGAGCTCCCTCCCCTTTGGCCGCAAAGGTTGGAACCGTATTGAAAGGACCTCTTGGAATACTCGCCATGCGCCTCTCTAGCAGCAGTTGAGCCTGCGGCCCTGGGATCGGCGTCTTCATGTCAATGTACGTTGTCTTTTTTGAGTTTCGTTCCATCCTTATGCCTCCATTCCCTCCAAACCACACCAGTGAATCAAGGTTAATGCGATGATTTCAGCTACCTCGAACACATGTTCCAGCACAATGTGCTCGTTCGGATAATGGGCAAGTTGCGTGATGCCTGGGCCGAAAACGATACAAGGTGTTTCACCGACTAACGTCAGCAAACCGCCATCTGTTCCCCATGGAGATGCTTCAATGACAGGTTCTTCTTGTCTGACCTGTCGGAATTGTTGCATTAGTACCTGCATCAAGGCGTGCTCGGGATCAACACTGCCCGGAACCCACTGCGCACCGAACCATTCCACACGTGGCGGATGCTTCTCGAACCAAGGGTCTTTCTCACTAATCCGCGCCAACCACAGGCTCATTTCGTCCTTAGCGTCAGCAAGCTTCTCCTCAGGAGCAACGCCCATTCGTCCCTCTAGCTTCACTGTATCTGGGACAGACGATGGCCAATTCCCACCCTCAATGACACCGATATTGATCGGGATCGGAATCGGGTTATAGGCATACAAGGGATCCGAGATCCGTGCATTTCTAAGCTCCTCAAGCTCCCGAATATGCTGGATCACAACCATACTTTTCTCAATGGCGCTAATGCCCTCATATCGCGTTCCGCCATGGGCCGCACGGCCTTTGACCTCAATTCGGAACCACATGGAGCCCTGTTGCTTCGGAAATATGTGCATATTGGTAGGCTCGGGAATGAGAGCCGCATCGGCCCTATAGCCTTTTACAATGGCAGCCAGTGTTCCTGCCCCTCCGCTTTCTTCTTCAATGACACTTTCAAAGATCACATCACCTTGCAGCTTAATGCCAAGACTCTGAAGAGCCTCGACTGCCATAAGGAGTGAAGCGGTGCCACCTTTCATATCCGTTGACCCGCGCCCATACAGCTTCCCGGCAACCACATTACCTCTATATGGATCATCTTGCCATTGCTCCCGATTTCCTTCGGGCACGACATCCATATGACCATTAAGTAATAGGGAACGCCCCCCTCCAACACCTTTCAAGACGCCAACTACATTAGGACTGCCCGTAAATCGGTTCCGCGGGGAGCAAAAATAAGGATGCGCCTCGAGCGCCGCTCCATCCGGTTCCCACACATCAACGTCGAACGCTAGTGATCGTAATTTATCGGCAATTAGAAGCTGAGCTTCCTGCTCATTGCCTTGCGTGCTAGGCATTCTTACCAGCTTCTGTAGAAACTGTGTGCCATCTTCGCGATGAAGCTTCATCCAGTCATGAATTTGCTTTTGCAGCTCAGTGTACCCATTAGGCAAAGGATTTCCCTCCTTCAGGCTCAACAATACATGCTTTAACTAGTGTTTTATGGGATATACGTAATGGTTTCCGGGATGAGTAATACAGCCTCCGTATGACGGACAACGTCCTCAACCGTATAAGGCAGCATGATTTCTTTTAAAAGCAATCCTTGATCCGTCACCTCCATCACGGCCATTTCCGTAATAATCATTTTCACACAGGCTACTGCCGTGAGCGGCAAGTCGCATTTTTTTTTCACCTTAGATTCACCCTGCCGGTTCACATGGTTCATCAGAACGATGACTTTTTTGGCTTTTTGCGCAAGCTCCATCGCCCCACCGATCCCGGCCACTCGCTTCCCTGGCACGATCCAATTGGCCAAATCCCCTCGCTCACTCACCTCTAGCGCCCCAAGAATCGTGATATCGATACAGCCTCTACGAATCATGGCAAAAGCAATGGCACTATCGCAGTAGGAGGCACCATTGGTAATGGTGATGGGATACCCGCCTGCGTTGCACAGAAATGCATCTTCCGCCCCCGGAAGCGGGCCGCCGCCTGCACCTAGAATCCCATTCTCCGCATGAAAAACGACGTGCACGCCCTCAGGAACATAATCCGCAACCTTGGTCGGGATGCCGATCCCGAGATTGATCGCCATGCCGTTCTTGAGTTCTAGAGCAGCCCGCTTTGCTATTCGGTCGCGGGTTTCTTTTCCCATACCCATTCCCAAGTCACCCCTCTGCTCACGATCACCATATCCACGAAAATGCCTGGTGTTACAATACTTTCGGGGTCCAGTTCGCCGAGCGGAACAATCTCGTCTACTTCGGCAATGGTTATCTTTCCAGCCATCGCAACAAGCGGATTTAGATTTCTACCGCTTTTATCGTAAATGAGATTCCCGTACGGATCGGCTCTTTTCGCATGTACAATGGCAACATCTGCCGTCAGGGCCGGCTCCACTAGGTACGTTTTCTCGTCGATGGTAACCTTTTCTTTTCCCTGCTCCATGATTGTGCCGACGCCGACATCCACTAATATCCCGCCAAGTCCTACTCCGCCTGCCCGAATTTTTTCACATAAGGTTCCTTGCGGGAAAAAGACGACCTCCATCGTGCCTTCTTCCATCATTTGACCCGCGTTAGGATTAGATCCAATATGGGAAGCGATCACCTTCTTTACGCGTCCTGCCGTGACTAAGCGACCAATCCCGATATGTGGAAATCCCGTATCATTACCAATGATCGTTAAATCTCCAACGCCTTTTTGTATTATCCCCTCGATCAATGTTGGCGGCGTTCCAATGCCCCCGAACCCGCCAAACATCAACGTACAACCATGAGTTATCGTTTGAAGCGCTTCTTCCAAGGTTTTAATCTTGTCGCCTACGTTTCCATATGAGTTCTCTTGTGGCACCATCATATCTCCTCCGATTCGGTTCGGGTAACCTCGACCATAACTTCCCGAATGGATTCATCCAACATCCGCACAAGCTGGTCGATTTCCTCCTCGGTAATGACCAAAGGCGGTGCGACGATGATCGCATCCCCTTCCCCATCGATCGCGCCTGCCGCCGGGTAAACGAGAAGCCCCTTATGGAAGGCTTTCTCTATGATCCGCGACGTTACACATAAAATAGATGGAAATGGTCGTTTGTCGACCCGATTCGAAACAAATTCCAAAGCCAGAAGAAGCCCTTGCCCCCGCACATCGCCGATGATCGCGATCCCATCGGCCATTTGGCGCAGCTGGGCCAGCAAATAACGGCCTTTGATCTCAGCAGCACGGACTAACTGATGCTTTTCGATATAGGTTAGCACCGCCAGTGAAACTGCCGCGGATTGCGGATTCGCACTGTACGTGTGGCCAGACATGATACTTTTGGAGCCATTCAAAATAGGTTCCATCACATGATCCTTGACAAGCGTAGCTGCCATCGGTGTATAGCCGGCGCTCATGCCTTTTCCGAGCGCCATTAAATCCGGTTCAACCTCATAGTGCTGCATGCCGAACATCGCTCCTGTCCGAGCAATTCCAGTCATGACCTCATCGGCGATGAATAAGATGTCATTCCGCTCGCAGATGGCTTTGATCTTCTTGTAATAACCTTCGGGTGGAACAACAGCTCCGCCTGCAGCGCCAATGATCGGCTCCGCGATGAACGCGGCGATATGATCCGCACCAATCCGCTTGATGGCGGTATCCAAATCGTCCGCGCAAGCTAAGTTGCACGATGGATAGGTTTTACCAAGTGGGCAACGGTAGCAGTACGGCGGGGCGACGACCGGAAAGTCCTCTAATAAAGGAATAAAACGTCTTCTTCTCAGGACATGCCCCGACATCGAAAGAGCTCCGAGCGTGATCCCGTGATAGCTCATCCGCCTAGAGATCACTTTATTTTTGCCTAACCGTCCTTTCTCTTGCCAGTGTTGAATCGCAATCTTCATCGCCGTCTCGGTAGCCTCGGATCCGCTGTTCACGAAGAAGGACCAATAATCGTTGCCAGGCGTCAATTCGCTTAGCTTCGCTGCCAGTTTCTCCGCGGGTTCACTAGTAAACTGAGAGCGATACACAAAGGAGACCTTGTTCGCCTGCTCCAACATCGCATCAATAATTTCTTGAACCCCATGCCCGATTCCAGCGGTCACAGCTCCCGAGGAACCATCTATATAGGCTTTGCCTTGATCATCGTAGAGATATACACCTTTCCCGTATTGAATGGTGGGATAATGGTGATCCAAAACCGGCTTAATGACATGCTCCCGACTCATAAGGCACCCCCACAGATCACTGTTGCTAGGTTTTTATTTGAGAAATATATTCTTTACCCGCGGAGCCTTCAACAGATCTGCATAGCGAAATGCAGTTCCTAAAGCGGATACATCATGCCAATAGAGGGTCTCTTCGATTTGCTGGGCGGTGGCCTCCAATACGTAAGTACGGCAGTTGGAACATTCGATCGCGGGGACTTCTAGAATTTGTACGGCCAGTCTCCCATCCGGCATGATCCAGTAGCAATCTTTCACACTTTCACGGATATCTTCCGTTTCACACCACATGCAATTCATATGCGTCCGTCCTCCTTCATAAGGTATAGAACATTCTTACTCCTATCTGTCTTTGATGCAAAATTGATGCCAACTTTTCGCAATGGGTATTTGCACAGCTGCAGGTAGTGTGTGTAGGAAGAGCTGCCAGACTTTTGGCAGTTGTTATTTTTTTGCAGCAAAATGAGGGTGTAAGGGGGATGCTAGATGCCAAATGATCTGCCGACCTACACGAATCAAGTTGAGAACGGCACCGATTATACGATTATGTTTTGCCTTGATTTTAGGAATAAAAGGTTGCGGGTGGATGACTATCAGGGTGATGTAGATGTGATCTACTTGCGGTTAGTCGAAATTGCCAAATCACATGCTTTGACCAAAGTATTCATCAAATCACGAGAGGATGACTGGCAGACTTTTTTATCGAAGGGCTGTATGCTGGAGGGAATTTATAAGGGATATTTTAACGGCAACGACGCTTACTGTATGGCCATGTATGATGACCTGGAGCGGCGGACTAGCGATTATTGGATGGAAGAAGATCTCATACTTAAGCAAGTGCTTGCTCTGCCACTCAAGCCGGATCGGCCAATCGCACCGAGTAGCTTTACAATGCGCATAGCTCGCTTAGAAGATGCTGAGCAGCTTTCCGATTTATACAGCCACATTTTCCAAACGTACCCGACACCGATGAATGATCCGACATATGTTGAGAAAACCATGCACGAGGGAACCCTTTATTATCTCGTCGAATCGCCGGATCAACTGATTAGCGCTGCCTCCGCAGAAATCAATTCGGTCTATGCGAATGCGGAAATGACGGATTGCGCTACACTGCCCGCCTACCGCAATCAAGGACTCATGAGACTGCTCATGCATGCCTTGGAAGATGAATTAATCGCGCGGCAAATCACTTGCGCCTACTCCCTATCCAGAGCCCTTTCTTTCGGTATGAATGCCGTTTTCTATCAAATGGGCTACAGATATTACGGCAGACTTACGAAAAATTGTGATATTTACGATAAATATGAGGACATGAATTTATGGGCCAAATCGTTAAAGTGAGCCCGCGATCACCTTGTATTCAAACTATATGCGTTTCCTTCTCACAGAAGAAGAAATGCCTAGTTCTTCCCTATATTTGCTTACGGTTCGGCGAGATATGTGAATACCATCCTGTCTCATAAGATCAGCCAGCTTTTGATCGGAATAAGGTTTCAATGGAGGTTCGCTGAGGATCCATTCCTTCATTCTCGCTTTTACACGTTCCGAGGACGCAGAATCCCCCATGTCCATATGCAATCCGGAGGGAAAGAAGTACTTCAGCTCAAAGATGCCCCAAGGCGTTTGGGCGTACTTCCCCGCCGTAGCGCGACTTACCGTTGATTCATGCACGCCTATTTTATCGGCAATCTGCTTTAAAGTCATGGGTTTGAGATGAGCAGTTCCCTTCCAAAAAAAATCGGCTTGCTCCTCCACAATGGCTTGCGCGACAAGCGATATGGTCTTTCGTCTTTGTTCCAAGCACTTCAGGAAGAACTTCGCGGCGTGTAGTTTACCTGATAGGAACTTTGTCACCTCATTATTGTCATCATTCTCTTTAACCATTCGTTCATAATAACCATTAACCGCAAGTCGGGATGATGTCGCTTGATGAAGCAACACAACGAGCTGTTCGTCATCCGTCTTTTCGATGATGACCTCGGGAATGATATAGGGAACAGCTTCTATATGAAAGGCAGCACCGGGTCTAGGATTCAACCCTTTGATCACATCGATCGCAGCCTGAATTTCATGTGTGGCCACTTGCAGCATTGTCGATAATTTATGAATACGGTAATCAGCAACATCCTGTAGATGACTACGAATTAAAAGAGCGACTAATGGAAAGCAATCCGACAAGGACTGAACCTGAAGAAGCAGACATTCCCGCAAATTCCTTGCTCCTACGCCGCGGGGCTCAAAGCTCTGCAAGATCCTTAGTGCATGCTCAGCTTGCGTTAGCTGAACCTTATAAACGTCAGAAATTTCGTTTAAGTTGGAACCAAGATAGCCATTGTGGTCTAGATTTCCGATCATAAATGAGACCATATTTCGAATAGATGTCGGTATTTTTTTTACAAATCCTAACTGCTCCTTTAAATGCCTTTCCAGGGACACCTCATTCGATGCGATGTAAAGTAAGGGGTCATACGTGTGTTCAATTCCGCCTAATCCACGAAAGGATTTAGGTGTGACGTTATACGCATCCCATTCGTTTCCAGTGAATTCCAATACCGGGTTCTCATTCATCTCCTGTTGAACAACTTCCAGCAATTCTGGTGTCGAGAGCTTTAGGATCATTATCGCTTTGCGCAGCTGGGGAGTCATACGCATTTTCACAGATTGTTGTTGGAACATTCCGTAGCCTGGGCGCATGGACATCACCCCTTTTCGTTATTGCTTCTATATGTATTCAATGATGATACTTTTTAGCCAATTCTGTGTATATTGTCTCGAAAGTCGGACATAATAATTTATGACGGTGACGCAGTGGTGAGGTGTTGTGTCGCAGACAATTTACACAAGGGAAGTTGTTCTTGAATCCATATGGAGGCGAGGAGATGTGCCGCATACCACTTACTGTAGTATCAGTACTGCATTGATGTGATGAGGTAGTGACCTAGCGAAGTAAGGTTCAAAGCAAGAGTACCAACAATCTACTCACCGTCGAAGAGGACTCCGAAAGGGGTCCTCTTTTCTTTGTCTATGTTCAGGCGCGACCAGTAACGTCCCCCTTCTATTACGGACTAAAGCATTGAGAAGTTAACGAAATATATGGGCATAAACGGAATGTAAGGGGAAATTCAACATGAGGATTAGAAGCTTTGTTCTTAAAGGAGCCAAAATGTCGATAATAAGCATGCTGCTGCTCCCTGCAACAGCGGTACATGCCGATGAAAATGTATCACCTTCTGTATTTCTTGATGGTCATCAGTTGTCTTTTCAGACACCTCCTATCATCGAAAACGGCTATAGCCTCGTTCCGATGCGTGCGCTATTTGAGGCTGAAGGTGCACTAATATCATGGGATGAGAACACGCGAACGGTAACAGCGATGAAGGATGGCGCCGTATTTACATACCGAATCGGAGACATGTATGCTTTTAAAAATCAAGAACGTCTGGAGCTGCCTATACCGGGTAAAATTATGGATGGTTTTACGTTGATTCCTTTGCGATTTATTAGTGAAACGCTAGGCAATCTCGTGAAATGGCATGAGTACTCCCGCTCGATCACAATTTCATCAGTTCATACCTATGAAACCACGATCAAATATGGCGTCAATCTGCGCGATTCACCCGACAAGGATCAGGTTTCCAGCGTTCTCCGAATGCTTGCGAAAAACGAAAAAGTCCATGTCCTCCGTGAAATAAACACGGATTGGTTGGAGGTACAGAGTCAAGACGGTACAATTGGTTTTATTTCTGCTGCTCCGATGTATACCGATTATACGATCTCGTTGTTAACTGCGAAGCAAGCAGATGAATTAATCACTTTCGGTTCTACATTTATGGGAACGCCTTACGAGTTTGGTGCCGCAACTGGTCAAACCAGCACGTTTGATTGCTCTTCTTTTGTGCAACATGTGTTTAACAAAGTGCTCTCCCTTAATTTGCCGCGAGTCTCTTACGACCAAGCACTGCAAGGGAAAGAAGTCGGGATTGCCGACATTCGTAAAGGTGATCTCATCTTTTTTACTGCTCGCGGGCTAGATATTGGTCATGTTGGCATCTATGCGGGAGACGGTCGAATCCTTCAAACGTATTCTAAAGAGCTCGGAGTTCACATCACAGCGTTCGATGAGAAATGGCAAAAGCGTTTTGTCACTGCTAGGAGATTATTTTAATTGGATGAGCTAGATTAGTTGGACATGTAAGATTCCATCAGACTGACTAATTCCGACTTGTATTGGTTAAGATCGTAGGAGGAATTATTGACTCGTACTACGTCTAGTTGTAATTGATTAAGCAATTCATTCTCTAACGCTGCCCTGGCTTGAAGTACCTGCAGGGTCCCTTCTAGTCCAGTGAAGCATCTCTCTTTGCCAAATCCTTGATTCGTGTAGTAATGAATAAAGCCATCTGACCATTCTACGGGTCTTTCCTTGACTGCTTTACGAAACGATACATTAAGGTTTGACTGCTCTACATAAATTAATAGTGGATGTAATGGCTCAATGATTGTTGCTAAACTCGTTACCTGTTTGATAACTTCATCTTGGTTAGCATCATATTTTATCATCCCGAATGTCACCGGATTTTGAATAAAACAACATTCAAATATATAAACGATCTCGCTATTTTGTGCATGTTCTGAGAATTGACTCCATCTCTCTATTATCAACTGATTACCTAGATTCAAAGGTAATTCATAGATGTCATGTTGGAAAAATGAGTTGGATATTTCATCAGGGAATTGTAATTTCAGCTCATTTTCAATTTTCCGATACGGTAAGAAATAGCGATTCCCTTGTTCTACTACTCGTTCATTGCATATTGCTTTTAATTCTTGCGTACAGGATGCCATTACCTGTTCAAATTCACTTTTGCTAAAACAAGCAACGCCCTCATAATCAGCAGGATGGTCCAGATTTCCTTCCATAACTAGCTTAGCCTCGATGTTCATTTCTTTCAGAATATCAAAGATAAGCTGCGCTGTAGTTGATTTCCCAGACCCAGGTAAACCTTCGACAAGTATTAGTTTTGATTTCAAATGTATCTCATCCCTTTCGTTACTCATTTGCAGTTATTAGGAGGTCTTGAACTTGAAAGTTATTCTCGGTATTCTCATGTTTGTTTTGTACGCATTGGTAACATTCTTTGGGTTAGGCCCCGTTTTGTTTGCTGATGGTAGTACCCAAGAACGCATGATTACTCTTACAGTTGTCTTACTCATCTATGTCGCATTAACAGCAATTACCTATCTCATTTTCCGTAAAAAGTAACGAAATCAATCTTCGAACAGTTCATCTAGGATCATTTTTCTATTATCAAGAAACCGTTTGGTGATCATATAGTGCAGCGTTTCCTCGTATTGAATCTCACTAATCGGTTGATCATCAAAATTAAGAATCTGTGCATCTGGAAATCCGAGCAGTATGGGTGAATGCGTAGCAATAATGAACTGTGCCTCATTTTCCAAATCTTTAATTACGCGCATTAATGCCAATTGTCTTGCTGGAGATAAGGCCGCTTCCGGTTCATCAAGTAGATATATTGCCTTTTTCCCAAATCGGTGTTTAAAAAGAGATAGAAACGCTTCACCATGGGATTGCTCATGTAAGGAGCGACCACCATAATAGCGTAAGCTTTCGGGCATCGTATCTAGATGGCTTGCAAAGTTATAAAAGGTTTCCGCTCTTAGAAAAAAACCATTCGTAATTTTGGGCATCCATGAAAGACGTAAATGCTCCCCCAGGATAGATTGAGAGGCATCTACTTCATAAACATTGTTTCTACCGCCACTTGCCGTGTTAAATCCGCATTGATACGCAATCGCCTCGAGGATCGTTGATTTCCCTGATCCATTCTCTCCAACGAAAAAAGTGATATTCTTTTGAAACGTGATTGAAGTCAACGATTGTATGGATGGGATCGTAAACGGATATTTCTTATCATCGATACTCTCTTGCTTTTGAATTTCAATTCTTCTCAAGTACAATGTTTTCAACTCCAATCGAGCTTTCCAAGCCATACTTTCATTCTAATGGAATCTAAATCAAAGTAAAGAATCACCACAATTACTTGATTAATGACGTTAATTATTCACCCCATTAAATGAAAAAAGCCTGATTCCTCAGGCTCCTTCAATCTACTTCCATCCTGTTTGCGGATGTTCATTACAGCTCGATGATCTTGGTCGCAACATGATCGCAAAAATTCCTGTCATGCTCCACAAAGAGAAGGGTCGGTGCGAATTCAAGCAGTAATTCTTCGATCTGCATGCGCGAAATGATGTCAATGAAGTTAAGCGGTTCGTCCCAGATATGCAAATGAGCTTTCTCGCTCAAACTTTTGGCAATTAACACTTTCTTCTTCTGGCCGCCGCTAAAAGCAGAAATATCCTTCTCGAATTGAACTCTGGCGAAGTCGAGCTTTCTTAAAATCGCTTTAAAAAGACTTTCATCAATCCCATTGTTCTTCGCATAGTCCGTTAAATTGCCCTGCAAATGCGAGGTGTCTTGTGACACATAGGATATTTGAAGCTGGCTTCCCTTTCTAAAAGTTCCTGTATAGTTGATGTTCTGACCACAAAGTAACTTGATAATACTGGATTTGCCAGAGCCATTTTTACCTGAAAGTGCAATTCGCTCACCTTGTTCAATTGTAAAACTGACATCCTGGCAAACCATCTTCTCGCCATAATAAATTGAAACATGATCAAGCTCAGCAAGTTGGTTTTTATGATAAGCGAGTTGCGTAATCTTCAAGTCTTCTGAGCTTTCCATATTTTTAAGAAGCTTCGACCTTTCATCTATCGCCGATTGTTGCCGTTGCTCAATGGATTTAGATCGTTTCATCATTTTAGCTGCCTTGTGACCTATATATCCTTTATCTACCTTGGAACCCGAATTTCTTGTGCCGTTTTTGGTTTTCTCGACTTCGTGAGACCAGTTGCTCGTTCGTTTAGCTGAATCAGAAAGGCGTTTAATGTCCTTCCTCAGCTTTTCGTTTTCTGCGAGCTCGAAGTGATCTTGCCTCTGTTTATTTTCCCACCAATCGGTGAAATGACCTCTTTGAATTTCGTTATTGGTCTTATTGATGGAAAGGATATGATCAACGCAATTATCAAGAAACGATCTATCGTGAGACACGAGAATGAAACCGCTCTTGGCATTGAGATATTCACTGACGAGTTTCCGAGCCTGCATGTCAAGATGATTGGTGGGTTCATCGATTAACAGAAAGCTATTCTCCTTCAGAAATAAAGCAGCCAACAACACCTTCGTTTGCTCTCCGTTGGATAATGATTCAAAGGGCCGATATAGCACATCCTCAGAGACCTTAAGCAGTGAAAGTTCACGCATTAACTCCCAGTGATGATAGTCTGGCAAAATGTCGTTGATGATATCAAGCGTATTATTTTCTTTATTTGCGACTTGGAAAGGGAAATATTCAAAGCTGACACTAGCAGAAATATGCCCGCTATATTCATATTTACCAAGAAGTAAACTGAGAAAAGTTGTCTTCCCTCGCCCGTTTCTTCCCGTAAATCCCAATTTCCAATCGGTATCGATCTGAAAATTGACGTTTTCAAATATGTTATCGTAGCTGCCATCGTAGGCAAACGTTAGGTTTGAAACATTTATTAATGACATGAATGGGTCCTCCTGTACACAGCATGATGCATGAGCTCATCATATCACAGTTGGATTTACCATTTCGAAGGAAAGGATTACTATAGATAAACTCTACTGCTCATATCCAATAAATTACAAGTGAGTTATTTTACATTTGAATCGTTTGGCGGTACACGAAATCCTTTAGCTATGAGCCAAACCGCTAACGTCATTTCATACGCGGCTACAGGAATCGCCAAAACGGCTCCCCATGTTGAAAGTTGCTCAATGATACTGAACATTTCCAACAAAGCTGCGATGAAAATGAGCGTTGCCCCTGTAAGCCCCATGTAGGAAATAAAGCGGGGAACGAGTCTGGATTTATAGAGTAAATAACTGCACATCATCGTGTTAATCCCCAGCATGAAATTAGGCCCAAGTAAAAATGTCCAATCATGGATGGCGATTAAAAGTGTCCCGGAAGCATGAAACGAAGCTTCATTAGGAGTTACTGTATTTACAAATTCCTGACTTAAAGTTAATAACGATAGAACGCTGATTATGCCAATCGTAATGATGATTGCTTCTAGAAATCGGAAGAGAACATACCCAAGCGCGATGCTTTCATTATGTTTACGAAACAAAGGATACAACATGATCGAAGTTCCAATCGCTGAAACAACAAGTGTTAACTCGAAAATCGCGCCTAAGATCACCTGGTTTGCATGTTCTGAACCATGTAAAAGATAATTGGAATCATTCAGAATCGGATTGTACAAGATAAGACCAACGATTGACGTTGCCGCCGCAACAATGAAAAGTACACCCACAATAATTGCAATTTTCCTGTTTGATAACATATATGGCATTCTCCTTTTCTTTTATTTAGACATACGCCTTCTTCATCCACTCCGTGATGCCAACACCTTCGGAATTATACAATTCCTCCACATCAGCCATTCGAAGTACGGAACCGTCTTGGATCGCAATGAAGCTATCGAGTAAGGATTCAATTTCCATCATCTCATGACTCGTCATAATGAGTGTCTGCTTTTCCAAATCAATGTAAGAAATCATGCCTTTCACGATCGAATCTCTCACCATAGGATCCAGTCCCGACAAGGGTTCATCCATGAGAATGTATGGTACTTCTCTGGCCAAAGTAAGCATGATTTTCACTCGGCCCCGATTACCTTTCGAGAGATTTTTGATTTTCATATGAGGTTCAAGCTGCATAAACTTCATGATTTCTACGGCTTTTGTCGTATTAAAATCAGTAAATTGCGAAGCATGAAAATCCATCGCTTCACCTATTGTGAAGAATGAATAATAGGAACCGAGCTCCGACATATATGAAACAACTTTGCTGATTCTACGGTTGGCTGTCTCTCCGTTTACGGTGACATGACCGCTCGTGGGTTGCGCTAATCCGGAAATAAGCTTCAATATCGTAGACTTTCCGCTGCCGTTCTCACCGACAATGCCAATGATTTTACCAATGGGAAGCGTAAAAGAAATGTTAGTAAGGACGGTTTGTTTGACATACTTTTTAGACACATTCGTCAATTGAATCACCTTATTCATCTCCTTTTTCAACTTTATTTAGATGGTTCTGTACCCCTGAAATGATTTCATCGGTGCTAAAGCCCATTTCTTGCATGACCTGGACAAAGGATAGGATCTGCTCATTTTTCAAATTTTCCCGTTGCTGCGTTAGATGCCCCTCTTGTTCCGTTACAAAAGTACCATGACCTCTTCTCGTTTCCAGGATTCCCTCACGCTCCAACTCACTGTAAGTACGCTGTATGGTGTTTGGATTTACGCTGTATTTTAACCCCATATCCCGTACAGAAGGCAGTTTCTCTCCTGACTTCAATTCCTTACTTACAATCTGTCGTTTTATTCGATCCGCTAGCTGCAGATATATGGGCTTTGACGTATTAAATTCATCCATCGTTACACCTCAACTTTGTTGTCTATGATCCACGCTGTCAGTACAAATAGTCCAATGATCATAAGGAAAGTATACACATATTCTCCTGCATACAGGGGGATTGGTGATATTGAAAACGAGGGGAAGTCTAATGTGATTTCTCCCCATTTCGTTATGACCTGATAGAGTGGAGTGCTTTCAAATAGCGCATTTATCCAGCTCGGTATGATAACAGCTCCAATGAGGATCAACCAGCTCCATCTCCCGATTCTATTTTTGAGGAAGTGGAAAAGTGCCCAGAGCAAGACTACCCATACCCCTAACAGGAGCGAAATCATATTGATATGGAGGAAAATAAGCAGACCCGATACCCAAGTATCCGTCCAATACGCTTCAATTAATTCGAACTTAGATATGATTAGCAAGCCAGACATCACATATAGCATCAATAGTGAAATAATAATCATGATCAATCCGTTCACTATCTTACTAATCAGCAATAAAGAAGCTGGTTGAGGATTATGCAACCATAAATTAAGCTGGTTGGCCTCTGTTTTCAAACTGATAAATAGCGTGATCGGCATATACAAAACGTGAAAAATAACTGCTGCTACGAGGGGGAAGAATATTAGTAAGGTATCCTCTGCTATCATCCCCAAATAAAACGTCAGCATGACAATGAGTGCATTCATCATAAGTCCTATGAAAAAAACGGATCTTGTTAATCTAAAATCTTTTTTAAATAAAGCTAGCCATGCCCTCATCCTAATCTCTCCTTCTTATCGAAAAATTGTCTCCGAAAATTGTATTAATGTTATAGTACACTAAGACGTTAGAACATGTAAATAGACAAAATGAAATTTGTATACATTTGTTTACATTCCGTTTAAATAAGTACGCTATAATCGCTTTATCAATTGTTATCTAGGAGGAATTACATTGGATTCTGTACAACGCAAAGAAATAGCGCATAAGCATGGCGATTGGGCCGTCGAAGCGAAAGGTCTCGTGAAATCTTTTGGAGAAAATCGTGCGGTAGATGGCGTGAATTTGAATGTGAAGGCGGGGACGATTTACGGTGTGCTAGGTCCGAATGGGGCTGGTAAAACCACCACGATTAATATGTTGGCAACCCTGCTAAGACCCGATGCGGGGACGGCAAAAATATTCGGATATGATGTCGTGAAGGAGTCGCAGATCGTCCGTCAATTGATCGGGGTAACCGGTCAATACGCCTCGGTCGATGAGTCGCTCAGCGCTACTGAGAACTTAATTATTTTCTCACGGCTGCTCGGGCTGGGGCGCAAAGAAGCGCGGCAAAAGTCAGAGGAATTGCTTGAGGAATTTGGTTTGACAGAGGCTGCAAAACGCCCATTGAAGAATTTCTCTGGTGGTATGCGCCGCCGTTTGGATCTCGCCGCAAGTCTTATTGCGCAGCCTCCACTCATCTTTTTGGATGAACCTACAACTGGGCTGGACCCGCGTACGCGTTCACAAATGTGGGACACGATTCGGCGTTTGGTGGACACAGGCTCAACGATCGTGCTAACAACACAGTACCTGGAAGAGGCAGATCAACTGGCTGACCGAATTGCGGTCATTGATCGTGGTCGTGTCGTTGCAGAAGGGACTGTTGATGAACTGAAAGCATCTGTCGGTACCTCCTCGTTGCAACTTAGTGTCCATAATCCACTGGACATTGAGCAAGCCCGTAGAACCGTTGAGCAGATACTCAAGGTGCCATCGACCGTGGTGGCCGGTAAGATTTCAGCTCCGATGGCGAATGCCGATCGTGTTACTGACCTGCTCATCTCACTTCGCGAAGCTGGTATTCACTTAGCCGAGTTGAGTGTGCAGAAGCCGACATTGGATGAAGTATTTCTAACCATAACGGGCCATGGTGTTACGGAGCCCGATGCAGATACGTCTAATGCAACAAGTAACAAACAGGAGGCAAGAGTATGAGTACATCCATGAAAATTAAACCCGTTTCCGAGCGTCTTCTGAAAAATCACACCAGCTTCCGTCAGTCCGTACGCAATTCGTTGACGATGGCCTATCGCGGTCTATTGAAGATCCGCCGTACGCCTGAACAATTGTTCGATGTCACTCTTCAACCGATCATCTTCACCTTAATGTTTACCTATATCTTCGGCGGAGCAATCTCCGGTGACGTTGTGAGCTATTTGCCTGTCATTATTCCCGGAATTCTCGTACAGACCGTGATCACAACTTCCATCGTTACCGGGGTCCAGCTACGAGAGGACATGGATAAAGGTGTGTTCGACCGATTCAAATCGCTGCCCATCGCGCGAATAGCACCTCTCGCAGGAGCCTTATTGGCAGATACGATCCGGTATACCATCGCGACAGTACTTACCTTTTCCATGGGATTCATCATGGGCTACCGTCCTGAAGGCGGCTTAGCCAATGTTGCGATCGCCGCGCTGCTTGTCATTTTCTGCTCATGGGCAATCAGCTGGATCTTCGCTTTCTTCGGTGTCATTGCACGCACAGCGTCAAGTGTTCAAGGGATCTCGATGCTTGTACTGTTTCCGCTTACGTTCCTATCTAATGCGTTCGTTCCGGTCGACACCATGCCTAACTGGCTGCAGTGGTTTGTTAAACTCAATCCAATTTCACACCTCGTCTCTGCCGTCCGAGAGCTTGCCAATCAAGGTACTGTTGGTTGGGATCTTACGATCTCACTCTTTGGAGCTATTGTTATAGTGGCGATTTTTGCACCAATCACGGTTATTGCTTATATGCGCCGGACTTAATCATCGAACAAACAGAAATAAGCCGCCATTTCGGCGGCTTTTTCTGTTTTATGTATGTGTTCACTCATTTTACATGAATAATAATTTTTCCTATATGATACCCTTCTCCAAAATACCGCATAGCTTCAGCAACATCACCTAACGGGTAATGTCGATCAATAACGGGTACTATTACGTCTCCCTCCATGAGCTCCATTAATTCATCTAGATCATTAGTATTGGGTTTGTGTATGAGGAGCCCCATTTTCTTTGTTCCAATCATTGATAGCCATGGTCCTAGGAACATGACTTGGAAAATGCGAGACATAGCTCCACCCACCATGACATAATGTCCATTCGGACTTAACGCACGCTTATTGTCGTGAATCGATCTAGTTCCCGCAATATCAAGTATCAAGTCATACTGTTGTCCATTTGTGGTGAAATCTACTTTCGTATAATCGATGACATGGTCAGCACCAATCGCTTGAAGCGTGGCTAATTTCCCCGCACTGTCCACTGCAGTCACTTCAGTCCCCCATAATTTCGCAAGCTGTATCGCAAAAGTTCCTACGCCCCCACCCGCACCATTAATTAATACCTTATGCCCATTACGAATGAGTCCTTTATCGCGTAGGCCTTGCATAGCTAGAACTGCTGCTTGTGGTATCGCAGCGGCATGCTCAAAGCTTATATTGGCTAATTTCAGCGACAATGCATTTTCTTTCGCACAAACATACTCTGCAAACCCGCCCCAACTACATCCGGAAATGTCTCCGAATACCTCATCACCCGGAACAAATTGTGTAACATCTCTGCCAACCGATTCTACTCGACCCGCAATATCAGCTCCGAGTATGTTGTATTTTGGTTTTAGAAAGCCGCCGAGTCGTACCAGGAAAGGAATGCCTCGCAGAAGATCCCAGTCCCATGAATTAATGGATGCAGCATGTACTTGGATTAGGACTTCATTATCCTTGGGCTTCGGTTTTTCCACTTCCTTGTATGTAAGCTCATCAGGTGTGCCATATTTATTGTAAATGATTGCCTTTATGAGGATTCCTCCTTTCGGATGTTGTGTTACCTGTTTAAGCCTATGTTTAGCTTACTTACCTAAGTATACTTATCTTATTGGAAAAACATAGAAAAAAAGCTGAATCAAGGGTTTCCCCCTAATCCAGCCTCTGAATCTCTATGTTGATCCGATCCGATTAATTCCCTCTTCTCTTTCTACACCATAACACCCATGCAAGTATACCGAGTGAAATAATGGCTCCTGCTAAACCAAGTCCCATGTCCTTATGAGAGTCAAAGACATCTCCCTGCATGCCGACATATTCTTCCCCATATTTCTCAACCAAAATGGCTGCACCCATTTCTATGATTTCGAAAGTGGCACTACAGCTGACAACGACTGCCACTGTAAGGGCATAAGACCAAAAGCCGCGTTTTACGGCCACCCTAGTAAGCAATTCTCGGAATGGATATGCCCAGAACAGACCGAATGCGAAGTGAACAACCCGATCGTAGTATTTTCTCTGGGTATGGTACGTAGCTTTCAGCCACGTATCGAAAGGTGTACCTTGATAGGTATAATGAGCTCCGTACGTGTGTAAGAGAAGAAATATAAACATGAACATATAAGATAAGTTCGAGAATCGGAATACTTTATAAGTAAAAGCAAGAACAAGTACAACGGCAATGGGAAGCAAGCTCTCCATTAGCCACTGTATCCGATCCGTTGGCGAAATGGCCGTGTATCCCCAGTAAACCGCGAAAATGAAAATCATCAAGTGAAGCGGCCAATTCCGAGAAAATGGGATATCGTGTTTCGTTAGCATCTTGTGGTCCGACCTTCATCTTTCAAATAGGTAGCACTCCTAGTGTTGACATTAATGAATGCAATATACACATTATATGACAGCCGGGAAGCCTTCCTTCAAAGATAACATGAAATGCTACGCTTTCTTTTTCAACATCAAGGATTCAACTTGCCCATCTTTGGTTATTGCATTAATACGCAATTCATAGTCACCAGCTTGGTAAAACAAGCCCCAAACACCATCTTCTCCATTGATCTCACTCTTAGGGTTTCCTAGAGCCTTCTTAACTTCGGGCAATGTGTAGTCTACCGAATCTCCGAGAATTCGAATGGCACCTATCCGATTATCCGGCGGCCAGAAGTACATCTGATAATGATACCATCGCTGAAATTCTACTTGCCTAGAACCGATTTCATGAGGTTTTCCCCATTTTGCAATCACCTCATTCTGTGAGGCACCGATGCCAAATTCAATTCCCCGAATTTTCCCCAAAGCAGCTAGCTCCATAAATTTCGGATCCAATATAATTTTGTTTTTCAAATCAGCGATTGCACTCTCATCTCCAGGCACGGGTTCTTTACCTTCCACTAGCGGAAAATTGGAATACGTATTCTGAAAAGTTACATCCCTGATACCCAGATTCTGTATTTCCAACAACAAGTAATCGTTGATAATATCCTTATTGCTATTAGCGGCATATTGATACGACTGATAGGAAATAAATGCTTCTCCTGCCGAAATCATCACATCTTCCAACTCCACTGAATCGGAATACGACGAGGATGACTTGATCAAAGCATACGTACGATCACCGAATGTTCGAAATTCCTTTCTCCACTCTGGCAACTTCAATAGAGCTTGGGCCCATTCCTTCACTTCCCCTGGTGCTTGAGCAAGAGGAATTGATTTATAAATTTCATAAATCTGATCTCCTTGCGGCTCATAATTCATAAATCCACTCACGAGCCATATCCCATCATGGGAATAATCTTTTTTCAAATAGACCATATATGCCCGTTGATCGTTAGTTGTAATAAGTAAGGAACGGGGATTTACTGGTTTTCCTATCGTTTGAAATGTAGAGAGTTCTTTGTTTAAACGTGAACGAACGAACTTCTGCAAAACTTTGCTATATTCTTTATTTTCCGGATTGGCCTGAAGCTCCTTCAGTTGATCTTCCGTGTATTCGAACCCTTCCCCACTATCATGAACTCTTGCTAAAATGCGAAGTAAAGTATCCCTATCCTTTATCACCGGGCTTTGTTCAGTAGGAATTGGGGTAGCTTTGTTGTCCACTGTAGGGAACGGACTCGGAGCAACCGTTACACTAGCGTCTGTCGGTGTTTTGTGACTCGTTATTGAATAACCCAAACCAAGCCCAACTACCAACGCACAAATTAACATGATGACATATTTGATTGGCATTCTTCCCCCGTCCTTTCTCTTCGCTCACATACTCCCGACTGGGTCAGGATTTTGAAGATAAATGATTGTCTTTTCCGACGATCCTACAATTTCCGCTTGCTTTGGCAGTACAACGCTTTTCTCAAACCGCGGCTTTCGAATACTAAATAGATAAGTCCCTGTGAAATCATGCATCACATAGTTGTCTTTTCCGACCCACCATGCAACATCAATGCCATGCTCTGTGTCAAAAAGCTTATCACTTTGATCTTTCTCGAAATCGTAACGAAACCACTCGGGATAATTGGAATCCCCCTTTTGATAGATAACCTCACCGTCTTGTAAAAAACGCAGCCCATTCGTTATCGTAAATCCTTTTAACTCGGTGATTTTTAAATTTCCCCAATCAAGTAGTTGCAGTTTATAATCCCATTGACTTCCATCCGGCACGACGAAATTATTAGCATAAAAAATATGCGTCCCGTTAAATTGAAAAGTAAATGAGCTATTTCCTCTTTTTGAAACATTCTCGACTTTGCGCGGTAGCTTGTCATTAACGTTGTTAAATACATATAGATCGACATCCCCGATGTCCATCACAGTTCCAAGATGATGGAAGAGGCTAACGACGAATCTACCTGTTTCAAGATCTAACTCCATTCCATCAATGTTATAGAACATTGTCCGATCATCTTTGTAGGGAGAAGCCCAAATAACGGTTGTTTGTTGAGTAGCAGGGATATAGCGCAAGATTGAATCTCCAGAAGCATATACAAAAGATTGCCCGTCTGCTAGCCAATGTGGGTATCTCGCTTGCCCAAAATGCTTGATGACGTCCCCATTTGCATTTAACAATGTTACATTAGGTACAGGAAAATCACCTTGAAAATCATCCTGCAATTCTTTAGCTAAATAATATTTCCCATCAGATGAGAAATCTAATGTTTGGTATCTTGGCAGCTTATGAAATAAAGTACCTACTTTACCTGATTGCATATCGATTGTTTCATATTTCATCATCTCAGTTATTACACCATGGAGTGAACCGTTTCCATGCATCACAACATAACCATCCGTACTTTTGACACCTTGAAAATCAATAAGAAATTTTTTGTACATATCCTGAGGGTTGGTACGTAAGGTTATTGTCAAATCTTGATTACTCTCCCAGACTGTGGACCAATCCAATTGTTGAAATTGATTATGCAGCGCATTTATTGCGTCTTCCCTATTCACATCAAGTGAGAAATGAACCTGAAACGTATATGTTCGATCCGTTGCAATTCGATAATAAGTACCTGAATTCATCGCATAGTAATCCGCTTCTTTATCATCGGGACTATGAATTTGATAAGTGAACATCGGCGTATATTCAAATGTAAATTCCTTGGAGGATAAACCATCTAAAGAATGAAATTGAACGATTAAATCAGCTTGTGGTGCGTCAATTAATTGGATGGATATGCCTTGGATGCGCGTTTCTTCGAAAGCAATCACCGTGAATGGGATGATCTTTTGATCGACTTTCGTTTTTACGACGATTTCATTTTTAAGCTTAATAATTTCTTCTTGCGATAAATGCTGATCATGGCGATAAAAAAATTCAATCAACGCATTCGTGTTATTGAAAAACAATCGATCTGACGGCTTATACATCCGTTGCATGCCATCTTCCATCGTACTAATGCCCACCTCATCGGAATTAGTTAATCCTACGTACCATTCTTTATTCGTTATGAAGGTGTTCGTAAGGCTGACATCGCTTATCGGCGGTGTAATTGTTTCTTGCAAATCTGAAGGGGCATCCACCTTTAAGGTGAGATAAACAACTAACAAAATACTTATGCTCAATAAGGAAACAATTAGCCACCTTCTCATTTCATCCCTCCAGCTCACTCCATATGAATTAGACGTAGGTGATGCAGGAATGTTCTGTGGAAATTGAATATTTGGAATTTTTTTCAACTTCCGATTCAGGCTTACATAAATCCTTCTAAAATGCATCAAAATAGCCATGAGGTGTCCAAATGTCAAAAATAAGAAATTGTTATTTTCTCCTTACTTCGGTGTTGTTGGTTAGCAGCTTGTTCCAAAATAATACCCATGCAGAGGAATCTGTGAACCTCCCTTTAAACAATGGTGAAGAGCCAACCAACCAAACAGAAGAGCTGGAAAAACGACTGAAACGGCTTGAACCTCCTACGCCCATTCATATGGATGAGCTTCCATTTCAAACAAATCTTAAGAAACGATATCCTTCACAAACTGTCCCAATTCACGATGTTATTGATAAAGGTACTAAAATTCCATTTTCAATCATCAAAAACTCCCCTGATTATATTAGACCTGTGTACGAAGAGCATTGGCATAGTACATACTGGGGCGGCAGGTGGAGTTACGTCCCTTCGCGCATTTATTATGCCTCACATCGCATGTTTACCAATTATGATATTGGACTTTCAGGTTGGATGAATTTCGAAAATGACATGGGCTTTTCCATTGAAATGTTTCAAAATGAGACAGCACTAGACATGTATATCGTGGTTTTTCAAACGGAGGTTAACGCTGTATATACAACAGGAAATCAACTCGTTGTTGTTGGTAATCCCAAACGAAATGGCGTAGAAGTGATTACGATTAAAACAGGAGATCTCCGCCCTGCAAATACAAAAGAAGGGGCTGTCCCAAAAGTAGATAATTCTACTTGAGGACAGCCCTATTTTCTTGAAATTTGTCTTAATCTTAAAAAGACAGCAGCGTTTCAGGCTTATACCTGCCCCACTG
>NZ_JCAUAQ010000021.1:0-104016 GCF_059692035.1 Paenibacillus sp. J22P143
TGCTTTGGCTGGATCCAGTCCTTCTGCGAGTAGCGGTGACAACAACTGCACCCGTTGTGCGGCAATCTCTTCCGCTTTTTGCTTATCTTTCATTCGTTCCCATCTCCCTTTGCTAGACTACGAACTGAGTCTACCAAAAGCATCTGCGGACAAGAATGCAGAACGGGTATGTAGCCATAAATTCACATTGGTAATGGGACGGACAACTCTGGCCAGCCATCCGGGCGCATCGCCAACGATTTGTCCAATTCTGTGGTGTGCAGACAATGAAGGGGTGGACGAAGCCTCCATGGGTTGTTGATGAAAACGAACTGCGATCGAGGAAAGAGCGCCGCACCAGTAGGTTGTTAGTTCGTTGTACCAACTTCGCCAGCGGTACAATGTGGAGTCGTCTGCTGCAACAACAGTTCCCGCCTCCTCCTCTGAAACCACTTCCTCTAGACAAGTAGATTCGTAACGCTTGTAAGGAACCAAACAGTCTGGTAGTTCATGATGGATCTTACGACAACCGGTACAGCGTAATCTTCGGAGGGCTAATAACTTGACTTCCCCAGTGGCATTCCTACTGATTCGCTTACGACTGCCAATGACCTTGAGTTTTTCCCCACAACAAGGGGAGGGAACCACTTCCACACACCTAACAAAAAACGCCGGCGATCTTCTCAACCAGCTCATAATTTGATACAATGACCATGTTATTTTTTTGTGAGAGGATGTCTCCGGTGAACCTGCGCCAACAGGTACACGTTTTATGGAGGCGTCCTTTTCCTTTACTGTGATACGGTCATTATATTCGTCAATCCTTGGACAGGCAATTCCGTCAGCTTTTGGGCATTATGATTCAGCGGCAACACTAAGTGTAGCAGAAATGAAATGAATTTCTTGCTCATCGATTACTTTCCGCTGAGTGTACTGCTTTTCTTCCTGAACTCTGGTTGCGGACTCTTTATGTTGAGGAAGGAATCTACGTAAATATATTGTACACAAATTTATTTTCATCTATATTCCCTTCTTAAATAAGCCTTTTCTAAGCTTTTTAAATTGTACATTATTCATCTTGAGCAAAATTAATTATTAATTATGCTCACTAGCTCTATGTTTTTCATGCAACAACCAAAACTTTTTCTCCCAAATCCGTTTTCATTATCCGTACAATCAATCAGCTAGTTTAAGAATACCTTTGACCATGCTCTTATTCTTTTTCGGACGCGTTTTGTAGGGTACTAACAAAACTTTGTATGTACCCTACAATCTTAGCACTGACCTCTGCTCGCACAAATTCTTTGGTTATCACTAACTCATCTTTATGACCAGGACAAACAAAACGATAATAAATTGCATGATCATCTTTAGAATTTTGGAATACAGGTCATGAAAAACATACAAAAGCCAAAAGCTCTACGGGCCTCTTTCAAAGTTAATGTAAATCCTTAAAAAAAGCAGTCCCCCCACGTCTGACCCGCACCTCCATTGTTAGTAGTGTCTAACAAATGTGTGCACGTCAGTTTGCCAGGCTCACGCGGGTTGTGCCGCGGCTTAATCAATCTTGTATTGTACGCATAGAGAGCATGATACCTGGTTAAAATTGAATGTGCCACTAGAGCCATATCTATATTCGTTTTACATTAATTTGGGGGGATAAAATGAGCACTTTACAACCAATTAAAGAATTAAGATTATTAGATGATGAAATTGACTTAGGAACCGTTATTGGAACATCGACTGCTTTGGGAGAAGCAATTGTTGAACTTCCTTTTACTATGAAAGATTCTCAGTCTTATTCAAGATATAAATTACAAGTTAACATTACCAATCAACCCGACACAAAAATCAAATTTTATGTTCAAATGAAATTCTCCTACGTAGATAATGGAGTAATCTATGAGGAGAAATCGATCGTCTACGAGATAAATAATCGTACAGAAACTTTGGTTGTTTTTAATGGCGGAACTGGTCTACTCTTTCCTTTAAATGTTGAAGTTAAAACTGCATTTAGCATATCCGAAATGTCACCTTCAGAAGAGTTTAATTTAGCTCTTAAAACATTACCTGATTTTACACAAGTTCAGGATGTTGTAAGGTCATCCCTTTCCGATGCAAGCAAAGAAAACATTGTAAATCCGATCTGCTACGCGTTTAGTGATGATCTAATAACCATCTTTTCAAATCTATTTTACTCAGAACACAATTGGGAAAAGAAACTTCCTAACAATATGAGCTATGATATCATGCTTAGTTACCTTGATGAAAAATATAATGGGTACCCTGTAAGAATATTGGCTAAAATTAATAATACCTCTGGGACAATAGATTTTAATATCGGATTTCAACTTATGTTGAGCTCAGGACCAATAAGGGTTTTCAGATGGCACGTTGAATTTCACGTCGAAGCATTACCATCCATTCTTATCAACTCTGACGGGTATTTTGAATTCCGTTTCGTGAAGGCTGCATTACAAATCGATAAGAATCTAGAAATTGAAGATCAAGAGGAATTTGACAGGCTATTTCCTACAAATGATGATTTTGAAAAGTATAAAGGACAAATGATATTAGAAATATCGGAAGGGAAAGTAGATACAGATTTCGGTGAAGTATTATTAAGTATCATTGCTCAAGTATTATTACCAAGCAATTGGAGTGACTTGGATAAAATTAGAGCTTACTTTATTAAATTTGATTATAAATCAGGTATTGTTAACGGAAAAACTCTGAATTATATTATCCCCATTTTTTCAATATATGGAACCGGTGAATGCAATACCAAAGCATTGAATAACCCCTTGCAAATTAGTGACAAACCAATGTTAAGGAATCTTATTGCTGCACGTAATTTACATTCTGAAATAGGGTTTGGTATAAGTCAAAAAGCCTTAACTGAAACAATCAAATCATTCAATGCTGGAAAAAGCGATGGATGGAGTCAAGGGGGTGACCTACGTTTAAGTGCAGAATATTGGGTAAAAATTAACTTCGATGATGCTACAATTCAGAATGATGGTATTAAAATTGAGTTTGATGATGTTGAAGCCGGTGGTTCAATCCAAGCTCTCTACAGGGTCAGAGGTGCTAATATATGGAGAGCTTCTGGGCAGCTAATAATCAGGCTTGAAGATGTAGATATTGATATGGATATTATATCTAAAAACAAAGGAGTTTCATTAGGTCTGGATATTGACATTGGTTCTATAACTATCGAAGTTAAAGTATCTCGTTCTTCCATTTTAAGCTTTGCTTCATCAGTAAAAGCTAAAATAGAAACAGGTGCTATCGAAGATCTTCTTAATTTAGTTGTGGATTTAGTCTTATTCTCAAATGAATTTGATGTGCCAAATGAAAACGATGCATCGGTAACCGTAAGAAGAATCCAACCCGAATATTTTGAAAAAGAAACCATTTCAATACGTATCGAATTACTTGGGGTAGTTCGATAGAAAAACTTTTTAATTGATATTGGGGTTTTGCCTACCTTGCAGGCGACAGCGTCAACGTGACTCTTTCTGCGCTTTGATAAATCAGCATGTACCGATTTTCCATCTTTATATACGTGTGTTCCTTAAACTCCACAAAATCCCAACCGAATGTACCTTTTCGTATTGAAGAAATCTGGCAATTCGC
This sequence comes from Paenibacillus sp. J22P143, assembly GCF_059692035.1. Classification (NCBI taxonomy): domain Bacteria; kingdom Bacillati; phylum Bacillota; class Bacilli; order Caryophanales; family Paenibacillaceae; genus Paenibacillus; species Paenibacillus sp. J22P143. The sequence continues at coordinate 3,619 of NZ_JCAUAQ010000021.1, forward strand.
GTATTGATAATCCTTTACCTTAACAATCACATTCTGTGGCCTAGAATCTAAATGATAGAGTGACTTCCATAGTTCAACTCCTAATTATGCACAACATATTGCTTAAAATCATTCATTGGATATGTAGCTAATTTCCATATTAATAAAGGGGGCATTTATGAACAATATAAGATTGCTGGAAATTAAAAAAAGCCGAAATAGCTTGGCTTTTTTTAATATTTATGCTCAAATGTTATTATGTTCAAATTTCCGTAGATAAAGGAAGCATCATCCGACTTGATTCCCATAGACCGTTCATTTCTAGTTTCTTGCTCATCTATAATGCCCCCCAATTTTACCGGCCCTGTCCGTTGCCAATCCTGCTTTCATTAGACTCGAAGCACGAATGATTGCTGTATTACCAAAACGGTCCTTTATTCCATCCACTACGCGATCAAGCTCACGTAATTTCGTCACATCTTCGAAAAGATCAAGTTGAGTAACTTCTTCCTCTGCAAGTGTTCCCAGTGTAACGCCTACTTTCCTTACAGGTAATCCGTTCCAATTGCGGCGAAATATTTCACGCACAGAGTTGTAAATTTTCAACGTATGATTTGTATTTAGTGGCATCTTTCGTTGTTGACTAAAGCCTGTTGGAGAGTCATATGGCGAACACATACAGAAAACGTGGACTGTCCCGCTTGTAAATCCCTTCGACCTAGCATCGCGGCACACTTCTTCCGTTAACTCCAACAGTACTATGTCAACCTCCTCAACCGTCAAATAATCGCGAGGTAGCGTCATAGCGTGGCCAATTGACTTTGGTTCGATATCAAATGTTCCAGGTGTAACAGGACTATCGTCTAATCCGTTTGCCGTTCTCCACATTACTTCCGCTTGAATATCCGATTGCTTTCCGAAACGTGCACGAAATTTCTGTTTTAGCGTTGCTAGTGGGGTTTTAGCCACATGACCTATAGTTGTCATACCAAGAGCGACAAAGTGGCGTGTCATTCGTGAACCAACTCCGTACATCTTATCGATGGATAACGGCCAAAGGAATCGCTCAACGTCATCCTTGCCAAGCGTAAATATTCCACTCGGATTTTTCTTTGCGAAATTATCAGTTGCCTGCTTTGCAAGTATTTTAGTCGGTCCAATTCCTACTCGAATTCGAACGTTCATGGATGCAGCAACTTTTTGTTGAATCATTACTGCCAGTTCATATGGCGTACAACCGAAATGATTGAGTGAACCAGTCACATCCAAGAACTGCTCATCGATTGAAAATATCTCTACGAGATCAGTATATTTTTCGTATATACCTGTTATCGCAAGCGATACGTCAATATAGCGCTGCATGTGCGGACGCATTACAATAGCATTTGGGCAAAGTTGTAAGGCTTCACCAAGACGCTGGGCTGTAGTAATACCAAAGCTTTTTGCGATAGGACATGCCGCCAAAATGATTCCTGATCTCCTGGTCGGATCCCCAGCTACAACAACAGGTAAATTATCAAGGCCAGGATGAGTAGCCTTTTCAACGCTTGCATAGAATGACTGACAATCCGATAGGAAAATTGTCCTTTCGCATTTTTTACTCATCTAAACTCGCCTCCGCATGTTCATCAGCGTAGTCATTAGTTCTGCTTTAACTAAGCTTCGTAACATCGTGAAATAATAGATATAACCTCGGACTTTGTATTCTATGTTAATACCGACTGCATTCGTGGTTGTGCTGAGCACTTTGATATCTCTCTTCTTCATACTGTTCTTAATAATTTGTATTTGGGGGTAAATATCGCTCTCCACTTCTTTCAAATAAAAGAGAACATGGTTATATACGATTTTATCTTTATATATCTTCAGCTCCTCCATGTCCCTGGTTAACATATCGAGCAAAATGAGTAATAACGTATACTCTTTAATAATTTGAACATCCTCCGCATTCTCAACTCTTGATATAACACTCATCTTCTCACCACCATCACAATACATATGTTCGTATAATTTATTATATAACGAACACGCATTCGCTATGTAAGTACTAAAAATAAAAAAGATCCCCATTGGCCATTTATGGCCAATCAGGGATTTGCTATCTATATAGGTTATTCATCGATCATAGACTAGTTACATCAACAAGCTCCCGATTATGTCATTTGCGGTCAGCCTGTATTAAGCTATGCCAGGTTATATACATGGCTGCCAAAGCCTATTTAATTGAAGCCCGGAGCTCATGACTCTGGACTTCTTCATCCATGTGGTTCATCTTCCTTTAAGAGCGAAGTAAACTGGAAATGAGATAGCAGTTGCAATGCTCAAACAAACAAATGAACTGGGGATTACTATTTTTTTCATTTAACAAGGCTCCTTAATTCCTTCAAATTCCATTAGTCACAGACTGCTCTAAGGTGTACCATTATTATGGGTGATGAAGAAAATGTTTATTCCTCCAATGCTTCTACAATACAGTAAAAACAATCTGGCATTTGATGACTCTTCCACTTTTGCCGAACTCAAGTGGGATGGCATAAGGTTGATCGTTTCTAATTTGGATGAACTAAATCTATATACAAAAAACACAAATGCAACAGCTAAATATCCAGAGCTGCACAACCCGCCTATTCCGAAAGGAACCATCCTAGATGGCGAGATTGTAGTACTTGATGAAAAAGGTCGAGCCGATTTCGAAGCGTGTAACACAGGATTCCGATCCAGCAAGAATAGAAAGCCAATCGTATTTATGGCGTTTGATATCTTGTACCACCGCGGCGTAGATGTAACTAGTATGCCGTTAGAACAACGAAAGCAGCTTCTTGAAGAGGCTGTGCAGGAAAATGAAAACTACAGAATTGTACGACCAATACAGGGAAGCACACAAGATTTCTTTAATATCGTATGTCAGCATGGGCTTGAAGGAATCGTGATAAAAAAGAAGGCTTCGAAGTATGAAACGGATTTACGATTATCGCGCTCAATTCGCTCGTGGTCATGGCAAAAGGTAATTAATTATCAAAAAGCAGAAGTCTATATAACTGGATATAGCAAGAAGGAACATTCCTGGCTACTTGGTTATCCAGATGGCGACAAAATTAGACCAATCGGTGCTTTGGAGTTGGGAATAACCCAGTCAGCCCGCCAATCCATGTGGCCAGTATTCCAAGCATACAAAAGTGGTGAGAGCAAAGATCACGTATTTGTTAAACCATTAGTACGTTGTAAGGTGAAGTACCGGGACTGGTATAAATCAGGTTTAATGCGGTTGCCTGTCTTCGAGGAATTTATTGTTTAGGGGTTGAGGTCATGGAATACAAAGTAAAGCAAAAGGTAACCGGCGAGGAGAAAACGCTGAGTCATCTTGAAATTAATGACATGGTGTATAATGATGCTAGGCAGATAATTGTGTTTGATAAAGGAATGGAAGCCTATATTTTACTTGAAGATAATTAGGAATTATTTAATAATCATAACCAAACTTTTAAGCACAAAAAAGCCCTTGGGATGCTTTCCCTAAGGGCTTAATCATTTTGTCCGATGCTTTCGGACATGCGGGTGGGCACTCGAGTCGGGAGCAGGATTTCGATTCGGATAGCAGTCGATTCGGGATTGAACTGGTGCTGTCGATTCCCGAAAACCGAAGCACGAAGCAAACGATCAGGCAGCTCATCAAGGAGTTGCAATGTTGCAAAGGGATGGTTCTGGTCGGAGGGTGAACCTCCACGGGAATCGTTGGAGAATGCGCCCATATTGGATGAACATGGAAAATGGTACTTTTCCTCTATTCCCCCACACCAAGATGTCAAAACGTCTGGTTACTATTCCAGAAATTCAATCGGTGTTGGCTTTGAACTATTAGTTTTCGTTAGCGTTTAGTAAGTCAAAAGAGCTTTGTCGTAAAAGGTTTGGTAGGTGTTCTTATAATCTGTAATTTTCCAATTACCCACAAATTCAGTACCTTTATACAACGAAACTATATTTTTATTGATTAAACAAATACTGTTTGCATACGTAAGTGCTATTCCGCTTCTTCCTTGCTTTAACAAAAGCATAACCTTCGTTCCTTTTTTAGGAAAATCAAAGTCTACACCATCTGTACGCATTCTATCTGTTCGAGAATCGTACTGTAATACAATTTCCTTTTGTGAAATATCGCCTTTCAGAACGGATTCAAGTGAAATAGTTACTTCGGTGTGTATCGCTGTATATTCAGCGTTTTGTTTTATAGAAATAAGCTCTTTTTCAATTTTACCCAACACAACGCAATCTGACATATCAATCATTTGCTGTGGCGAGAAAATGGACATTTTCGCTCTTAACTGTGGCAAAAATGGATTCAAAAAGGTTAGACAAAACATTACCAAAAGACACAATCCAGTCTTTCTCATAATTTTCCTCCTGTAAAAAATGGATCAATTCTTCAATAATTTTCCCGATTAAGCAACTTTTATCATATTCAACCTTATTGCCCGTAACTTTAACAGCTGCCCCAGTATGCAGGCAGCCAGTTTGATTATTTTGCTATAAATTACTCAATCAGCAAGCCAAAGTTATTTTCCCCACACGAAACAGAATCCATTTCGGTTTCTTTTGCATATCTAACTTGGGTTAGTAGTACGTTTTCCTGCAATAGATGCTCAAACCGTAATAATGCTGTTTTCAACTTCTCATCCACATCGAGGACGAGATTAATGCGTTTTTCGATGGGGAGCCCTAGCTTCTTACGATAGTCCTGAATGGTACGTATAACCTCCCGAACTATACCTTCCTGTTCTAATTCTTCGGTAATTATAGTATTTAAGGCAACTGTCATTTGGTAACCCGTTGCTGATGCAAAACCTTCATTCGCTTGTTTTTCTACAAGTAAATCGTCAAGTAAGATATGCACAGATTCCCCCTCCACCATAACATCCAGATAGCCATTATCGATGGCTTCTTTTGTTTGTGCAGCGGATAACTGTTTCAAATACGTTTGCACGGGTCCCACGAGCTTCCCATACTTTTTACCTGCTGTCTTCAAGTTTAATTTGAAAAGGAAGCGTACGAAACCGGCATCACTCTGTACAACGTGGATTTCTTTGACATTGATCTCATCCTTGATGATAGCTTCAAATTGGTCTAGGTTGTATTCACACTCAAGCGAAATGAGCATTTCAGACAGCGGCATCCGAGTCTTGATTCCCGTTTCATTCCGGATGTTACGAGCCAACTCAACGATTTGTCTCACAGCTTCCATATCATTTTCAAGCGATACATCGTATATAGACTCATTCACCGTAGGATAATCGGTTAGGTGAACACTGTTCATACCACCCAAATTATCGTATAAATCATCTGCAAGAAACGGCGCATATGGTGCTATCATTCGTGCAAGGGTCAGCAAAACGTCGCGCAAAGTTTGATAGGCTGATAATTTATCCACAGTTAACTCGCTCCCCCAAAAGCGATCCCGCGAACGTCGGATGTACCAGTTACTTAGTTCATCGACGAACGCTTCGATTTGCTTCGCTGGGTTTAAGAAATCATTGATCTCCAGCCCCTTCACAACCCCCTGCAACGTGCTGTTCAATCGCGACACGATCCATCGGTCCAGTACATTCATAGAGAACTGCCGCGGATGTTCCTCTGGCATATACTTATCAAGTGTCGCATACAACGCATAGAAAGCATGGGTGTTATGAATCGTATCTATGACTTTGGATTTTGCCTCGGCTACGATTTGCTTGGAGAAGCGTTTACTATTCCAAGGTGCGCTGTCAGCTAACAAAGCCCACCGGAAAGAATCCGTTCCAAATTCGTTGATGATTTCCCATGGATCAATTCCGTTGCCCTTGCTCTTGGACATTTTTTGACCTTTCTCATCGAGTACATGACCTGTTGAGAGGACAGCTTTGTACGGAGCTTTCCCGTTATAGAGTGTGGAGACAGCCAATAAGCTGAAAAACCAACCTCTCGTTTGATCAATCCCCTCACAGATCATGTCGGCAGGATACTGCTCCTGGAATTGCTCCGTATGCTCAAATGGCTGATGATACTGGGCGAATGGCATGGAGCCGCTATCGAACCAGACGTCAATCACTTCCGACGTTCGATCCATGATACCGTCGCAAGTGCAGCGAAGCTTCACTTCATCCACGTAGGGTTTGTGCAGCTCAAGGCTTTCCTCGATCGGGTGAATCGACTTCTCCCGGAGATCCTTATGGCTGTCTGGCGCATATTCCGCTGTGCAATCTTGGCATACCCATACATTCAGCGGTGTCCCCCAATAACGATTCCGACTGATATTCCAATCGACGAGTTCTTCCAGAAATCTACCAAATCGTCCCTCGCGAAGATGCGCAGGATACCAGGTAACTTGACTGTTGTTCTCTATCAATTGATCTTTAATTGCTGTCGTTCGGATGAACCAGCTCTCTGTCGCGTAATAGAGAAGCGGCGATTTACAGCGCCAACAGAATGGGTAGCTATGCTCGTAACGTTCCTTAGCGAACAAGAGATTACGCTCCGACAAGTTTTTCACAATATCGATGTCACAATCTTTCACAAACCGTCCTGCAAAATCCGTAATCTGATCCACGTATCGGCCTGCCGTATTCACGACATTCACGAAATCCAATTCATGTTGGCGAACGGTGCGGTAATCATCTTCTCCGTGTGCGGGAGCAATATGGACGATCCCCGTACCGCTAGTGTCGCTTACATAGTCCGCGTCTACAACGAAATGTCCTTTGTTCACACTTACATAGCCAAATGGTGCCACATAAGGCGTGCCTATGAATTCAGCACCTTTATGCGTGGTTAGGATCTCGTAGTCTTCTTTCATAACCTTTTCGACTAGATTACTTGCTACGATATACACTTCATTATGCTTTTTTACTTTGACATAATCCAAATTTTTATTCACAGCCAAAGCGACGTTTGCAGGCAATGTCCACGGCGTTGTCGTCCATGCTAGGAAATGTTCATGTCCTATTTGACTTGTGAATTTCACAGTGGCACTCAAATCTTTGACATCCTCATAGCCCTGAGCAACTTCATGAGAACTGAGTGTTGTCTGACAATCAGGACAGTACGGGCTTACGCGATGACCTTTATACAGAAGTCCTTTTCGATGAATCGTGGATAAAATATGCCATACACTTTCAATATAATCGTTCGTCAGAGTAACATACGGATTTTCCATATCGGTCCAATATCCGATGGCTTCGGTCATTTCACGCCACTGTTTCTCATATTCGAAAACACTGCTTTTGCACTTCTCCACAAACTCGGCAACTCCATAGGTTTCAATCTCCTGCTTGCCGGAAATTCCTAGCTTTTTCTCCACACCAAGCTCGACAGGAAGTCCATGTGTATCCCAACCTGCTTTGCGGACGACACGATAGCCGGACATCGTTTTGTAACGGCCGATGAAGTCTTTGATCACACGCCCAAGTACGTGGCCGATATGAGGCTCTCCATTCGCAGTTGGAGGTCCTTCGTAAAAAACAAAGTTCGGTTTCCCCTCGCGATTTTTTATCGATTTACGGAACGTATCATTCTGTTTCCACTGCTCAAGAACACGAAGTTCCCTGGTCCTTGCCTTCTCTTTCACATCAACTTTTCTCATATTTCCCATCCTCTCTTTAACTACAACTTGAAGTTCATTCATTGACGAAAACGTAGAAAACGCAAAAAAATCCCGCCCCATAAGGGACGAGATTTCATCTCGCGATACCACCCTAGTTCCGTAACGATCATGTACAACATGATCTTACGACACCTCTTACTACGTACCATCATACGCATCCTTTGTAACGGCAGGAACCCGGGTCAGCTTACTCAATTACTTCAGCTTTCCTTCTCGGAGAGGATTTTCGGCTAAGTCTTGAACGTTGGCTTTCAGCATGCACCAACTCTCTGCGGATCAAGGGGATTAGCGTACTCTTTCTCGTCAATGAATTTTATTCGAACATTCAGTTAATTCATTTTTACATCAAAATCAATAAATGTCAACTTGGTTGTCTTTATATTCTATATATAAAGTAAACATATGAAACTACGCAAACGTATATAATATTGTTTTCTCAATAAATTTAATTAATTCTTTTAATTAATCGCCTCCCTTAATATTTGATTATTACACATGATTGCATAGTAACTAACACTACATATATAATACTTAATTGCACTATATAAATAATACTTTTATACCCATTACTACATTTGTATCCCTTATCTAAACTTTAACTAAAGGTGGGATACTAAATGTCAACTTTACTTATTCGTTTAGGTGAAACTATCCGTGAACTAAGGAAGCTTAAAGGTTTCTCACAAGAAGAGTTAGGTGAAAAATCAGGATTTCATTTTACCTACATTGGTGGGTTAGAGCGAGGAGAACGCAATATTTCATTGAGTAATCTTGAGAAAGTCGCCGATTGTCTTTCTGTTAATCTCTCAGATTTATTAAAGTCTGCAGAATCAAATGATCTCCACACGATTTCATCTGTGCATGAAGCAGCTACAAGTGAAATTATTAATGTACTCAGTAAGCTTGAGGTCAATGAAATTCTTATGTTTCAAAGTGTTATTCGTGAAGTGTTGAAAGTATATAAATAAGTCAGTATTGATGAATTCAACTGCAATTATTATTGTCAGCTACAATAATTGTTCGTTGAATTTTTCTTTTCTCTACCTTTACCTGGTTCTGCTTTAAAATTTGTATTTTCCTATGATACTCCTCTACATCCTCTCGAGTCATAGTATCATCCTCTTTCAATAAGTAAGCAAAAAAGTACTTCCAGTCTTCTAATTTAAGTAAAATCCTCTCAGTTGAGAGTGGCTCGTAAAGAACTTCCACAAGTTTTCGATCCACGCAGTTCTCTGGACTAAACAACTGTTTTTTTAAGGCAGATTGACATGTATAGTAGTTACCCTTAAAAAAGAATCCCTTGTTTGTGATAACTGCCTCATCGCAAAGCATGTACTCCACTTGTTCCATATTTCTTGCATCTCCTTCTACTAAACTATTAGTTAAACTTAATATAATTATTACCAGAAACGCACTAATAAATACTTATATGCATGTAAAATCAATACTCTTATACATGAATCAATAAAAGAAGGTGCTTAGATTGGATACTCTGATTAATTTCCCAATTTTGTATCCGAATGAAGACTTGAGGAGTTTACTCAACAGATATCACAGAGACTCAACGAATGGTGATTTTCGCAAATCAAAGTTAGAATTATTCTCGGTAAATGTGCCCCAGAATGAAGATGTACTACCAAGGAATTTGGAATTTCTATTCCAAAGATTATGTTTCTCTGGTGAAGAGAAACAACAATTCATTAACAATCACACTTTTCTCCCTTACATTAAGCCATTTATATCAAAAAAGGAATTTAGTACAATTTTAACCACCCCATCTATACGGTGTAATTTTTCCATTAATAACTTAGTCAGTCCAAAAATCAGGTATTGTCCAATCTGTATAGGTGAAGATGAAAAAAATCATAAAGAAATATATGTTCATCGTACCCATCAATTTCATTTTCTTTCCTCTTGCCCAACTCATCACGTTTCACTTTTAACGAACTGCCGCGAATGTAATGTACCATTTGCAGAGAAATGGAATCAGAAGCTGATTTCACTTCCACAATGTAGCAATCATCATCCGGTATCATACAATGAGTACGTACCAGCTCATAAACAAATATTAAATATATATAACTCTCTTATTAAACTTTCTGAGCCTTCCTCAACTCTGCATGCAGAAGAATTACTCAACAGAATACTTACATACGTTGGTTTAAAAGGATACATAAATTTTAAAGGGACTGTTAATAAAAAACTCTTTTTATACGATCTAATTTCTTTTCATGGAGAAGAATTTTATTCAATCCTTGGGGTTACGAGAGAATTAGTTAACTCACGAATTTTTTTTATGGAATTTCTAACCATTAATCAAATGGCGAAGTACATCCCTTTTTATATTTCAATCATTTTGTTTCTCACTCAATCACTTAACGAATTCTTAGATAATACAGTTGCCTACTCCTATCCTTTACCATTTGGTTGTGGGCCATGGCCGTGTGTAAATCGTTTTTGCTCGCAGTACGGAAAGAGAAATATTACCTCTTGTAATCGTAGTATACATCATTATGTTTCTGGATCATTTACCTGTCCAGTTTGTGGAATGAGTTATTCTAGGCAAAGCAAATGGGGGTACGAAGACGAGGAGCATTACTCTATTGTTGACATGGGTTTTCTATGGAAAAACACTGTCGACAAGCTTTATAATACTTCAAATTATTCATATATTAAAATAAGCAAGGTCGTACTATCTAATAAATCTACAGTAAAAAAATATTTAGATGAAAAGAAAAAAAAGTTTAAACAAGATAGATTCATTAGGAAATTCGATTTACACTTTGTTCACCTCAACAATGTTGACCGCCTTAAACAAGATCTTATAAAGTTACTTGATCAAGAAACAGGACTAACAAGAGTACAGATTCAAGTAAAATTTGGTTCTAGTCGTTATCGCTTTCTAAAAAAACACGAAAAAGAGTGGATGGAAACAATTTTGCCTCGTCGAAAACCTAGCCCTCGTAACCTTAAATACGATTCTCTTGATAGTGACCTTCTTACGAAAATTCAATTTTTGCATCATAATATTCTAATTGAAAATCCAATGCGTTCTATATCAAAGAATTCAGTACTTAGTAGACTTGCAAAAACTGATCTATATAGGATTCGATCACGTAAGAATAAAAGTATGCTTCCTAAAACATATAACTACATTGATAAAATCCACGAATCTAGGGAAGATTTTCTAAAAAGGATACTCCCTAAAGCTATTGAAAAAGTAAGAAGTTCAGTGAAAACACTGACAGTAAAATCTATTAAAAATACCTGTACACAATTTCACAATTGCTCCCCCCATATAGAAGAGTTACTTGAAGCTCATATTTTGAACGAAAGTTGCCCTACTGAGGTTAGCTTCTGAACTTACTAACAGGCGTTTAAGTTCTTACATTGCTACACAGCATAGAAAAAGTTTTTGCTGCATTCTGAAATTCCTGAATAGCGCATATGCTGGCACAAAAGAAAACCATCAGGAAGATCCTGGTGGTTTCATGCAGCAAGTATATTTTGATATTTATCTTTACTTTTTTCTATCCAGGCTATTAATTCCTTCGAAGAACCAAACAGGAACCGAATCATCAAAAGATGTTGAACGGGATGGAAGCTAGAGGTTTTCTTTAAATAGATTTTCGTAAGCCAATCTCCGTTCTTTTCTAATTGACATCCTAATCGAACAAGAAACGACTCTGGATATTTCTTTTGCATGTCCCCCCGTAATCTCCTTAAATTAACATTTCGATTTAATCCACCATATCCTAGCTCTTTCAAGCCTAATATATATATATCGCTCCAATTATATGTAACTTCATCAAGATGAAATATTAAACTAACATCTTGTGCTAGCCCATTCATCAGCTCAAGATGCTCGTCGCGAGAATTATTTATTCGAACGACCTTTGTTAAATCGTGCCCGTTTTCACAATATCGATTTAGCCGAGTTAAACTCCCCTTTACGGGTCTGAATTGTATTGAACAAACAGGACAATGTGACTCTAATGGCACATGATGAATTAAACAACTATGTATTCCTGGCAAATGGTGTGATCTATGCCAAAAGGGTACGCCAAACCTCACTTCATCATTCAATAAGCACATCCGGCAATACTTAAATGAGATTATTCTTAAATCATTCTTTATTCCCAGAATATGATTTGCGTAGTTTTTACCCTCTCCACTGAACATCTTATATAAATGATCAAGCCTTCTCTTATCAAGAAAAGGAACGAATAGAGGGAAAATCGTATGCTCTCTGATTATTTGGTCAACTTGGACGCTAGTATTCATTTGGGCTACAAAGTTATTTAACCCTTTCGGGTATGTCGGGTCAAGGACCATGTGGGGTTTTCCAAACAAATCATTAAGAGTTTGCATGACATCTTCATTACCACTTTCATTGTGATACCTTGCACAGCAGCTATAGAAAAGTTCATCAGGTAACATCATTGGAAATGACACAATCAACTTGTCTCCTCCTCATTAACCAATAAATTCTGTTGGTATTTTAATTACACCAGCTTCAAACAATGATTCCTCAACAGAAAGTTCTTTGATTGCCCCATTATCCACAATAAACCTAAGATCTGATTCACTCATTAAGGGATTTATCTTTTGGATTTTTGCAAGTTTTGGTAGCGTACTCAAACTTCCTTTTTCCTTATCCGATTTGGATTGCTCTGGTTTATATATTAGATCAGCTAGTTGTTGATACATCGAGCTAACATCTCCCATTCCGCTACTAGCGTCATACACTGTTCTTGAAAGTAACTCAGCTCTATCGATGTCAACCAGCTTACTTGCAAATTGTATGAGATTAGCTAGGATTTCTTCCCTTTCCTTCGATTGAATCACCCGTTCATGCTGTTCGGCTAAATCACCATGTACATAAACCCTATGATTAACCTCTTTTAAATACTCGTTAAATTCTTTCCAATTGGGATTCGCGTCCTCATATTTTTCTAAAGCTGCATCCTCATTTCTTCTTATCCCCTCGAAAAAAGGTTGTACCAGCCTCAGACTGTTATTTGCAACGGCACGAATTAAGCCAGGGGTAATAACTTCTGTACCTCCTTGAAGAATGGCTTGACATTGAACGTGCATAAATAATTTTACGGTTATATCTGCAATCCCCATGCTATGGTAATACATAACTTTCTTAATTTCCTCATTAAGTTTTGTCTTCGTTAGTGTATATTGTAAATCCCACAAGGCTGTGATAAGTTGTTCCCACTCTTCACTATCCTCTAACATGCGACCTGTGACATTTTCAGTGTAAGAATCAGGAATACCACGTCTAGAATTAGCTAATGAATTCTTAAACAAGTATAGTGACTTGAACGTTCCCATAATGATAATAGGTACCCCGATTGTATTTGTAAGCTCAGTAATAAATTCGATCATTCGATCGTCGCCACCAGAATGCGCCTTATGAACTCTATTGATCTCATCAATGACTAGTACTCCCAGGTTAATAAGATTAGCAACTTTAACCATTCTATTTATTAACTTCTCAATCGTGCCCCCCCTTTCTCCGAATTTCTCGTAATAATCAGTGCCTAATATTCTATCAACTTGTGAGTAAAAATTACGACATAGAGCACCAAGTGATTTATTACTTGGACATTCAATATGCAACCATACTACCTGAGTTCGTTTAAGTGGTTTACCCTTATAAGAGGTATGATGAATAACTTGTGGAAATAGCTCGAACAATTTTTTATGAGCGAGGGTTTTACCAACGCCACTCAAACCAATCTCAGCATACATTTCGGCAGTATGACAGACCCCAGCAAGGTTCTTTCCTTCGTCATCGGTACCATGTTCAAATATCTCTTCTATTCCAATCGCATACTGTCTATTATATTCCGGGGACAACGGGTTCCTTGATTGATAACCAATTTTTATCATGTTGTAAAGCTGCCGATATTTTGAAAACTGAGATGCTGGAGGCAACCAGAAACTTTTGCCGATCTGTTGTACTAATGCTAGTCGATCCTCGATGTCAACTTGAAATAAATCTCCTTTAAAGGCAGGTTTGCTAAATAATTTAATAAATATGTCTTTATCCTCAATTCGATTGGGTAGTGCCTCTATGTGAGGATTCCCTTGATTCTCCGGGATAACCTGTTCACTATATTTCGCTTGGCAATGGCGACCACTTATCACTTTTAAATTTGGATTCGTATTCATGCACCACTCATCTCCTCATACATACTTTTTAGAAAATCATTAATGTTACTGTTTAGCTTATTCTTTTTCACCTCATTGGTTTGTAGTACTTGTGACTCATGATGGTCGTTTCCTTTAGCAACTGCCGTCAAAGCTGCTTGTGAACTTCTTTTCATTGCTTCATAGACTCGTTTTGCTCGCTTATTCGATTTTTTCTCAGATTTGCTTTTACCTACATTTTCAGCTTTGGTCAATTTGACATCCTCTTTTATTGCATTAGAAGAAATAGCATTAAACTCCGCCTTTGTTTGTTTATTCGAATTGGATTTATTTTTATATTGTTCGCTTCTAAAATCAAAGATTGTTTTAACATCTTCGAAACATAAATTTTCATATTCTTGATATTTGAGTGTTAATCTACAATAAATAAGTGTTGCATCTTGTAACTGAACGATGATTTGGCTACAGTTTCTTGAATCAAAAGCGATAGTGACACTAGATTTCCCTTCGATTCTCTCACTATCAAACCATCCCTTCTCCTCTCCGATTTCACAGCTATAGCAAAGTTTTTTAAATTCGATTCCGAATCTGGTTACTTTTGCTGTCTCTTTTGGTAACAAGGCATAGTGAATGGTTGAACTGGGTCTTTCATGCAGAAGCATTCTCTTTTTTCCCCATTCCCACAACGCATTTGGTGTTAGTTCTACGTTCTCTTTAAACATCTCAGGAGTAACTAAAAAATCCCTAGGTAGTGACATTTTGTTAAAAGCAAGTATATGTTCAATCATAATTCTATTAAATGTGTCAAAAGTTATTGCTGCTGTGTCAGAGGGATCAGGGTCACCTGGATCTCTTTTCCCCTTTGTAATTGCACCAGCTTTACCTAAAATTCGTTTGATCATATCATTTTTGATTCGAAAATGTTGTTCAACTACTGCCTTCAATTCAGGCCGATATGACGGTGTATTAGCTACTCTTATTCCTAAAGTAACGATCCCATTTGGATATTTACTTTTCATTTCCCCTCTGTCTGCAACAATTTCTCTTGGTAAGTTTGCCGCGGGCCAATCCTCTTCATTAATATCAACATTAAATTTCTTACAGTATTCCACTTTATTGGCTGATGCATTTTCCAATGCCATCATTGCCCCTTCTATCCAAGATGCATGTTTTAGACTAGATGAATAGCCAACTACATTTCGAGAAAACACATCTTTAACAATAAAAGTAGTCGGTCTTCCTATCGTGGTCCTCCCGTCTAAAGCAACAACATCAACATCTGATGGTGTAGAATCTATTTGATACAGAGCCCCTGGTCCTTCGACGTAAACTGAACTACTACTTAATAGCGCTCTAAAATCCTTTTCGGCATTTCTTCGACCGACTTTATGTGCCTTTCTTGTTTTAAACGGATACTCCTTGTTATACCAGTATCTAAACTGACGCTCTGTTGGTGCTTCACTCTCGACAATTATCGGTACTAGTACTCCTCTTAACCGATATCCAGGCTTTTTATAATAGTTCTCAAGTAGCTGTTGATGTGCATCACGAAAATTTAATCGACCTTGAATGATATATTTACTAACCGCTTCCTGAAAATAAGTAATGTCACTCTCTTTGAGCTGATAGATATTAGAACCTTTTCTTCCTGGTCTTTTGCTATACACTCTCTCCTCCCCTTTTGAACCACAATTATGATAATTATTTAATAAGCCATTCATATTTTTACCGTAGAACCAGTACCTCTTTAAGGCATCGTAAATAATATTTTCTTTAACTTTAAATTTTTCCATAACACTTTTAATTAATTGCCATCTTACTTTAGGATCGTAAATCTCTGGCTCCATTTGTACTATGTCCTTAATCATCTCCCATTTTGTATCCCTACTCTCAACATATTTAATTAGATACTCATCTGTGGGATACATGATCTGCTGGTCAGGCTCGTAGTTTAATTTAATAGCTTTTTCTTGTTGTATATTGCTAATCAACTCCTCTGAATCCAATATGTAAGGGAACTCCATATGTTCTGAATTTGTCGTGTTCATCACAATTATTTTAGATTTATCTTCAGAACTCCAAAGAACTCTAAGAATAATATCGTTATTGCCATTCAAACTATAAAGATGATATAAAGAACCCTCTAATATCATTTTATTATTCCTCCTCTAATGATTAATGGTTTCGACATTCTAATTTGTTGACTCATCATGTCTGTATGCCAATGTTTGTTAGCTAACTGGTGTTTTAATATGAACATACATGAGCCTTCCTCTAATCCAAATTGTTTATCAGCGTGCTGACATAGCTTTTGAATTGGTATTTGACCGTTATTCTTTGTAAGCAAATGAAGGAATGCCTCTGAGATATGATCGATCACCTCTATGTCTATTCCTTCTCTACTATCCAAATATTTACCCTCATACATCCACTCCACATTCTTCACTAGATTCATAGGTAAATGTGTAGAAAGAATAATGCCCCAATTGATGTCTTGCTCTTCAAAAAAGGTTTTTTCTATTTGAAAGAGTTCCAGCGTCCTCGGAGTTAAATCACTAGGAATCTTTATCGTTCTAACAACATCTTCTAACCCTTTCTCTGTCTCAATTGTGACCATAAAGTCGGTCGTTGTAAGAATTGGTTCATTATCTTTATTAGCATGCTTAATATTCAATTGCTCTGCGATTTCAATACTCCGTTCAATTGGTGTAAGTGGGTATTGTTCTCTTATATCTACGACTTTATCTGACCAGGTTAATACCATTAGATAGCGATTTTCTTCTTTAGAAAGCGTGTGGTGTATCCTGCCAGTCTTCCATCCTAACTCCCTGATTAGATATCCAAGTGAGGGAGCTTTGTTGTCACTTGCTTGAATGAAAGGCTTATAATCCTTTCCGTATCCTTGACCTCTTCCGTCCTTAATTCTGTTCATCTGCGTTTTTCGTATAGCACTTCCTCTACTCATCCTTCATTCCCCCTAAAATAAAATATGCGTTCACCCAATGGAGTGAACGCAACTGCTGACTACGTAGGACAAATGTCCCATATATCTTGGTAATATACAATTTCGCCAAAAAGGTCATTTTCTATACTTCAGAACTTTATTTGTTACTTCAAAACTTTATTTGTTACTTCAGAACTTTATTTGTTACTTCAAAACTTTATTGTCTACTTCAAAACTTATTTGTCACCCGATAGGACCCATCCTCCCGCCCATTGACTTTCCATGCTCCACGTAATAAAATATTTGTACGTAACATATACTTTGTACACGGAGGCTATCCACTCCATGCCACTAGACAAAGAGATCCAAGACAGCTACTACATCGAGTCCCCGGAGCAGGCAACTGTGCTGCTCAATCCGCTTCGTGGCGAAATCATCGCCCAGCTCCTAGATCCAGGATCCGCCGCGGAAGTGGCGCGCACCTTAGGTGAGACTGCTCAGCGCATCAACTATCACCTCAAGGCGTTGGAGAAAGCCGGCCTAGTCACGCGCGTAGGTACGCGCCAAGTGCGCAATCTGGTCGAGGTGCTCTATCGATCCATCGCCAAAACTTTTGTTCTTGCCGAATCGCTCAGCATGAAACCTGAAACCTTGCAAAAGCTGAAGGACCAAAGCTCTCTCGCTCATCTCGTGACGACATCCGAGCGGATACGTCGAGATGCTATGCTGCTCATGGAGCAGTCTGACGTCGGCGAAGCGATTCCGAGTGCGACGCTGCAGCTTCAGGTTCACTTATGTTCCGAACAGCAACGGTCAATGTTCATTGAAGAATACACCGCTATGGTTCAACAATTAGTAGAACGGTACTCCAGTAGTCAGGCTCCGTCCCCTAACCAAGACGCCTACCATGTGCTGCTAGCCGTGTACCCCAAACCGAAGGAATAAGGAGGCATTTGCATGAGTAGTGAGAAAAAGCAGGATTCCGCTCCGTCATCAGTAACACCTATCGTTGCTTGGGAACAGCCGAGCGAACGCAGCCCAAAGGACTCGTCCAGTAACAAAGTCATTGACATCAACACCTATCGCCGACAAGAGTCCACGATCATAGATTCTGAAGCAACTGTTACCGTTCGCGAGATCCCAGCTTTTCAAAATCAAGAACCCGTTCGACTCATCATGGTATCCTCTGGTTTTAGCCAGAAGACTACGATTCATATGAATACGATCCAATGCAAAGCCGCTTAATGGGCTAAACATTTTAGTAGATTAAACAAAATAAACTGATTTTCACAATAGAAAGGATGATTGCAATGAGCTTCATACCTATGGTAGTCGAACAAACCGCGCGCGGAGAGCGCTCGTACGATATTTATTCCCGTTTGCTGAAAGACCGCATCGTATTCCTTGGCACAGAGGTGAATGATCACGTAGCGAATGCGATTATTGCCCAGCTTTTGTTCCTAGCCGCGGAGGATCCTGAGAAGGATATTTCGCTCTACATCAACTCACCAGGGGGATCTACGTCAGCTGGACTCGCGATTTATGACACGATGAATTTCATTAAGCCTGACGTATCCACGATTTGTGTAGGTATGGCCGCCTCCATGGGCGCTGTTCTCCTTACCGCTGGTGCTCCAGGCAAACGATTCGCACTCCCGAATGCCGAAGTCATGATTCACCAACCTTGGGGAGGCGCGCAGGGGCAAGCGAGTGATATCCTTATCCGCACGCAGCACATACTCAAAACGCGCAGCACACTCAACCGCATTCTTTCCGAAACGACCAAACAACCGATTGAGAAAATCGAACTGGATACGGATCGCGATTACTTCTTGGAAGCTAAGGATGCGCGTGAGTATGGTTTGATTGATAAGGTGATTGAGCGGATCTAATCGAACATCTTATGAATAAAATGATATGAAAAGACTACCGAAGGAGCCTTAACTCCATTGGTAGTCTTTTTTCATTAATAGTTGTGACCTGCCCCGCCGTAGGAGCCACTTCTCTCTCGAGTTAGTCTATTTATTCGATTAACTTCACCCTTAGGTCACTCTACTATGTCATCTATGTACAGGAGCATACATAGAGCAATATCTCACTTATCATGTGAGTCCTAACCTATATCCGACGTATCCCATCTCGGGATAACGTCAATTTCTCGTATCCACTTTCGGTGATCAGATACGTATCTTCAATACCAACGACACCTCGTCCCGGGAAGGTGAACTTGGGCTCAATTGCGATGACCATGCCGGGCGCCAGCGGGTATTTGAATCCCTTGGCGAGAACGGGCAGTTCGTCGATTTCGAGCCCGATGCCGTGACCAAGGAATTTCACTTGGTCAGCGCCGTACCCCATGAAGTGGGCGCCCAGCCCAGCTTCCTGTACTTGATCCAGCGCGAGCAGATACAGATGCTCGGCAATCGTGCCCGGCTGCAGCCTGGCTTCCGTGGCGCGGAGGACCGCCTCCGCCACGTCATAGGCTCGCTGCAGCTCAGGCTCTAGATCCCCGATCACGAGCGTACGCGTCTGATCGATCAAGTACCCGTCGATGGTGCAGCCGATATCGACGAGGATCGGGTCGCCGCGCCGAATCAGCGCGCGGCCCGAGCTTTGCGGGCTGGACGGGTGAAGCCCCGTGCCCCCGGCCGGCCCGTCAAAATACGTCGGCACCGCTGCCGAAGCGCCTGACGCGACCATTCCGGTGATCAACTCGGAATTGTACGCGCGCATGCGCATCAGCCCTTGGTGCCCGCGCAGCCTGAGCTGATGCTCAATGAGCGCCATCAGCTCAAATTCCGCCATCCCCTCACGAATGTGGGGGATGACCGCCTCCAGCGCGTCGTCGACGACGCGCGCGGCCGTCCGAATCGCCGTGACTTCGTCCGGCGATTTGATCATGCGCTGCTCTCGCACGAGTAGCGCGCCGTCCTCCCAGACCGCGCCGGGCAGCGCGGTCTGCAACCGCAAGTACAGCTGGACGGGTAACACGTCCAGCTCAACCGCCACACGCAGCGGCTCAACCGCCGCTGCATCGCCACACGCGCAGCGCGCGCGAAGCCGCTCTCCGAGCGTCTTCCAAGAGCCAAGCGCTTCGACGGCCGCTGCCGCTTCCTCCTCCGCTCGTACCAAACTCCGACGAACGAGATAGATCGCTTCGCCCTCCGTCGGAATGAACAAATACCCCGTCTGCATCGAGCCGCAGTAATAATATATATCGACGTTCTGTGTGACCAGGAAGCCTGACCATCCTCGCTTGCGCATCTCATCTTGCAGCAATTGCTGCCTTTGCTGAAAAATTGTCATTCGAATCGACTCCTATACGCCGTTAATTTCACACCTCACCCTCATTATACAATGAATACCCATTGTTATCATTCTTGCCCGACATCGATTATATGTCTGATATCTGGATGTCTCATGTCTGATATCTGATGTGCGGTCCCCTTGCCCCCCATTCAAAACACCATCTCCGCCGAACCCTTGATCGTCCAAGTAATCGGCTGCAATACCTTATACGCTCGTGGGTACGCCAATCGAATAAACATAATCACCCCAGGCCTTTCAAGCCTAACCGTATAGTCATGCGCATCATCCTGATACGTATAGGGAAATATTTCCCCCTCATTAACAACCTTAAATAGTTCAACTACCACCGTACTCTGCAAAAAAGTATCCGGCAATGGCCTATTATCCTCATCTAAGCGTAAATTCGCCTGCAAATAGGCCATCGCAGCCTCTCTCGCCTTCGTCTCATCAATCGAATAAATCCCCTGTGCCAGCTTCGCCCCATCACTTTGCTGAGCAGCCGCATGTACAGCATTGTTCAGAGCATGCTTCCCCTGAAACACGGTATGCATCGCTAATTCTTCATCGGTTTGAAGGGCGTACAAAGACATAAGCACCACGCTCATTAAGATCATTAATAGCAGCTTATACACGCCAATCCCTCAACTCTCATGGCACATATTCACTCATTTTCATACCTGTTGCGCCCATACGATCAGAGGCAGCAGGGACGGTAATTCCGACAAGTTGATCAATTACAAAAAGTCGGTGATACGGATACGTCATCGTCAACCTTAAGCCCGTCCCTCGCCATACGGGGGCTCCATCATTCATCCCACTAACACCAGTGTTGGTACCCACAACATACGCAATATCCCCAGGCACGAAGCCTCTTTCCGCCATGCGAGCTCTGGATTCCTGAATCATCGCTGCATTGATATACCCATGGCTGCCATTCGCGCCAACCTCAAGCAAATAATCGACTTCCTTTTGCAGCACAGCCTGTCGAACAATCACGATATGCTTATAAACCGGTGCAAACATGAACCAACAAAGCATAGTTGAAAAAAGGATAAATACCAAAATCTGCTTCATGGATTAATCCGCTCGATAGACCCATTAATTCTAGCCCCGCTATCGCTAACCTGCCTGCGTGTCCCCGTATTTCCCCCTACCACATCGACATAAATACCGATAACGACAATCATCAACAGCACCGTCACAAGAATAGACCTCATACATCGCCTGCCATCACTATGGTTGAAGTGCCGTAATATTCGTATTCGCTGTCGTCCCATGCGTATTAATATTACGTCTCATTCCCGTAGATCCATCATTAATAATCGTCGTAAACAATAAAGCCACCACAATCAACATCATCACTGTTACTAAAATATTTCTCATTTCTTCGCTCTCCCGTCGCTCATTAGTTAATAGCATCAAATAATCGCTGTCCTTCGGCAATCCAAGGGTACATAAACACCCGAAATGTATTCAGAATCGGCAGTCCCGCAAGCACAAAAAGCACATACGATACCGTTTCCTTCTTGCTGTCGCGAATCAATTCCATCTTCTCTTTATAGTCCTGAATCCGCTGCTTCAGCAGCTCGTAATAGCCACCATGCTCATTCAACCTGAGCGCATTCAGCGTCTCTCCAAAGCTATGAGCTTCCTCGGTTCCTAGTCTCCTTTTAAAATGGGAAATCGCTTCTTCTGCCCCCTGATACCATTCATTCAGCAGCAGTTGAACATGAGCTCGAATCGACGTCGTCTGACCCACACATAAGGATAATTTGTCATGCAAATTCAATTTCGACTCATTATAGTACAAGAGCTGTCGACTGATTGCATAAATATCCCTCACGATGCGCTGGGATCGCTTTTCTTTTAACTGTGCCAGCACTTTTCCATCCCATATCAGAAAAATCGACACCACCACAGCGCCAACAAGAACATAAGCAGGCTGCATTTGCAAAGAGAGCCAAGGACGCTGGAAAGCCGCATACCCCATACCTCCGATTAGAAGCGAACCACCTAGAAGCAGCCTTCTCACACCCTCATACAGATTCGCATTCATCCAAATACCACACCCCAACAGCAATTGGCGCTTCTCCTCTACCGCTTTCGTGCTCATCCCAAGCATTTTATACATCCACGAGGGGATATCAGCCTCTTTTAGCGTGCTTTTTACACGCAGAGAACGCCATCTCTTCTTGCGTAACGGAATGTACCTAAGACCTTGGTAAATCATGATCATCAAAAGTATAAATAATAGCAAACGCGAAGCGTACTGCAGCATTAACAGCTGGGTGTTGACCAAAACCACAACATTCACCTCCTCACATTCTTCGCATGGATAAGTAGATCCCCATCAAAAACGAAATGAAAATTAATAAAAGGGCATCCAAAATCATATTCCGCCCCGCCGGGTCGATCACGTAATACAAATAAGCATTGTCCGCGTTCACTTTGAAATTAATCCACATGAATAAAGCCATGAATCCGATTGGTGTAAAATTCGCAATGCGAATCTCCAAAAGTCGATTTCGTTCCATCTGATTAAAGCGCTGAGCTTTACGCATATCCTTGATGAGCTCCTTCAAGCTATCTCCGACAAAGCTTCCCTCTTTCAATGCCACTCGCATGATCCCCGTAAAATAATCCGCCCAGATATGACCGAGCGTGAGAGCGAAAATTCGCAAGCTTTCCTCTGTATCCCTTTGCGTCATCAAATGACGATATAACTGCTCGAAAACAGGCCTTATCGGATACAGAATTCGATTTTCCTCTAGACAATACTTCAGCGCGATTTTCATATTTTGATTAGGGTCCATCATATAAGTCTGGTAAAAGACTTCGACAGCAGGGAGAAACTCTAACCTCGTTCGCAAACGAACACTCACCAGTTTGACCCTTAGCAGCAAATAGGGCAGCGAAGCACCGATCGTGGTAATGATAAGGGCTCCTTTTAAGGATTGAAAAAACAATCCTCCAGCCAACAACCCCATCAACAACCCAACTAGACTTATCGTCAGCATCGCTCGCATGCTTAATTTGGATTCGACGGATTCCAATAGCTCCTTTATGTGCTTATAAATCCAGCCCCATGTCTCCAAATAAGCACTTAATCTCGCGCTAACTGTGGCGTTTTTTACATAGTGCAACCTGAATCTGGCTTTGCGTTGTCGGATCAGCAGCTCTAGAAGAGCTTGAAAAACCACAAAAACGATCACAAATAACAACAAGAGAAAGACATATTTGGCGAAAGTCACCCCTCTAAATCGCCTTCTTTCCCATCATTTTCGATAAATCCGTGCTCTATCAACAGCGAATAGCTCCCCGCATCAGCCTTCTTTACTTTTCGCGATGCATGAAGCGACAATTTCCCGGGAAATGTCCATTTGTCTGTCGAGTTGTCATAAAGAGCTAGATTCGTGACGAAAACGCAATCATTTTCATAGCGGTATTCGACGATTCGCACAATCTTTCTTTTACCGTGAACAACCTGCATTTCAATGCCGATATGTGTAACAAATTCAGTAATCCGCTTCGTCAACCGCTTCGAATCCATCCCTCTGCCATCGAGCATGCACATGTCAGTAATCGCATCGGGTACATCCTCCAGCTCACTCACATGGACCGTTGTCAAACTGCCCTCATGGCCACGCGTACAAGCGCGAACATACAAATTAGCATCTTCATCCCTAATTTCAGCATGACATATGCGCTTCGGGGACTGCCTTAACGCCAGTTTAAATGCCTGTAAACCTGAATGCCTCGGATCTTCCTCGTCTATTTCGTATTCGACGATATTTTTATGTGGAAAATCTCGCATTAAATTCAACTCAAATCGGGATTCAATCGTAATGATTCGCTCATTATCGTCCATTTCGGCGATGATCGCCTTGATAAGATTTGTTTTACCTGAGTTTGTCGGCCCAATAACGACCAAATTGAAATACGTGCGGATGAAACAACGAAGTAATATCTCCATGCGGGCATCCATCGTGGCAAGGTCTGGCGAGGCAAGCGAGGCTAAATCAAATCTTTTTACGGTATAAAATCGAATCGTTAATGTCGGTTCTGCTGTGAATCCGAAGCCTGTCATCGTCACACGTGAACCATCTTGGAGCACAACCTCTGCCCAGCGCTTCCTGGGATTCAGGGTATCGTGGTTGAATAACACCAAATTTTGTTGAATTCGCTCTAATTCACGGATCGATGGAAGCTCATAAAGAGAAGGTCTTGCCATGCCACCGCGCACCTCAAAAATCTGCCTCCCCACAACCTGAATCTCTTCCAAGCCTTCCTTCTGTTTGAGGACAAGTTCAAGGACATTTAAGCCAATAATTTCGGCAAAAATCGCTTCAGGCAACGTCGTATAACCACTAGTCCGAGGAGGAATGCCGGAAAGCCTTCTTTTCGACACGAGATCATGAATGATCGCCAGCAGCTTGCCACGATCCTCTTCATAGCCCAGGATTGCGCGATTCAACGTCTCGTTATACAGCTGCTTTTCGCTTTCTGATCTGCCTTTCAAGGAAACAAGCTCACTGCGAATCTCCTGAACCCATTGCTGGAAAAAAGCTTCCTCACCCGCCTGATCCTGACCGTTACTGCTTGCACGCACTTCGTTGGTCCGTTCGACCATCCCATCCTTGGGATCGTTTAACCCGGTCGCATGTAATTTCGGATAGTGACCCAATCCAACAACTGCCTCTTCCGTCCTACGTTCATGCATGTAGGTAATCATCGAAAATCTTTTCCCGCTCACTCCCTTACCCTCCTGATATGGATTTAGCTAACCGCACGTTTGCCGGCGAGAAGCTTTTGAAACCATGTTTCCTGACGCACACTCGTCCTTTGAGGCAGCTTGTAATAATCCGCGAATTTCCGCGCCACAGCCTTCACCTCTTGATGCATCGGATGCGTTGAGCTCAACAGCTCCATCAGCTTACCTTGATTGCAACGAGCAAGCGCATCCCCGTGTTTGCTGACATGTCCAATCAAATGCAGCTGCGTTTCTTTGCGAATATCTTTGATCGTGAACTCACTTTGCTTCGCATGCCGATCCGTTTGCACAGCCATAAGCTCGAAAGCATCCGGCTGCAAGCCAAATACAGACCCAACCTGCCGAATCCACCTTGAGAAATCCTCCTGAAAATGGGCAATATCCCCTGTCGTGACAACGATTTTGCTATCTGCTTCAAGCAGCCCGCTAACCGTCGCCGCATTATCCCAATAAGCGCTAACTTCAATCATACAGATGTCAAAAGCGCCTCGCGCCACCCGCAATAAATGAATAATTTCTGCTGGTGTAAAAAACTCAGCCTGCTCGCGAAGCATATTACCGTATAAAATGTGCAGCCCATGCGCCTCTTTCGGCTTATCACAAACGTGAAGTAACCTTTCAGGCGTTAAACTTTGCGCCTTCAGTTCCGCTCTCAACCCATCTAACGTAACAAGGTGCTCTTCACGCCCCAGGTATCGATGGAGCTTTGAGCTTTTGAGATTCAAACAAAGATAACCTACCTTCTTCGAAGTCTCCATCGCTAACATACAGGCCACGCCAAAAGACGCCAACGTCGTACCAATATTCGGGGTAGAGCCAACGAACGTAACCAATTTACCAGGAAGCGCCTGATTCGATTGTCCTCCACTCGACCCATCGACCCATGCGCGGATTTCATCCGCAATCACAGCCGTACTGCGTCCTGGGAGGATATAATCCAGCTTCATCAGCTTGCACATTTTCACATATTTCTCATTGATCGAGGCATCATGATAATTCGAAAGTAACACGATGACCTTCATCGCTGGATCTTGCCCCTGCAAGCCTTCCAGAAACTCCTCCAGTTCCCCGTATGCTAGCTCCCGATCAGAAATAATGACGTACGAGTAAGGTAGCTCCATTGATTTAGGCTGTAAATCATTCGCCTCCGAAAATATTCGCCACCCAAACGGTTTCACATACACCACATTCGTAAGCTCATCAATCAAACGCTGATCCGTCGACACTAGACCGATTTGCATATTGTTTCACCTCTCTTTTTGATAAATTAACATCTCACGCAGTATTCACTCCTAGTTGCTTGTTAATGGACTGCTGCTCCTACTCTGCACGCCACCATCCACTTCTACTCGACTCCCTGCCACCACTCTCCACTTCACCCGACACCCTCCCCTCTTTCTCCTTCTCTCCTACTCCCCTACAAGAATCGACGTGGAACTGAAAGCAATGACTAGCTTAGCCTTCTTCGTAGAGCATAATTGATCAATCTGGAGCCATTCTTTCTCCGTTAAATTTAAATTTATCTGATCAATAGCGCCATTTGCTTCTAGTCTGGAGGTGTACATCTTCTGTTCATCTCCCTCAACTTTGGAGAACAGATTTGAATTTTTCGGATTATCCACCTCCACATTGGCAGAGGACTTCACAGAAGCAACTGCAATTTCCCTCTCATCGAATAGCCTGCGTGAGCTGCCATCACTCCCCGATACATAGATACGAACCCGATCTCCAGCGCGGATACCATTGGAAACCGTGAGTAGATATTCTTTGGGAATTTGAAAAGTCGCTTGTTGCTCATTGGGCAATAGATGATAGCGATTCACTTTCCATTTCAGAATTGGCTCCTGCGTACCTAAGGGAATCATGGATTCCTGTCCAACAACATCAGCAAGCCTCGTCATCATGTCCGCTGTGTAGCTTCCTTTCTGAATCGCCTTGAACTCGACCATATCGTCACGAATAAACTGACCCGCACGAATAAAATCCCTCGGAACCACAACCTGAACCGTCTGCTGCATCTCAACCTGGTTCACTTGCAACACATACACCCCGTATACGAGCAACCCAGCAAGCACCGCAGCAATCACACTAATTAGCAGGCTTCTCCTGCGGTTCAATCGATCACCTCCTCCCTTCAAACACAACAAAAAGAACGCAAACCTCGGAAAATCCATCTCCGAAATTTGCGTTCTTCGCAAATCAAACTGTATGATCAATAAGTTCGAAACAATATATTAAAAGTAACACATAAACTTCCATTTTTCAACATCCATTTACAAAAAAAATGGTTATTTCTGAAAAAAGTAGTTAGCGGCGCAGATTGCTAGAGTTACCGAGGTTAGCTTTTTCTATCGACACTATCCCTTCGACTCAGGAACATCAACCATCTACAGCTATTCTACTATCCCCACCATTCAACACGAATAGCTCGGCATGCTCTCACTTCAAGACTACCTATCTATTCGCACTATCCCTTCGACTCAGGGACATCCTACCATTTACAGCCACCGAGCCATTTCATACCATTCTACGAAAAAATCGGCAAGCCTCCACTTCAGAGCTACCTATTTAGTCGCACTATCCTTCGACTCAGGAGCATTAGTCAGCTACTACTAGCTACTCTCACCACGCCACCCAATTGCTCCGCCTTACCACCACTTCAGAGCTACCACTCTGTTCCCATTATCCCTTTGGTTCAGGAAGACCAGTCTGCTACACCTACTCCACTCTACCATTCCATCGTTACCTCTTGTAGATACCACAGAATTCGAGTTCGCACGATATAGTAGTGGAGTTTAGGCTAGTAAAAAAGGAGACCCAGCTTAAAGCTGGATCCCCTCAATTACTTCTGCAAGTGTTGGCAACGCAGGAATCGCTCCCCTGCGCGTCGTGGTGATCGCCCCGACGCGGTTCGCGAAGGCGAAAACCTGCTCAGCCGCACCAGGCTCCGCCAGTGCGTCAACGACTGTGGCTGGCGTCACGCCAAGCGCCGCCAGCTGAAAGAGCATACCGCCGACGAAGCTATCGCCGGCGCCTGTGGTATCCACGGCTGCCACAGGCACGCCGGGGATTACGACATCCTGCCGCGCGGTTACGACGCGGCAGCCCTGCGCCCCCAAGGTGATAATAATCACCTTGGGCCCGCGCTGCAGCAGCTGCTGCGCACCTGTGGTCGCGTCTACGCCGAGGAGGAATTCGATTTCCTCCTCGCTGACCTTGACCACATCCGCAAGCCCTAGCTGCGCAAGGATCTCAGTCCGAGCGGCTTCCGCGCTCGGCCACAGGGCTAGCCGCACATTGGGGTCGTACGACACCAATGCGCCAAAAGCTCTCGCTCTCCGCGCAGCGTCGAGCGTCGCGGTACGGCAGGGCTCGGCGATCAGCGATACCGAGCCGAAATGATAAACCGCGGCATCTTCCAGCCACTGCGTCTCGACTTCGTCTGCGCGCAGCAGCATGTCCGCCGCTGGGTCGCGGAAGAACAAGAAATCGCGCTCACCATCCGCGCGCAGTGAAACAAAAGCCAGACCGGTCTTCGCCTCATCGGTCTGGAGCACAGCCGTTTGCACGCCAACCTCCTGGAGCGTGCGAACTAGATAATCGCCGAAAGGGTCCCGGCCGATTTTCCCTATAAACCTTGCGTCGCCGCCTAATTTGGCGACCGCCGCAGCCACGTTCGCCGGAGCTCCGCCCGCAGCCCGTCCGAACTTCGTAACGTCGGCTAGCGCTTGTCCATTTTCCTCCGGCACAAAATCAACTAACAGTTCACCCAAACACACAATAGTAGATTTGCCCATATCGCCCATTCCCCTCTATTTTTGATAGCCGAGTGCTCGCATGACGAATGTCGTTGTCTGTCTAATCAAGGTTTCCACATCGGGCCGTTCTTCCGTAAACATAGGCTCGAAAAACTCCCTCTGCTTATAAAAGAACATCGCACCTAACACAAACATCAGTGTGCTATCTAGCGATTCAAACTCAAATAGCCCATCTTGTCTGCCCTTGTCCAATAAATCACGAACCTTTTTCCATAGCGGAAAAACAAGCTCCCTCATTTTCTCTACACGGGGGGTAATTGCGATAATCTCCATCTGAATCAGACTAATCATCTGCGGATCCTCATTTCGAAGCTTCACGACTTCTCTAATTACTATTTGGATACCTGCCAGCGGATCTTCAACTTTAATAAATTCCGATATTTTTTCTACAGGGAAAAACTGTTTAAATATTTCATGGAAAACGCTCTCTTTTCCACCAAAATAATAGGAAACCAGGGCCACATTGGCCCCGGCCTCCTCACATATTTGACGAACACTAGTTGCATCATAACCATGCTTCGCGAAGAGCTTTTTCGCAGCCAGCACAATTTTCATTTTCATATCAGAATCTTGTTGAGCCATGTCTAGCGCCCTCCTCATCGATCGTTAAGCGTTTGATGGAACACGAGCTGCGGATGAAGCTGTATTTGCTTTTTTCACCAAAACAACTAGCATATCAATACCGAGCGCAACTATGGCTATCAACACTAAGTAGCCAACTTCGCTGCCAACACCAGGTCCACCGAATAAAATATTCATCAGCCCGTTCACGGCATAAGTCGCCGGGAAGAAATTACTTATTGTATGATAGAAATCCGACAGTAACTCTCTAGGCACAATCGCACCAGAGGAGACCAACTGCAGGGATAACATAGCAATGTTAAATAGCATACCTGCGTTCCCAAACAATGTCAAAAACATTTGTGCAACCAAAGCGAAAGTTAATAAAAACAACGATTCGAAGCCCCACAGAGCAACAAAGCCTTTATCTACTTGACCTCCTAATGCAACAACCATAGTGGCACTGATAAGTCCAATGACAACCGCAGCAATGACAGTTATACCGATACGCGCGGCCATTTTTTGCATTTTAGAAAGAGAAGCACCTAATAGAGTGGTAGAAACATTGAAGTTCATCCCCATGATCATCGTCCCCACAATGGAAGCTAGCACAAGCATCATCGGCAGCATTTGATTTGGCATATCCTTCACTTTATTCGTGCTTTGAATGTCCGAGCTCACTTTACTCGAAAGTCCTTGTGCGATCTGAGTCGCTTGTTCAGCAGGAAGCTGCGGATTCATCTGGGTCAATACAGCCGATGCCCCTGCCGCGACAGCCTCTTTATTTACCGTAGCCGTAATGTTCCCCGCCACAGCCTGCATGATCGACTTCGTCATGGACGGATTCGATTCATTAACCGAATAGGTGATTGGTGCAGTCTGCCCTGGCGTTTGAAGTTTTTTCGAAAAATCCGGCGAAATATGCATAACCATCTGCACTTCGCGCAGATTAAGCTTGCTCTGCGCTTTCTCATTTGAAGCGATAACTTCCATCTTAAAAGGCAGATTACTCTGCAGGCTTTGAACAATCTTGCCTCCCATTGCCTGATCTTCATTGACGATCGCGATCTTCAAATTCTTCGTATTATCCGAAACCCCCGAATACCCGGTCATCCATATGATACTAAACAACAATTGAAACGTAATCGCGGTGATAATCCCTACTTTCGTTGACGCCGGTTTTAAAAATGCAGCTATTGACTGTCTCATGTAACCACTCCTTTTTTATTAAACAATCATTTAAATTAAACATTTGTTTAAATAATAATGCAGTTAAAATGATTTGTCAACTTATCGTTTAAAACGGCGGAACTACAACGACAAGAAAATCCCTCTACAATTGAAGCATCATATCTGCAGAAATGTAGGGACTTGCTTGTTACTATCCATTGAACAGCCAATTCAAAAAAATCAAATCTACTCTTGGAATAACAGTGGGATGATGCCTAAGGAAATCGATGTGGATGTGCCAAAATGGAGCAGAGTAACTTGGTCATCGCTACTTGTGGATCGGCTGGTTAAAAATCGGTGCGATACGCGATTCTCATCTAACGAGAAACTTACCTCTCAAAAAAAAGAGTGTCCCTCAGCAGAGACGCTCTTTTTCCGTAAGAGTTTTGTATGCTATGCTCGGGCGAATTCCGCTCCTGCAGCTTCTTCACGATAACCAGGATATATTTGTGCAAGCCCAAGTGCGCGAAATACTTTATCGATCGTCCCTACCTTCACCCCGTCATTGAGCTGCTTCGATCTGAGAAATTCGATCAGGTTCGGATCAGCGCTTTATGTATGTTAAATAGACCGAAGAATAGCAGTTTCACTTCTTACAACTCTTCTCCTCAAGTGGGGGCTGTTTGGAATTTCCCGTATTTCGAGATTTCAATTATTTTATGAATAGTGTACTGTAATCATAAAAATTAGTAGGTATATATTACTAGTAATGTATAAAACTTTCCATTAAATCTATGATTATTATACTATGACCACGGAAATTATTAGGTATATATCACTTAAAATAAATAAATAGGTTATTTTTGTAAAAAAGAGTAGTATAATCTATTTCGGGCTTAATATTTACAATAAATGGATGGAGATGCTTATTGTTTGTTTTATTTTATCGTAAATATCCTAGCAAACTTTTATTAATTTAAAAACTATTATTACAACGAAAAGAGGAGATTTAGAGATGAAAAGATCAATTAGAACAATTATCGCAACAACATTAGCTTCAGCAATGTTTTTTGGAGTAGCCAGTTCAAGTTATGCCGCATCAAATGATAAGAAATTTCAGCCACAAACCAAAACTACTCACAAGTCAAAGAAATTAGTTACATCTGATGGCAAAGTTCTTGGTACTACTGAAAAGGATACTACTATTACTATTAGCAAAAATGGTACTGATACATTATTTTCTGTTACAGAAACAAATGATTATCAACTAGAACCTGAATTCAATAGCATAGCAGAGTATAACGCTAGATTTGCAGATGGCTCAACAGTAAAGAACTATAAAATCACAAAAAACAACGAACTGTATCTTGATGGTAAGTTATTGGATAGCGGCAGCAAATCCGATCAATTTACAGTGATGGCAGCGAATGCCACAGGAGGAATACCTCAATATTGTCATTACTATAGTAACAGCGACTATAGTAGCTTTACATTTGCTACATTTAGTGATGTTGATTTTTCCGCATATGAGTCTGACTTTATGTCTTCAGCTGGATCCAATATTAATAGAACTATTTCACCAACGAACACCTTCTTTAATTCAGCTAAATCCGCAGTAGATTCTTTTGAGGATAATTACGATGATTTTCAATATGATGTGGCCGCATTATTGCTTTCGACTGCGTTGGCAGCACTAACATGGGGAACATTGGTTGGTTTAGTCGCAGCCGGTGGAGCTGCTGCTATTTCTGCGGTAGCAGTCATCAATGATTTTAATGATTGTGAAGATGATATAGGTGACGCTTATGGTTACGTATCACATTTTTAATAGTAATCTAACAGATAATATGGCATAATTGAATTGGAGTTTTTCTACCTATATGTCTATTATATGGGAGGTTATAAATGGTTTTGCTTTTTGGAATTTTACTATATGTCGTAATCATCGGCCTAGTTGTTTATAGAATATGGAAGTACAGACTTAAAAGATTAAATAGAGAAAACCTTGGTTTAATCATAATATCAGGGTTGCTATTGAAAACAATTAATATTCAACAAAATTGGCTATATACTTTATGGGGATTTAATATTATTTTGTTAGTAGTTATAATAATTGGAATGATTAAAAACAAACGTTAATGCCCACTTGGGGTACCACTTAAAACGCGGATTTACAATGCTAAGGAAAATATTAAAGGCAGTTTTATTGATCTAGTCAACATAACGGTTAAGTTGGCCTATTAGGCTTCCATAAATAAAAAGGCTGCCGCGTCAGCCTTTTTATTTTGAATTTTTTGAACTAACGTTTAACCGAACAATTACCTTAGGAGTTCATCATGCAGCTAGATTCCCACAGACCGATCATTTCTAATTTTTTTACTCATCTATAGTGCCCTCGCAAGAGGCATTTACATCCATAGGGGGTAAAAATGACGCAGCGGTGGACTAGAACTTGGAAAGTAAAGTTCTAATGCGCCTCTGCTTCTATAGTCTTTATTACTTTAGCTTAATTGTAGATTAATAGCTGAAAAGGGCAAATGTATTACGATGAATTTCAAAGAAACCTACTTTGCAAGAAACATTAAATTTTCCCAGTCATATTGATTGAAACATAGGTCCATTTGAACTAGGTGGGAGTATATATTAATAGCAATATTTCCTGAGCGGTTATTCGCATTGATAGCGATACCACCCTACGATGATAAATCGCATGGTTGGTTGTGTGGTTCATTCGAGTACGCACAGTCTCATTTTGCATTCTTTTGTGATCTAGTGTTTTAATTAAAAACATAAAATTACCACTTAAAAAAGTGTAACTTTCATGACTAATTTCCATTTCTGATACAATTCAAATCAAATTGCTCATATTCCAGGGATTTTCTTGTCGTCTGCACGTATTGTAGGGATCTTCTCGTCGCAAAAATAACGACAAGAAAATCCCTATAAACACAAAAAACCTTGATTTAACAAGGTTTAAATGAGGTCCACTTTCATGTCGTTGTACTGCGGACTAATAATAATCTAAATAATCTAAATCTAATAACTACACAAATGTCTCTACATAATAATATGACAAGAACTTGATCCGACAACTAAAAAAGCCTGCTATTTACGCGGACTTGATTCGGACAATGTCCTTGTTATCCGACATAAAATACGAAATGTTATAAAGCCCTCTCTTCCGTGTTCGGGGAAATTGAAACAACCTGGCCGTTCGCAGCGGATTTGTTAGCAGCCATAGTGATTTCGTGGGTTTTCAGTGCGTCTTTATAGTCGGATAAAATGTGTGATCGATCTCCTGTTCTCAAGGCATAAATGAACGCCTCGTCTTCAACGAAATAAGGATTAGTTACATTAGGATATGTATGTATTCCTTCTGAAGTATGCTCACGAAGTTCGTTGTTCCGTAGTTCCAACACTCCCTTGTTTGTATAGATATCAAGTCCGATATGATGGCCTATAGGTAGCATACAAGTATTGGAAATGGTGGCGATCATGCCGTTGGCCATTTTCAAGGTTACAGTTCCAACGTCTGGCACATCGGTACCTTCCACTTGCTCGTCCATGACCTGAAGTGCGTAAGCGGCGTAGACCTCAAGAACCTCCCCGCACAGATAACGAAGCAAATCGACAATGTGGGTAGTCTGCTCTACGAATTGCCCTCCTGAGCCCGCTTGTACTCTCCACCATGGAACCATCGGCATCCTGCCCATCCAATAGCCAAGCGCCATTCCCGCTTTGCTACGTTCCAACAATTGCTTGGCCTTACTGGCCGACTGATCATACCTCCAATGGAAACCAACGGAGGTGATGATCTTCTTCTCTTCAATCTTTTCGCCGATGCCATTAGGCACTTCCGTGTCTATTCCTAATGGTTTTTCCACCAAAAAAGGAATACCGCGTTCGATTAGTTTATGCTCTGCGTCACCGTGAGCCATTGGGGGAATACATACGTAAACACCATCTAATCGGGAACTGTCCAACATCTCGTCAATAGTAGCAAACGCTCTCGCTCCGAAGTGATTTGACGCCGCTTGCTGCGCACGCTGATGATCCAGATCGTAAAACGATATGACATCTACCTCTTTCATTTGGAAGAGGTTTTTTAGATGATAATTGGCAATGCCTCCAGTGCCGATAAAACCGATTTTGACCGTCATACTTTCACGCTCCTATAATTGCATTAGCGAATTCAGTAAGCTCAATGGATCGCCCCTTATTCAATCTTGATTCTTCCGCAGCAAAAGCCATTAAATGACTGCGTACGGAGGAAGCAGCAGAAGTCAGTCCTTCTCCTCCATCATATTGTCGTACTTCTTTTATGAAGGAGCTCATCACCCCTGAGTCACCTCCGCCATGACCACTGTTTGGTACATGTACAGTAATCTCATTTTTCTCTTTCGTCACGAAGTCGTACAGCGCAATCTTATCATTATGACCGCTGATTTGTCCTTTCGTTCCCATAATTTGAATGATCCTTTCTTGCTCCATCGTAAAGCCGCACATGCTGAAAGTCGCTGTGGCGCCATTCGCAAACTCCATGTTGACCACCTGGTGATCGACCACATTATTATCTGATTTATACACACAACGCCCATAAGGGGTAGTCTTTAGTCCTTCCACGATTTCAGCTTTAGACATCGTTGGCGCAAAATGCCATGCCCAGCCCTTCCCATCGCCCAAATAAAATTTTGGAGCTGAATAGGCACATTGGGACTCAACCGCACAACCATCCAGGCATCGGTCTGTTGAGCCTTGAGGCGCATTACCAGAATGAAAGTGCATAAGTGAGCCGAAGGAACTGATGCGAACACAAGGCTGATCCATTAACCACGACAGCACATCCATATCGTGGCACGATTTGGAAAGAATCATCGGGCTGGAAGAGTTTGAATTGTTCCAGTTCCCACGAACGAAGCTATGGGCGATGTGCCAGAAGCCTACATTTTCATTCAACTGAATGGAGACAACCTCTCCAATTCTACCTTCATCAATCAAGCGCTTAATTGTCGACCAGAATGGTGTATATCGAAGCACGTGACAGATGGATAACAAGCGATTGTTTTCCTTCGCCGTGAGCTCCATTTCCATGCATTCCCTTGGATCAGGAGACATCGGCTTCTCCAGAAGGACGTGGTAGCCTTTGTTTAGGGAGTCAATCGTCGGATCGCGGTGCATTTTGTCTTGCGTACAGATGAGCATGATATCCGACATTTGCGGCTGTTCCATCACCTGCTCCCAGCTTGAGAAACAGCGCTCCGCTGGAATATTGTGTTCCTTGGCAAACCTTTCTCTTCTCTCCGTATCTGGTTCGGCAACTGCTACAAAAGTCAATTCATGCGGGTAGTCCAGCGCATAGGGCGCATAGCTTCGGGCGCCTCGGGATCCTGCTCCAAGGAGAACTGCTGTCAATGGTTTCAATTCAATTCCCCTTTCTTAATCTAGTGTACTTATCATCGTATTATCCTTGCTCCTGTACTAGATGAAATCCACATTAAGTTGTATCTGCTCTATTTCACACTTCCAAAATCAATCTCAAGCTGATAATCGCAGATCCCGTCAGATGAACGTTCAGTTTCCACGATTGCGGGGAGCCTTCGCTGTGAACCGCCAGGTTTTCTCCCGATTCGGTCTTTGCAGACAGAACGCAATTTGAATCATGATGTTTAACGAATACTGTCAGTTCTGTGTCTCCGCTGCCTTGAACCGTCAACTTTACTTCCTGTTCATCCTCGCGCAGGTCAATGACATCCGTTTCATTGTCTTCTGTCATGATCCCCACATTGTCGGACAAGGTGATCATATGCATCTTGTCCCGATTGACGGAAACTTCAATCTCCTGGTCTCCCCACAACAAAGTTGATCTCACAGGAGAAGAGCTTTCTTCCCACCAATTGATATTAAGCGTGTAAATTACGCGCAAGCCGTCTTCCCGTTCGTATACCGTAAACCCAATGTCCGGGCTGCCGGCTAGCCAACCTCGCTTACGTTCCATTTCCATTACGGAAGCCCCAAAGCCATGCAACACCTGTTCATACCATCCCCGAATCCGCTGATCTGCAGGATACGCTTTTGCATTTACATACAGCACTTTTCCTTTTCCAAACAGATGCTCAAGAATCAACGGGTCTCCGCTCACGCTTGTCATCCGGACACTGGCAGTCAATTTCTCTAATCTTCCGATTTCGAGCGTTTCTCCTGTTTCCAGCTTCGTTCTTTGATAACCTGTAATCTCGGCGCCGATCAATTGCTGAATGTCTGAGGAATCAACCAGAGTTGGTGCTTCTCCAAAAGCATCCGAACGACTTTTGGTCGCGTACAGATGCGGCAGCCCGATGAGTAGCGTACCGCCTTCCTGCACGTACCTAATCCATTTTTGGATTTGCTCCGAAT
Source organism: Paenibacillus sp. J22P143 (assembly GCF_059692035.1). Taxonomy (NCBI): domain Bacteria; kingdom Bacillati; phylum Bacillota; class Bacilli; order Caryophanales; family Paenibacillaceae; genus Paenibacillus; species Paenibacillus sp. J22P143. The sequence goes on from NZ_JCAUAQ010000021.1 coordinate 40,359, forward strand.
CCGCCGTATTCCAGCCAAGAAAGGCCATGTACGCGTAGCTTCCAAGTATCTGATCATTCGCTTCAACGGGAACGATGTCTGCGATGCCATACGGAGTACCGGTATAGTAGCCCACCGGTTCAGAAGGGCACGGATGTTTATAAATGGCAGAAAGAACCGACCGTGGATAAAAGACTTTTAATAGATCCCAGCTTTCTTCCGGAGTGGAAAACGCCCATTCATCCCCCTGCTGAGCCCATACGTTCCTGCGTCCAAAACACGTCCATCCGTCATTCTGTCCATGTAAAAACGCAATCGATCCGTGCAACCTGCCTCTGCGGGTATGTGTTTGAACAAATCTGTAGAAATTCCGCTGTTCGTCCGTATGTCGGCGACACGCCACACTAAACCTCTCCAGATCGGCAAAACGCTCTTCCAGTCTCCATAGGCCTTCTTCCGTATTGATCTGATCGACTCCATGCATGTAACACAAATACAAAGCAAGTCGATACCGTCGGTAACGTTGTTCAGTGTCGTGCGGTGTCGTAGACCATTGCACGGCCAGATGGGCGCCGAAACTGTCTCGACCGTATGCACGAGATGCCCCTCTTAGCGCAGCAATAATGACTTCATGCGGACCATACATCAATTCCGCTCCTAGCCAGGAAACACCAGCCTGGTATAAATATTTGAACAAAACGGAAGGTCCCGTGTGCCTTGAAGCGTAGTGCGGAACGAGCCCGACGCTCTTGACGAACTGTATAGCGGCCATTTCCATGTCCTTCGCTGCTAGCGGATCCAAGTTATAGTAGACGCCGTGCAATGTTCGCACAGGTGTCTGAACTACGACATGCCCTTCCAAGCGTGACATTCTGTTCAGTAAGTCGCTATATAGCTCGCGTTCTGCGCCAGGGCTCGCGCCCCAGTAACTGGAAAATCCATCCCGTTCATGCGCTTGGCTTCCCAGAAAATTAGGACCACCCAGTGTCTTTCTTTCCGGATTGACACCACTTCCAGGCAATTCCCTGTTTTCAACGATCAGAGCATATTGCAGGCCAAGTTTTTCGCATAATTCCTTCGTTTGATTCCAATCCTGCTCTCTGAGTGACCTCGTACCCGACCATCGGTAGACGGGACGGAATGTGGTCATGTTGCCGATCTGTTGGTTCATATACCAAGCAAGGAAATAGGCCATTTCGCTGGCATCTGTTTCGATGTAGACAAGATCGGACGTCCCGGTCAGCACATGATCGTCGTCTCGTTCGACGGCTCGCTCCACAGTATCGCACCACGAACCGTCTTCAGTGCACAGCTCGATCGTCGCGGTTCCTCCTGCACGTTCCGCAAAAAAGCGAATCTCGTTAAATCCTTGGCATTCCGTGATAAACTCGCTTTGTTCTGGCCGGATGTGCGTTCCTCCACTCACCGAAACCTGAACCTTGATACCCGGCTGCCCCGCTTGAACCCATACGCTGAAGGCTTCGCCGGCGGTTACAATGTCCGGGCATGACAAGATACCGAAATCAAATGGCCGGCTGACGAATTCGACCGATCTCAGCTTGTAGGGAAGCGGTTCCCGATAATCGGATTCGAGTGTGATTGTCATGTCATGATTCCCCGAGTGAAGGACGCCGTGCGGAATTTCGAACTCGGACACCGGCCAGCGGTAAACCGGTTGAAAGCGTTCTCCCGCCCATACAGTCTGTCCATCGATTTCCACACGGAACGCCGCCCATTCCTTCTTGGACAAATTTCGTCCGAGCCAGGAAAAAGATGTGGAAAACGGCACGGAAGGCGCAAACGGGGGAAGAAGATTAAGAGAACTCTCCGCTTGCAGGCATGGATCTTCCAACCATACGTTTCCGGAATAGTTGCAACCGGTTACGTGTATCAGCAAGCAGGCGAGCTTGCCTTCGACCGGGATGACGACGTTTTTTTTCTCCCATCCGCACGTACCTGCTCCAACGTCGATCCGATAAATCGCATCCGCCATTTCAGAAATATCCCGTGGATGCTTCCCTTCCTTTATATAGAACACTTCCGCCACCATCTCGAGTGATCCACCCTGCAGCAGCTCGACTTGTTCTTTTTTGCACCAAACCGACATCTCTAACGATGTAACTCCGGCATTCCTAAGTTCTGGGAATCCACCTTCGACCTCGTTCCAGACTACTTTGGTATAAGCTTCTCTCGGATAATCTTCCCCCTCAGAACTCAAGGCCAGACTGAACCGACTATGATGGGTCGCAGATTCGCACAAACTGTCGTCGATCAATCGGTAAAGCGGAGGAAAGTGCTGTTCCGTCATCCAAATTGGAGGCAGGTCAACTTCCCCGGTGAGCCTTAATCTGTAGCTCCGGCCATCGCTCGCGGACCATCCGATATCGTTTCCCGAAAAGCGCAAGGAAACACTCTCGCCTGCCCTCAAGTAGCGATAGTCCTCATGCATAATGAATCCTTCCCCAGAGAAGCACCTGTCCGGCAATTGATACAACCGCTCAAAGCCGTAATCACTATGGCCTACTGCTTCAAGGGATTTTTCATTCTTTTCTACAGATGATTTCATTGGTTATCTCCCCAATCAATTTCTTTCGAATTTCCCGGGACATGTGTCCGATTTCGATCACCAGTACAATTTCCAATCTTTATAAACTCTTACAAGCGCTTCGAAGTAAAAATAGTCCCCCCAAATGCAGCATTCATCGATACCATGGCCGGGGGCCGGCTTGCCGTAAACGCCATGCAGCAATATACCATTGGAACTCGGATCACTCCTGGCCGTATACTTGTCAGCCAATGATTTCAGGCTATGTAACGAGGCATTTTCGTATATACGCTTGTTATTGTCCGACAAGGGTAAATGCTTGGCAAGCTCCAGCATGCCGCATACGGCGATGGCCGACGCAGAGCTGTCTCTTTCTTCGGGGCCCTCAGTGAAAATTAAATCCCAGTAGGGCACGTAATCGTCCGGAAGTCTGTTCAAAAAGTAATTCGTCACTTTTTGCCCCACGTCGAGCAATTCGGAATCCCTTGAGTAAATGTAGCTGAGTGGAAAACCATACATCGCCCAAGCCTGCCCGCGCGACCAGCACGAATCATCGGAGTATCCTTGCGCCGTCTTGCCGTATTTCGGTTCACCCGATTCCACATCCATGTAGAACGTGTGGTAGCTGGAAGCGTCGTCTCTGATCAAATAAGCGGCGGCCTGCTTGACGTGACTTACTGCAGCGCTATAATATTTCCGTTCGCCGGTCATTTCGTAAGCCCAGTATAACAGCGGCAAATTCATGCAGCAGTCGATGATCATACGACCGCGCTGTTTTGGGTTGTCTAGATTGCCCCAAGCCTGGATGATTCCCGCTTTCTCGAAATACCGTTCAAGAAGCAAGTCGGCCGCACGGAGTGCCGAGTTCTTCGCTTCCTCGTTACCGGTCAGCCTGTATGCGGAGACACAAGAGAGCGTATAGAGGAATCCCAGGTCATGAGTGGCTGTATGTTCTTTATCCTCTAACCGTTTCTTGTAGCTTTCCAACTGCCCTTCAGCTGTTAAGCGATATTTCATATCTCCTGTCACTTCATAGGCCAGCCACAGCATCCCCGTCCAAAACCCTGGAGTCCATTCAAAATTGTCCCATGGTTCGTATACATTGTTAATACTGGACGACGACGGAAACTTGTCTGTAAAATTCTCCAGATTCCGATCAATTTGCGATATCACATATTGAATCTCGTTTTCGCAAAAAGATTTGGTCAGAATAGGAGCATCGTCATATTTCCTCATATCTTGTATTCCTTCGTCTTTAACGTGTAACATGTGAGCTCTCCCTCCAAATGGCTAGAACAGTTTGAGGCCGCTTAACGCTGCAAGGGTTACATAACATTTTTTGAATATTCGTTTTCATCTATCACAATCGATTGACCGTTTTGCAGGTTCAGCCGGATTTGCCGATCGCGAACGTCTCCCGAGGCTTCAACTTCCGCTACCGGGCACTTTTCTCCTTCGTTTGTCGGAAACAACAGTGTAACTACACGAACTGGTCCCTCTGCCGTCAAATCGTACACAACCGTAGGAGCAGGCGCATATTCCCCTTGCGCAAGGATAGGGGTGTTTTGCCACCCTTGCCACTCCGGTTCGGTTTGCCCTTGAACGATTTTGCCAGCCAGATTTTCCATTCGGTTCGTTATTAGGGTCAGATTCGGTCCTTCATCGTTCAAGGTAACACTCTTCAAACCTTGAGTAACCGCCTGTTCACTTTGCAGATGCCATAAAAATTCATAGCTGTGCGATTTTTCATCTTGCGGTTTCAGCCTATCGATAACCAGGAAGCATGGAGATACAAGAGGATGGTTTTTCAAGAACAGTACGCTTCGACTGTGCGTGACCCTGATCTGCGCCTGAACGCCGTAGCCTTCGCCATAGGTTCCTTGAACATAATCGAAAGTTTCGGAGGAATGCCATTTCGCGCCTGCCGGCAAAAGGATGTCTTCCTCCTTCCACTGGTAAGCGACTCTCCGGTTTTGATCCGATCCGTCTACACGGACCGTATTATGTGAGCGGGTTGACTCCACATAGCACCGCATTTCGGATTCGTCATAGGCGTAATTGCCGCCTTCGGTTAGCAATAGCTTACCGTAGGCATGAATCAGCAGATTCAATTTATCCTCATGCTGGTGGCCATGCCCGAAGGGCCCCGCGTCGAACATCGCCCATACGGCTTGCCGGTCCCAACCGTTTCGCATGACATAGTATCCGCTGTAGGGAAATGGTATGGACGTTTCAATCGGCGGTTTCCCTTCTTGCCCTTCCGTTAATGCCCAAAGAAAATCGTGCCGGTGCGGATATCGCCGTGTCGCCTCGGACATGGAAGCAGAGGCCGACACTTTCAGCCAGCGGCCGTCGTTCAAATCCGGCAACCGACCGTCCGGCATCATCAGCTTGACATGGACGGAGCAGGCATTTTCGAGTGCATGAACAAGTTCGGGAGCAATCGAGCGCCCGTATGCTTCATATAACTGAATGACTTGAAAATAATTAATTAACACGACCTCGTGATAATTCGTGCTCAATTCGTATTGGAATCCGTCCGGGTATAGTTGTATGTTCAATTCTTTGATCAGCATCTCCTGAGCATAATGTACCCAGTTCTCCGCTTCCCTAAATTCGGGACAAATTACGCCGACGTGGGACAGGCCATTCATCTCCATAAGCAGCCAGTTGCCTTGCCGGTGATGGTGGCGGAGCCGCATAGCATGTTCCAACAAGGATTTATACCAATCGATCAACACATCGTCGGTGAAATGGGGAGAACGGTAACAGGCGTGAAGCGCGTAAGGCCAGGCAAAGCCCATACGGATACCGCACTCGATTGTCCGCCACCCGTATCCCGGTCCACTTTCCGGCACAACGACCTGCCTGACCCAGCTGGTAAACAGGTTAATGAGTCCCTCGGCATATTTTTCGTCTCCCGTTTCCCGGTAACGCTTCGCCAGCACTTCCCATTCCAAGTGGCGGTTGAGCTGCCAGGTCCACTCCAAATATTGATTGAAAGTAGGATTGGCGGACCAGTCCACCAATCCAGAGAATTGGTGGGGCGTGCCGCAAGATACAAGCTTTAAAGACAAGATGCGTTTGCCCATTTCTTCTATCGTCTCTCCAGGCAGAAAAATCTGGATTGGCATTTCAAGGCGCGAGATACGGAAATACAGATCTGGACGTAAAGTTTTCCGAACATGTTCCGCAAATAATTGGCGCGCCTGTCCGAAATCTTCGCTTTCGACCGCTTTCTTTACATCCTCAAGCCCCGGCAAGTTCATATTGATCGAACGGGTAAAAAATTCGTAATCGCTTACTTTTGGACCAAAAAGTGCTTGGTTTTCCATTCTACTATGACCTCCATTAGGCTCTTAAGTCTCAATCAGGAGAACGGTTTTCAAGAATCTATTCGATTGTCTTTCCGCCGATCGGCCAACTTATTTCGCCAGCCGGTCGGCGAGAAGGTTCAAATTATTCAAGCTGATTTGCAGGCTGTCCATCGGATTACCCGGGCATTCGTCCTGTTCGACGCAATACCATTCGATGCCGTTCCGCTCGCCCCAAGCCAAAATCGGCGCAAAGTCGATGACACCTGTGCCGATTTCGGCGAATGTTTGCCGTTCGTCATTCGTCATATCTTTTAAGTGAATGATTGGCATCCGGTTCACGTAAGGAGCGATGAACGAGACCGGATCTCTACCGCCTTTTTTTACCCAGAAGACGTCGATTTCGGCAAGCAGCGCATTGTCTGCGGAAGGCTCCAGCAAAAATTCAAGTGCCGATTTACCTTCGATCACCGTATCGAACTCCCAAGCGTGGTTGTGGTAACTGATCCGGTAGCCTTGCGGAGCAATCTTTCGCGCGATTTCGTTCATTTCACTGCGGGTCGCCCGAAAACCTTCTTCGCTGCGAACCGGAATATACGGCAAAATCAAGTCTTTCGTGCCAAAAAGACGCGCTTCCTCCATAACCGAGTCAAGCTCGCCACGGAACCGATCAAGCCCGATATGCATACCCGCGGTGCCGAGCTCCGTTTCCTTCAATACCGCTGCGATTTCTTCGGCTTTGTAGCCGCGCAGACCAGAAATTTGCACGCCGGCCCATCCCATTTTTTTCAGCTCGCGAATTACGCCCGGAAAATCCTGCTCCAACTCGTTGCGAAGCGTGAACAACTGGGCTGCAAATTTGTTTTTAATCACTTAAACACCCCTTTGGCAATATGAAAAAAATGTATGATTCAACTCTGGAAGGGTTACATAACATTTTTTGAATATTCGTTTTCATCAATCACAATCGATTGACCGTTTTGCAGGTTCAGCCGGATTTGCCGATCGCGAACGTCTCCCGAGGCTTCAACTTCTGCTACCGGGCACTTTTCTCCCGCGTTTGTCGGAAACAACAGGGTAACTACACGAACTGGTCCCTCTGCCGTCAAATTGTACACAACCGTAGGAGCAGGCGCATATGCCCCTTGCGCAAAAGTATCGGTGTTTTTCCACCCTTGCCACTCCGGTTCGGTTTGCCCTTGAACGATTTTGCCTGCCAGATTATCCATTTGGTTAGTCACTAAGGTCAGATTCGGACCTTCATCGTTTAAAGTAACACTCTTCAACCCCTGAACAACCGCCGATTCACTATCCAGATGCCATAAGAATTCATAGTTATGCTCAAATTCGTCTTGCGGCGTTAGCCTATCGATCACCAGAAAACATGGAGCGACGAGCGGATGGTTTTTCAGAAATAGTACGCTTCGGTTGTGCGTAACCCTGATATGTGCCTCATCGCCATAACCTTCGTCATAGGTTCCATGAACATAATCGGAATTGTCAGAGGAATGCCATATCGCGTCTGCCGGTAAATGGATGTCTTCCTCCTTCCACTGGTAAGCGACCCTCCGGTTTTGATCCGATCCATCTACACGGACCGTATTGTGAGAGCGGGTGGACTCTACATAGCTCCGCATCTCAGATGTGTCATAAGCGTAATTGCCTCCTTCGGTTAGTAATAGCTTACCGTAGGCATGAATCAGCAAATTCAATTTATCCTCATGTTGGTGACCCCTCCCGAAGGGCCCCGCGTCAAGCATCGCCCATACAGCTTGTTGGTCCCAACCGTTTCGCATGACATAGTACCCACTGTAGGTTAATGGTACGGATGTTTCAATCGGAGGTTTCCCTTCTTGCCCTTTCGTTAATGCCCAAAGAAAATCGTACCGATGTGGATATCGCCGTACCGCCTCAGGCATGGAAGGTGCATCCGAAACCTTCAGCCAGCGGCCGTCGTTCAAATCCGGCAAACGACCGTCTGGCATCATCAGCTTGACATTGAGTGAGCAGGCATTTTCGAGTGCGATAATAAGTTCGGTAGCAATCGGGAGTCCGTATGCTTCATACAACTGAATAACTTGAAAATAGTTTACTAAAGTAACTTCGTGATAATTCGTGCTCAATTCGAACTGAAATCCGTCCGGGTATAGTTGTCTGTTCAATTCATTGATCAGCATCTCCTGAGCATAATGTTTCCAGTTTTCCGCTTCCCTAAATTCGGGACAAAGTACGCCGATGTGGGACAGACCATTCATCTCCATAAGCAGCCAGTTGCCTTGCCGGTGATGGTGGCGGAGCCGCATAGCATGCTCCAACAAGGATTTATACCAATCGATCAACACATCGTCGGTGAAATGGGGAGAACGGTAACAGGCGTGAAGTGCGTACGGCCAGGCATTGCCCATACGCAGCCCGCATTCGATCGTCCGCCATCCATATCCCGGCCCACTTTCTGGCACAACGACCTGCTTGACCCAACTAGTAAACAAGTTAACGAGTCCCTCGGCAAATTTTTCAGTTCCCGTTTCTCGGTAACGCTTCGCCAGTACCTCCCATTCCCAATGGCGGTTCAACTGCCAGGTCCATTCCAAATATTGATTGAAAGTAGGATTGATGGACCAGTCCACCATTCCAGAGAATTGGTGGGGCATGCCGCAAGAGACAAGCTCTAAAGATAAAATGCGCTCGCCCGTTTCTTCCAACGTCTCTCCCGGGAGATAATACATGTTTTGCAGTTCGTGAGGCGGGATCTGGAAATACAGATCCGGACGCAAAGATTTACGCACATGTTCCGCAAATAATTGGCGAGCCTTTCCGAAATCTTCGCTTTCGACCGCTTTCTTTACATCCTCAAGACCCGGCAAGTTTATATTGATCGACTTGAAAAATTCATAATCGCTTACTCGTGGACCAGATTCTACTTGGTTTTCCATGTTATCATGACCTCCATTTGTCGCTACAGTCTCAATTGGGAGAACGGTTTTCAAGTTCAACCGTTCACCCGTACTACCTGTTTTCCCCGTTGTTCTTTTAACGCGCATTACGATAATCGCTCGGATTCATCCCAACTATTCGTTTGAAAATTTTATTGAAGTGGCGGTAATTTTCCAGCCCGACCATCTCAGCGATTTCGTTTGTCCGAAGATTTGAAGAAGTAATCAGTTGCTTGGCTTTATTGACCCGCAGCTCCATAATATATTGAGTAAACGTTCGGCCAGTTGTTTTTTTGAACATGGCGCTGAAATAAGGTGCGCTGTAGCCGGCTTGTGCGGCCATTGCTTCCATGCGATAAGACCTGCTAACATCAGCTTGCAGCTGCCGAATGACATCTTTCATGACATCGTTCGGGTGCCCAGGGACGGGATCACTGATCGACGTGCGCTCATCCATTTTGAGCGAAGCATAAACGCGCTCTTCCAGCTTAGGTATAAGCTTCTTTAACGTTTCGGCAAGCAACGTATCTTGTGCCAAGCAATCTTCCTTTAACAAATACGACGAAGCACCTAGTTCGATCGCCTTTTGCGCGAGGTGAAAGTCGCTATGGCAACTTAATATGACCATGAGTGGCATTTCCTGTTCCAGCTTGGTGAGCTCAACCATCATCTCGATTCCATCCATAACTGGCATCGTGATATCGGTGACCAGAAAATGGGGTTTGTGCTCTTTACACAACAGCAACCCCTTTTCCCCGTTAGTCGCCTCCCCCACAACATGGAACAGACCGTGTTCCTCGGTGATCATCTGCTTATACACTTCGCGAGCCGGCTTCTCGTCCTCGACAATCATCACTTTATATGGTGTCATATAATGAAGTATCCTCTCTTTCGAAGTCCAGTCTCACGCTAGGAATGAAGATAGACACAACCGTTCCGTTCTCACTGCTATGAATTTGAAATACCGCTTGCTCGCCATAGAGCAATCTAACCCGCTCCCAGACGTTTTTCACGCCGATGCTCTCACCCGGCAGACCTAGTACCAAATTAGTGTTGAGTGCTTTCAGCCGATCCGGATCAATTCCTATGCCGTTATCTTCGATTTGCAGCAGGACTTTTTCTTCCGAAACCTGTACAGCCCGAACGATTATTACCCCTTCATCGTCCTCCTTGGCCAAAATACCATGGAACAGTGAATTTTCGATCAAAGGCTGCAGAAGTAATTTTGGAATGAGCATTTCGTTTAGAAGCTCTTCTACCTCTAATTTCAGGATAATACGACGATCGTACCGCAGCTGAATCATGCTCACATAATCGGCTAAATATTTCAACTCCCGGGAAAGCGGAACGAGTTGTTCGTAATTTTCCATCGAATAGCGCAGGATCGAGATCAGACTGCGCATCATCGACTTGATTTTGTTATAATCCCGTAGCGTGGCGAATACGCTGATCGTGTTCAAGGTGTTGTACATCAAGTGCGGGTTGATTTGCGATTGCAGCACGCGGATTTCATTGCGTCGCTTCAATTCCTCCGACTTCTGTAATTCCTCCATAAGCAATTGCAGTCGGGAGGCCGTCTTGTTCAACATTACACCTAAATCGCCGATTTCGTTGTTTGGATACTTCGTGTCTTGCGTTGTAAAATCCCCCTTCTGGATAAGCTGCATATGATGTTTAAGCCGTTTCAGAGGGCTATACAGGCTGTATCCTATTGTCAATGAAACGATCAAACCGAGCAGCATCAGCACGAATAGCGCGATCAAGGCGGATTTTGTAATAAAATGCGTGCTCTCCGACAAATGCGTATCCGGAATTTCCGAGACGATAATCCATTCGTGAAAATCTTTCGATTGTTTCACGGATACAAGCGAGTGCCCTAATGTGAATTGATCGCTCCGTCCCCTTTGCTCCCAGCTGTCCAGAAGCTGCCCGATATGTTTGGTCAGTACAAATGAATCTTCACTGCTAGTCGAGGCGATTACTTTCCTGTCTGGGGAAAGGATATAGATCGCACCTTCCGGTCCCAAATCGATGTTCTGAATCGTTTGCTTCAACGCATTGTTCGACAGAGTGATTATTAAAACTCCTTTAAAGCCGTACCCATTGGAATACGGTACTTTACGCATGAAAAAGCTGTTGTTTTGCAAAAAGGAATCTTTGTCATTCTGGTCAACGACCAAAAAAAATGGCTTGCTCGATTGCTCAAATCGTTCAATCAGTTCAGCGTAACGCGATTGTTTCAGCGGAACAATCGGGTCGAGTGAAGTGACCACTTCGCCGGACTCGACTGAATAGAGTGCGATATCGTCGATGTCCCCGATTGCCGTTTTGCCCGTATCCAATACCCGCTGCAGCTCCTGATTTTGTATGACATAATTGAAAAAGTCCTTTTGCGAATCCATTAAATTAATAATACTTGGCGATATTCCGTATTGAGAGCTAACTTGCTGCATGCGGGACATCGTTGTATCGATACGCCCCATGATTTGGTTCACGACCTGCAAATTGAGTATCTTGACTTTGTCTATGACCGTTTGATTGGAGAGGGTTATAGTCAAATAAGCGAAAATAAGCAGGGGAACGACAGAAACGAGAAACAATATAAAGATAACTTTCACAAAAAAACTTCTTCGTAAAAAGCTTAAAAACGAAGCTCTCATCCTGCCATCGCCACCTTTTTAAGCCTCATTATACCTCAACATGGGGCCTTCTACCTTCTAAAAATATGATAAGACAACCTATTCTTTAATCGATCCCAGCATGGATCCCTGCACGAAATATTTTTGCAAAAACGGATAAATAACTACGATAGGGATCATAGATAAGATGATGGCTGCCATTTTGATGCTGTCGCCAAGCTGAGCGGCATTTTTTTCATCCAAGCTATATTCATTATTGATATTTGCTGTGCCAACAATAATCATTTGCCTTAACAGCACCTGAACCGTCCACATACTGCTCTTGCTCAAATAAATGACGGCTCCGAAGAACTCATTCCAGTGACCGACCATGAACATAAGACCGAATGTCGCCATAACCGGCATGGAAAGCGGCAGCACGACCGACCATAAGATCCGAACTTCCCCCGCTCCGTCCATTCGTGCCGCCTCATCCAAGCTTTCTGGAAGTCCCTGGAAAAATGTTTTCATGACCATTATCGTAAAAGCGTTCGTTGCACCCGGCAGTAACAACGCCCAGTAAGTATCCAACAGTCCTAGCGATTTTATCAGCAAATAATTAGGTATTAGTCCGGCCGAGAAGAGCATAGTAAAAAAAATGATTAACATCATCGCACGTCTTCCCGGCAAAAACTTTTTGGACAGTGCATAAGCGAGCGTTGCAGAGAATAGCAAATTGATGGCCGTTCCGACTACTGTGATATAAATCGTATTACCAATTGCACGTGGGAATCGACTCGTTGATAGTAAATATTTATATCCCTCTAAGGAAAATTCTTTCGGTATTAGAAAAAATTGTCCTCCAATCGATTCTCCGCCGCCACTTAACGAAACGGCCACGATGTATAAGAATGGAAGGAGCACGATCAAGCTGAATAACAGCATAAAATAAAAGTTGGTTACATCGAAAAAGGTGAATTTATCCTTTACTCGCACATTAGCACCTCGATCTGGCTTAGAACACGCCGTCTTCTCCCGCTTTTTTGGCAAAATAGTTACTGAGGACAACCATGATAAATCCGATTACCGAATTGAACAATCCTGCTGCAATTCCGTAGCTGAATTGGGACTGGGTTATGCCTACCCGGTACACATACAGTTCGAAAACGTCGGAGACTTCTTGATTAAGCTGGTTGCTCATCAGAAATACCTGCATGAAGTTCGATTCCATAATGCTGCCGATGCGCAGCACTAGTAATATGATTATAGTGCTCCTGATGCCAGGAAGGGTAACATGCCATATTCGCTGCCATCTTCCGGCACCGTCCATCTTGGCTGCTTCATAAAGGTCGGGATTCACGCCTGCAATCGCCGCAAGAAAGATGATCGTTCCCCAACCCGCTTCCTTCCAAATTCCCTGAAATACCGCGAGCGGCCGAAACCACTCATTGCTCGTCATGAATCCTAATTCTTGGCCTTCCCCTAAATAATGGTTAATGACACCGGACGGCCCGAAGAAAATGAGTGTAATCGCTACAACTACGACCCAGGAAAGAAAATGCGGCAAATAGACAAGTGTCTGCACGATTCTTCTCATCAACACGAAGCGCAGCTCGCTCAGCATAATCGCAAAAAAAATGACAAAAGGAAAGTAAAACGCTAAATTATAGAGGCTTAACATCAGCGTGTTCTTTAGTAGAAGAAAGAACGATTCATTAGTGAAAAATTCTTGAAAATGCTCGAAGCCTACCCACGGACTTTTCCAAAAACCCAAAAACGGGCTATAGTCTTGGAATGCGAGCAAGATGCCCCACATCGGAAAGTATTTAAACAAAATAAAATAGATCATTCCCGGAGCAGCCAGCAAATAAAACGGCATGTATTTTTTTGCATTTTTCTTAAATAAAGACTTTTCTGCTGCTCTAAAAGAATTCGCTTTCATTTGTAGCCCCGATTGTTCGCCCTGATATACACCCATCTTCTCCCCTCCTTCATTCCTGATATAGTCTTATCGTACAACGCTTTAATAGCCTTTCAAATGTCCTTCGTTACTAGAACTGTATCCTCTTTTATGATCTTCTCCATGCATCATGTAGAAGAAAGAGAATTGCCCCCTGCGTCCAGAGGACAGAGGACAATTCTCTTAGAACGCCTTACTTTTTCTGGGCGTTATACTGCTCCATATACTCCTTGGCAATCTGGATGCCGTATGCTTTCTCCCAATTTCCGATTTCGGCCTTTACCGAGTCGAGTGTGCCTTCTCCGATGATGTATTTCAATGCGGCAGTACTGAGCTTATTCATATTGTCTGGATTTTTGGCATTCGTATCCGATATCATACCATCGAATGGATTCACTATGCCGACTTTCTCATAACTGTCAGTGATGTTTTTCATGATTCCTCTGACCGGAGCAGAAGCGTCTGCTTTGACGTATATATAGGGATCATAACGATTTTCAAGCGACCAGAGGCTCGGCTGTTCTTCCTTGAACAGTTTTAGCTGCTCAGGTGACTGCTCCAACTTGCCGTCCTTATAACTTGTAGAGTGCGTACCGATTACCCCTGTTACGGCGAAGGGTTGATTTTCCTCACTAGCCGTGAAATCAAGATAATCGACAATTTTCTGAACCTTGTCTTTTGGCGTCGTACTCGGAATCGCCCATAATCCATAATAACCGCCAGCTTTCTGTATACCGCCTTTTCCATCTGGGCCCTTCAACAAAGGAATGAGTTCCAAGTTCGCGTTGGGATCGGCTTTACGAATTTGGGCCAAGCTGCCGTTCTGGCTGTCATTCAATTCCGATACATTCGTGGCTCTGGTTCCGACAACACCTGAAATATATTGAGCCTGGGCCTGAGAGGACTTTAATACAGGGGCGTTCTTGTCGAAAAGTCCATCCTTCCACGATTGCTTTACCCAATCCAAATATTTCAAATATTCCGGTGTTTGAATCGCATGCTTAGGAACGCCATTCTCGATTTTCCATCCGTTAGGCATACCTTCTGCGAACTGAACCGGTGCGAGCCAACCGAAAACCGTATACGCGTTTGTAGGATAGGTGACGATCGGCACGGTCTTCCCTCCACCAGCTGGATCCTTCTCCTTGAACGTTTTCATTACTTGGGTAAAATCGTTCAGGGTCTCCGGCGTTTTCAAACCGTACTTGTCCAGCCAGTCTTTACGTATCGCGATGATTCCCTGCGCACCATACATTCCACGTGGGCGAGGGATACCGTATACTTTATTGTCAACCTTCGTCTGGGTCCAAGTGACTTCAGGAATCAGGCTTAGATTCTTCTTGTCTTTCAGATAGGGGGTAAGGTCATGGAAAGCGCCCTGTTTCACGTAGTTGGCAAACACGCTGTCTTTTCCGTTGTCAAACAGAATAAGGTCGTAGGCTGACGAATTAGCCATTGCCAAGCTGATTTTATCTTTGTATACATCTTCGATCGCCAGTTCGATGTCAAGCTTGACATTGCCGCGTTTCTCGATATCTTCCTTCGCTTTGTTTAAATCCACTTTAGGCAGATCGCCTGGTTGTATGAGAAGCACCTTTAATTTAGTCGGCTCGCTTGAAACCGATGCGCCAGTTGAAGTTTTCTTATTCTCGGAACTGCTACATCCGGTCAATGCCCCCGTAATCATGATAACCGCAAGAGAAACAATCACTAAATTCTTTTTCATTCTGTAGTACCCCTTTCGATTTTTTTCTATATTTCGTTTGCAAAATCAATCGATTATATCGTATTTTTACGCTTGTTGTGAGAGCTTCACCCTTACCAAGTCATTTCCTTTACTAATAAAAGAGACTGCTGCAGCGATTAAAAATACGCTTACATTATTCGGCTGCGGGTTGATATTAGTAATCTTATCGAATTTTTGTTTGCGCTTACATGCTCTACTTTAAGCGAAATGTATCCTAATTTATGGGGATGTAGCAGCCGTTCCTGAAAGAAACACAAAAAAAGGAGCTCTGCCGCGAAGCAGACTCCCCTTTCATTACACTCACTTATGTTACGTTTGGCGTGCAACCTGTAGCGGCTTGCTTAGACCAAGTGTCCGCGTTGTTGACGTATGAATTTCGCGGATCATCTCTGGGTTTTTCATGAGCGAAACGCCATACGACGGAATCATTTCTTTTATTTTCGGTTCCCACTCTTTGATATGTTGCGGGAAGCATTTCTTTACTAACTCAAGCATGACGGATACCGCGGTAGAAGCGCCTGGTGAAGCACCGAGCAATGCAGCTATCGAGCCATCAGCGGAACTAATAACTTCCGTACCAAATTGAAGCGTTCCTTTGCCAGCGTCCGTATCTTTGATAACTTGCACACGTTGGCCTGCTACGACTAAATCCCAATCCGCGGTTTTGGCGCTCGGGATAAATTCTCGTAACTCATCCATGCGCTTTTCTTTCGATAACATAACTTGCTCGATCAGGTATTTGGTCAGTGACATGTTTTTGGCACCTGCCGACAACATCGTTACCAAATTATTCGGTTTAACGGAGGTTACCAAATCAAACATGGAACCGGTTTTCAAAAACTTTGGTGAGAATCCAGCAAACGGTCCAAATAGCAATGATTTTTTATTATCGATAAATCTGGTGTCTAGATGCGGAACAGACATTGGCGGAGCTCCAAGCTTCGCTTTGCCGTATACTTTGGCATGATGCTGCGCTACAACCTCCGGATTATTACATACCATAAAGATTCCGCTCACCGGGAATCCGCCAATATTTTTCCCTTCCGGAATACCGGATTTTTGAAGTAAATGCAAGCTCCCGCCACCGCCTCCGATGAAGACAAATTTGGCCGTATGGCGTTGGACGATACCGTTGTCGTTACGTACCTTCAATTCCCACGAGCCATCGCTTGTACGTCTCAAATTGTCAACGCTATGCTTGTATTGAATATCGACGTTTTTACTCTTCAAGTGGTCAAACAAGATGCGCGTTAAAGCACCAAAGTTAACATCCGTGCCGGAGTCGATCTTTGTTGCCGCTATGAGTTCATTCGATGGACGATCTTGTATAATTAGCGGAATCCATTCCATCAGCTTGTTAGGGTCATCGGAAAATTCCATCCCTTGAAACAGCGAATTATTGGACATCGCTTCATAGCGTTTCTTCAAAAATGTTACATTTTGTTTCCCTTGTACCATACTCATATGAGGCAATGGCATGATAAAGTCTTGCGGATTACGTATTAGCTTGCTATTTACAAGATAAGACCAAAACTGCATGGAATGCTGAAACTGTTCATTAATTTGAATAGCTTTGCTAATATCTATGGAACCGTCTGGTTTTTCGACCGTGTAGTTAAGCTCGCACAGTGCCGCGTGTCCTGTTCCTGCATTATTCCATTCGTTAGAGCTTTCTTCTCCTGCACTTTCGAGCTTCTCAAACACTTTGATTTCCCATTCCGGTACTAATTCTTTCAGAAGCGTCCCTAAAGTCGCACTCATGATCCCGGCACCAATTAAGATGACGTCTGTTTTAGTTTCTCCGTTGCTCATTATTACCATCCTTATACCCTAAAATTTGCAGAAAGGATGTAGGCGCTCCTGCTTAACGCTACAGCAAGCCATGGCGCGACCTAGTCTCACACCTTTCCTATTCTGGATCCATATATGCTTATCGATTAAAATATTTATTTACTATTATATGATAGTTATAAGGTCTAGGACAAGAAGTGCAGCAAAGAAGTCTTATCGGATTTATGAATAATTACTAATAAAGACCTGCAGCACTCAGCTGTAGGTCCATAAATTGTTATTTTTAGACAAATTTCACTCCGTCAAATGGGTAAGTCGGTTATTTTTCTGCTGAACCGATCTCATTAAGTCGACATTCACGTCCTTATCCTCTGCCATGCTGATGAGTGCGTGAACATCCTTGGGCAGACATTTGCCCCCATAGCCGCGGTTATCCTCATAGACAAACGTATGACTTCGCCCAATTCGAGGGTCCTCCAGCCAAACTTCGCGCAGCTCATTATAATCAATGCCGTGAGCGCCAGCAATATCATAGAATTCATTGCAAAACGACACTTTCATAGCAAGGAAACAATTCTCCATGTACTTCGCCATTTCGGCTGTACGGGCATCTGTCAGCCTAATCCTCACTTCAGCGTTATACACTTGTTGATACGCACGTATGACAAGGCTAGCATCTGCAGAAGCACCGCCTAAAGTGAGCCATGTCCGATGACGCAGATCCGCAAAGTGATGATCCACAGTTTCCCCGTAATATTCGGGTTGGAACACGATCCTCTTCCCTGTTCGTTCCTTCATAGCATCAGTGAAGCCAACGGGAATCGTCGAACGAATGACAAGCACTTTCGCCGTCAGCCAACCAATAACTTCTTCCACAATGGAGGTATCGCATTTCCCACTAGGCAGCGATGGAGTCGGAACACAGACGAATACCATATCACATGCATTCACCTCATCTTGACTGCCCATCTGAAGAGGTGCATCATATACAGCAGCCTTTGGGAATAAAGCATGAATTGCTTTGCCCACATGGCCATATCCAACAATGCCAATCTTCATCATTATCCTGCTCCTCATGTTGAAAATCCATTCATAACCAATTCTACATATGTTAAGCTGCCACTTTCTCTTCTTGGATCTGTTCCTGTGCCTGACGCTTCTTCTGAACAGCCAGAAGGATGAATACTACGAAGTAATATCCCCAGTAACCAACGAATTCTTCCAATGAAGGATTCTGCGTATACCCCAGGAAGGCTTTGAAGAAAATACCTACTTGGCCGTTAATCAGCGGCTCTTTCCCATAATCACGGAGATATTGTACACCATCAATGGGATGCTCCGGCATCAAAGCTGTAATATTGTAGATCTCACCAATCTGGTGACCTGCTGTGCGATATAAACTGCCCATAATCCCTAAATCCTGCATAATGCCAATGGCCTGAACAAACAGTCCCGCGGATATCATCATCAGAAACACAGCGGTTATGCGGAAAAACGTACCCAGACGAATTTTCTTCGTACCTTTAAAAAAGAGAAGTCCTACCACTACCGCTAAAATAAGCCCGAATAGCGCGCCCCAGCTTTCGAGTGCCTTCTGAATGTTGCCGCCTGTAATGGCTGCGAAGAAGAATACCGTCTCTACCCCTTCACGCACGACAACGAGGAAGGAATGAACAACCATATTAATGGCGCCGCCAATGGTCAAAATATGAGCAACCTTGCTCTGAACCTTGCCTTGCAGCTCACTGCTTTGCTTGCCCATGAACATAATCATATGTGTTAGTAGACCGGAAGAAACGAGCATAATCCCGATTTTCAAATAATTCTGACTACCCATACTAGCAAATCCGGTTAGCAGCACCTGGAAAGCAAGCGCTAAGCCGTAGCTAACGATTAAAGCAAAAAACACGCCAACCCATACCCATTTATGCCAGTGGATCGCATCGATCCGAGTTAAATAGGTAAGAATAACACCAACAATGAGAATGGCTTCCAGCGCTTCGCGAAACGTAATGAGAAATGCCTGTAAATCCATGATCTGCCCCCTATTCTCTACCTTACATATCTGAACATTGAAAGACACTTGCGCTTATGCAGCACAAGTGTCTCCCATATAAACGAAATGATTAACGAAGGATAATGATGTCACCGTTTTGGTAGAATACGCCATAACTGAACAACTCAGCTACTGCACGCAATGGAATGAAGGAGCTGCCGTTTTGAAGAACAACCGGCTGATCCAATTTGACCTTCTCATTCACTTTTCCATTTTCCACAACTTGATCGGAACCTGCCACGATTTCTGTTTTCTTGCCTGCTTTCGTAATAACAATAGTTTTCGTAGCTTCAACCCATTCAACTTCAGCTTGAATCGCTTGAGCAATAACACGAACCGGTACTAACGTACGACCGCTTTCTTGATTGATGAACGGAGCATTCTCAGCTGCGTAAACAGCGCCATTTACTGTATAACCTTTGTCGCCAACTTTTAAGCTGGAACCATCTTTGTCAACGAGGAATTTTACGATTTCAAAAATAGAAGCTTTCGTAGCAGCAACATCGGACTTATCAACAGCTTCAGTTAATTTCGTAGCTGCAACACTTGCAGCCGCATACTTCTCTTTACCTAAGAAAACTTCTTGGCTAGCAAGGAACATCGTACCTTCAGCCACATATCCACGAGCGCCTTGCAGATCGTTAGCTTCTTGTTTAACAATAACTTGGTTAAGGTATTCGGATACTTTACCGATCATTGTGCGTTGAAGGGCATCGCCGACTTCAACTTGTTTGATTTTGCTAGCATCGCCTGAAGCGAATGCATTTTTGACGAAGTCAGCGTCAGCTGGGCTTCCACCTTTAAGGTATGTGTAAACAGGCATGAAGAGGAAGTAGCCTTCTGTGATCGCTTTTGATTGGTCAGCTAGTGCTGCCAAACCAACATTTCCTGCGTATGTATACGCTGCGAGCGCATAGTTTTTGATCAAAGTTTTGTCAAGGATTTGACGGTGGAAGTTGAAGTCATTCAAGTTGTTATCTTTGATATCTTTTTGGATTAGCTCAATCGTTGTTTTCAAAAGTGCAACCATGTTCAAGCTAAACTTCGTATCACGTTTTACAACGTTAGGTTGAAGTGCGCCTTCATAGATTTGAACCACTTTATCGAATGCTGCTGTTGCTCCAGCAACGTCACCTTTCGTCAAAGCAGGACGTACTTGATTGCTCATCAGATCACGCAGCGCGAAGAAGAAATACCATTGCAAGCCCTTGTCGATTGCTTCTTTCGCTGGTCCAACTGGCAAGTCACCTTTAATGGCAGCATCCAAAGTAAGCAAGATAGTAGCATCCATTTTAGGATCATCGGCTTTGATGTTCGCATCTAGGCGTTTTACATCGGATTGGAATTTATCTACGTATAATTTCTTAACATTTGCAAGATCGGTTTTGTCTGTGAAAAGCGCCTTAATATCTGTGAATGATTGCAATTTAGCTGAGATTGATTGATCCTCAGTGATTTGAAATTTGCTTTCTGCAAAAGCAACGGATGATACAGTAACAACACTAGATAAAGCGATTGATGCACTTAGTACTACAGTTAAAAATTTACGCATGATAAGTTTCTCCTCTATTCTTCTCAATTTATTGGTTGACCTTACGGTTAAATCCACTTTCGTTTGCGTGCAAACCATACGGCCCCGCCAAGTAAAACGATAACCCCACCGATGACAGCAACGCTGACCCATGGATTCGTTTTATCTGTGCGCTGCATCGCTGCATGTCCAGATGCTTCTTTCACTGGCTCAGGCTTCGCAGTTGCACTTGCTGCCTCTGTTGCTTTAGCAGGCGCTTCTACTGTTGCTGTAGGCTTAGCGGCTTCAGCAGTCGGTGTCGGTGATGGACTTGCCGATGCGGATGCAGACGGCTCAGGTGCCTTCGTCTCCACAGCTGCAGCTGTATCAGGCGCCTTCGTTTCTGCCGGCTTGGTATCTTTCGATACAGCAGGTTGTTCTTGCTTAGGGCTAACCTCTGCCTTCACAACTGGTTCTGTCTTTGGCGTCTCTTCCGGTTTAGCAACCGGCGTCGGCGCACTTGTAGCCGCTGGTGCAGTGAAAGCTTTATAAGGAAATAGCGGCTTTACCTTACCATAGATAAAATCGACCTTCTCCTTAAACACAGTTGGCTGCACTGGCTTCTTCCCAACTCCGAACAACCCTGGATTACCCAGTGCGTCGAGAGCAGCATCAAATGCCTTGTCGATCTCCGCTTTACCTGTCCCCATGTAGGGCTCTAGGGTATCGTAGGTCGCCTTGGCTTTAGCCAATAGAAGCTTTGCCCCCGCATAATCATCGATTCCCTGCCCAGCATACGTGAATCGACGATCCAAGTTCATGACGAGGATAGCTTTGAAATTAGCAATGACTAATTTATTGTCTTTAGCCTGGAAATTAGCATCTAACGTGGTGCCTACTTCTTCACCAAAATGCGATACGATTTCTGCTCTTCTCTCTGTATAGGCAGCTTCAGCTGATCCCCAATCATTCGCCCCATCCCCAATACTGGCTTGCACCAGTTTAAAGGTTTCAGCGACATCTTCGGTATTCGCATCACCGTAAGAATAGGCCAGCGCGGAAGTCGGCAGGATTAATAATGCCGCGAGAACAATCGTCAATCCGGCTAGTAGCCATCGTTTCATATCTTCACCCCTGCTATGAATTTGATTCTCAATGTCATTGATAATGATAATCATTGTCCGATGAACTGTCAACCATTATTTAACAAGGTAATCTTAGCTATATTACAATTTGTTCACATTTTCTACATATTGATTGCAAGGATAACTACCGAATCCACTCATATACAATGACGTGTCCATACGCGGGGTCAAACAGTGGATCCGATGTAAACTCAGCAACCTTCTTCAGATGCTCCTCCACCAATTTGCCTTGCGAAGCAAAGCCTTGGACGACGTGATCCGTCAGGAAGACTCGGCGTTCCGAATTAGCACTCGCCAATGCTTGAAAGTACCCATACGTATAAATGCGTTCATGTTCATAATCAGCCTGCAAGTACTGAAGTACTCTCGTTTCTTCCCATGTAAACAGGATGAGGGGCTCCTGCAAGCTGCTTAGATAGTCATGCAACTGATAGACTGCCGGTTCGTCTACCGCTTGCCTTTTCAAGAGCTGAGAGCCATAGACAACTTGTACAGCTATGAAGCCTATGAGGAGAAGATACATGAGATTCGGCGCTATTTTTAGCAACCGTGTCTTAGGATCCGATGCCTTCACAGCTTCTGCGATTCGTATCATATAAACAAATAAGAAAATCAAGATTGGCGCAACGACAGGAACGATATGACGTGGTTTTTCAATATTTTGACCCATTAACGCCCATACGGTATAAAAGGCAGCACAACCTGCCAGCCAGATTAGATAGTGCTTGTTCTTTTTATTAAGCTCCATAGGAACTGCGGCAAATCTCCGAACCACCAAAGTAAGTACATACATAACGGCAAAACACACACCAATGATAATAGAACCGCCAAAAAGGGCTGAACCTAGTAAATTATGCCCGATGAGCTGGATGATTCGTTCTCCTATCGGCATTGGCATTGAGATCACACCACCTCCCCATTCAGAGAAATGGCCTTCTACGAATGCTAAGGATAGCTTCCAAAAGCCAGCTACGTTGCCTTCGGAAAGCACCAAGCCAGCTACCCAAATCAACTGAAACAGCCCCGCAGCCAGAGCTGAGCCTCCTATTCGAAGCCACCTCCTCCAACCTATCGCCCCCTGCTTCCATAAGGAATACCAAAGCGGAACTAAGGCTAAACCGAAGGGAAAGAAAGACAGGCGTGTGCCCATTAAAAAGCTGAACATAAGCAGCGCTAATCCATGGCGAAGCGCTGAACTCGGGCGATCCATCGCAAAGCGGATACTCCAAAGAAACCACCACAGCAAGGCCATGCCTGCGCATTCCGACATCGGACGCGAGGACATCAGCCAAATGTAGGGGCTGCTTAATACGAGTGCGGGCAGTAAAAGACTTTTGATCCCGCTGCCCGTCAGTCGATGTGCTAATAAATACATAGGAATCGCGGAGCTTATAGCCGCTAGGGTGTTGAAAACGGATAAAGCCATTACAGCATTATTCATCCATTGGTTAATAAACCAACCACCCAGAATAAAGTAGGGATATCCAGGAAAATGAGGCTGCATGGCGAGTAAATCATACCGATGCAGAGCCAGCGTAAAGTCTACCTCGTCCCACGTGCGCACATAGGGGCTCGCGTATAGCAGACTAAGGCAGGTCACACCGGCAATAACCGCAGCTGCGAACAGAGCCAATAACACCGCATTACGTGTCATATGCTCGCTTCATCTCGATGCATCTGGAGAGTGACTTGGCGCTTTTTGGAGACGGGACGTCTCATTTCTTTATAAATCGCCGGAAGCACGGAAGACACATACTGTCTGAACTTGATGAAGGATTGGCCTTTGGTCCGAACTTGGTACGAGATCGGAATCTCCTCTAACCGGTAGCCCTGGCGAACCAGATTAATCGTGAGCACCTGGGCATAGTTGTAGTCATGAATAATGACGGCATTCTCCATCGCATCGCGCGAGAATCCGCGCATCCCCGACTGGCCGTCGTAAATCCATCTGCGCAGCAAGATCGCCTGCAGCAGCGTAAAGGTATAGTTGCCTAAGCGGCGATGCAGCTTCATCCCTTGAATTTGGCCTTTGAAGCGTGAGCCAAAGGTATAGTCGGCGCGCCCGAGTATGATGGGCGCAAGGACGTCCGGGATTTGCTCCGGCGGATACTCATTATCCGCATCGATCATGATGCCAATGTCGCCGCCGAGCAGGCAGCATTGCTTCAGCCCTTCGCGAACGGCTGCGCCGAGCCCGCGATTGTGCGGGAACGACACAATGTGGTCGGCCCCCGCTTCGCGCGCGACTTGGACGGTGCGGTCCTTGGACCCATCGTCGATCACGAGCACCTCCACCTCATACTGTGGGTGGAAGTCTCTCGGAACGCGGGCAATGACTCCGCTGATATTGTCTTCTTCATTATGTGCAGGCATGAAAACGATGATTTTTTTCTTAGTCATGATGCTTGATAGCCTCCGTTAGAACAGGTCCACGACTATGGCTTGGGAAGGGTGCTCCTAGCAAGTAAGCCAGCGTCGGCGCCATGGATACGAGTGAATGCTTCTCATCAATGCGGCGACCCGCTTCGATGGTGGGACCATGCAGGAAGAATGGCACGTAACGCTCACCTTCGTCGAGATGCCCATGTCCGCCAATGCCGTCTGCCTGACCGTGATCCGCACAGATGATTAGTGTTGTATTCGCCATCATACCGCGCTCTTCGAGCCAGCCGACGAACTCTTCAATTAATTGATCCGCTTCGGCAATTTTCTGCGTGTAATCATCATAGAGAACACCTCGGCTGTGACCTGTTTGGTCAACCCCGATTAATTGGGCAACGAGTAAGTCTGGATTTTGCTCCGCCATAATCTTCTTGGCCCGTTCAATAATGTTACGATCCGCAACATCGTTGTGCATGACAGCAGTCACACTCTCTACGTCGTCTCCCATGGAGTCGATTAAGTGTGCGATCCCCAGCAAACGGCCTTTTTTCCCCACTTTACGCAGCGAATCGAAAATACTCTCAACCCGAATGCCCAGCCTCCACACCATATTGGAGCGAATGCCGTGCTCGCGTGGATATGTACCTGTGAACATCGAGGAGAAACACACAACCGTACGCGCCGGATATACCGTCTCCATTTGGGCATATTCGGTACCTTCTGCTCGCAGTTTCTTCATAAAGGGTGCGTCTGCTTCCTCAAAACGTTCTTTGCGCATGCCGTCTACAACGATAACGATGACCTTTTGATTCAAAGCTTCTCCGCCAGCTTGTACAGCGCTTGAATCTCGTGTGTAGGTAGGAATTTCAGCAGGTTTCCAGTCGAATAAGTAGCGGTGAAGAATGAATGCGTAAATCAACAAGCCGCCTGCAAAAAGCAGCCCTGTTCCCACATCAGCAGAAACACCAGCCTCAAACTGCCGGTAATAATGGCTCCATACGAACAGCAACAGCAAAAACTTAGGCATCTGCTCCTGCGCATTGCCGCTCGTCGAGTCACTATTTTTCAGGACAAGCTTCCAGAAGCGTGTGAAATTCCACCATGTCGTACCAATGCGCAAATGGTAGTAAAACGTGCCCCAGAAATAAATCGTAAAGAAGTAAAACAACCCTAATGCTAGCAAATACAGCGAGAAACCATTTCGTTCCCAAATGAGAAGTGCAGCAATCAGCGGCATCCATAAATAATTGCGTAAAAAGAGTGGGAAATCGAAGCAATAATACAGCACAAATATAGGAAGCGTTACGAGCAGCCCTAAACCAGCCGCACTCCAAAAACTAGGATCGGACCATACGCCGATATGGTAAAGTAGGAAAACCCCAACAACGAAGATCGGTGTAAACGGTTTTCCCTCATTTAACAAGTTCCAGCAGCGAGCTGCAACGATTTCAAAGGATGAAGCTTTTTTCATTTTAATCTTCCTTCCGTTCTTTGCTATGTGATGGTGACTTGGTCTGCCCGGTAACTCGGCTAATCCAAGCTTTCATTTCTCGCCAATGTAAAGGCATCCGCAGCAGCGAATAGCCGCCTAACGAATAGGCAAAAAGAAATTTAAACGTATGCGACAAAAGCGCCGCTCTATACGCATCTTTCCCATCTACACCTAGTAAGGCCAGCGAGCCGCTCATCGTACTTTCGTAGGTACCAATGCCCCCAGGTGTAATATGAAAAATTTGCCCTGCAATCGTCATGCTATTAGCCCATACGAGTGAAATACTGCCCAGCTGCAAACCGATCATTTGGACCACAGCGAAGATAATCCCCGCTTCCAGCACCCAGCTTAGCGTGATTAAGCCCAGAATGACGAGCCCTTTGATCGAAAGCATTTTCATCTGAAAATAAGCCGAGTGTTTGACGATAAATGGGATTCTTCTTATTAAAGGCAAGTAATGAGCAGTTGCAAGAATCACTGTGCCAGAAGTCAGCAGAGTCACCCACATCCATGAAGAAGGCAAACCCATCCGGATGATGCCTATGCCCCCAATGGCCGCAAGCACAAGCATATCCAGCAGGCGCATAACCGCTACGGAATGGAGTGCATCCTCCCATGACTTCCCGCCATTTTTCATTAATAAGCCAGTTCGAACACCATCGCCCACCTTGATTGGAAGCACATGGTTCACGAGCAAACTGTAGCTAATGGCGTGAAAATAGACCGCGAATTTAACCTCTTGTCCCGCATATATGCGCCAAGCTGCCGCTTTGAGGAGAAAGGAAGCTAGGTAGATGATGACCATGAAAACCAGCCACTTCGGTTGATGGAAAAGCAGCTCTACATCGCTGAGCCATTCTTTTGAATCAAACCATTGCCATGTTAAAACAATGGAACAAACGACCAGAACGATCGCGATCAAACGAACAACTTGTTTCTTCTTTAACATATCTGTTCTACCCTCTTTGGGTTTAATTCTAGCATAATTTGAGAATGAGAATCATGGTCAGTATAGGTGGTTTAGACCGTTACGTCAATGAAATAATGCAAAAAATAGGCCAACCAGTAGTATGGCTGACCTCATTATCACGGAATAGCCGCCGTCTCCGGCAGGCTTCATCCCATCTTATTTCTTCTCTTGTTTTTTAGACATCGTCTGTGTATGATCGACGAAATCTTCAACTTCCTTAAGTACAGCTAGCTTCTTCTGATCTGCTTGTTCCTGTGTAATGTCGCCTTTTGTTTTTACATCAGCGATTTTATTGTTTACATCGGACAACAATGCATCAATTAGTTGCTGACGGGATACGCTGTGATCCTTTGCAATGTCTGTGAATGATTTGCCTGCTTGGACTTGCTCAGCGAAAGTCGCTTTGTCAATGTCGAGCAAATTCAAAGCCGCTGCTAGATTCCAGTCGTTACCCTGCTGCTTATCACTCTCCTTGTTGAGAGGTATTGTGAAAATGCGCTCTGCCTCCATAGCAGCCTTCTTTTTCACATTCTCCTTCTGCTCAGCTGTAAGCTCCTTAGGGCCCAGATTAGCCTGAATCATATCACTAATTTCATTTGTTAGCGCATCAATCAGTGGTTGAAGTTCTTTGCCTTTTTCTTTGGCGATGTCTGCGAGCGACTTGCCGTCTTTCTGTGCTTGTTCGAAGGCTGCTTGATCTAGACCGAGCTTTGATGAACCGATTGTTTGCAAATCCAAGTTAATCCCTTTGTTTTTGTCTGGATTTGGCCTCTCTCCTTGTTTACCAGCTGGCTTTGTCTTTTGATCAACTGCATAGCTTTCCTTCTTCTTGTCCTCCAGCGACTTGCCGTTTAGATTGTCCGCCGCAAATGCGGTTACCGGCACAGCAATCGCGATTAGCAGCGCTGCGCCTGCAAGTTTCCAATTTTTCTTCATCGGTTAATTCCTTCCTTCTATGAGTTTGCCTTCCTTTTATTCCGGAGGCTACAAGGTTTAAGATACGGGAACATTCTGAAAAGAATCTGAAACATTCGGAAGAGTTACACGAAAAGTTGTACCGATCTGCGGCTCACTCCACACTTCAATCTTTGCGCGGTGCGCATCAACAATTTGTTTGGCGATCGCAAGCCCGAGGCCATTGCCCTCCGACCGCCGAGTCCGTGCTTTATCCATCCGGTAAAAGCGTTCTAATATCCGCGGCAGATGCTCCTCTTCGATGCCAATACCTGTATCGCTAACCGTGAAGGATATCTTCTGCAGACTCACTTCCAACGAGATGGTAACTTTGCCGCCTTCCCGGTTGTACTGAATCGCGTCATTTTAACCCTATCATTAGTGGAAAAGTGAAGAAATAGTATAAACAACTAGTCCCCCCTACGTAATTTGTACATATTATGCTAATGAAACTATAAGACAACTATCATGGAAGGAGAAACAACTAGAAAATCGTAACTCAACAAGTGGTTCGTACAGTGAACTAGAGAGATAGCAGACATGATAATTAAGATCTTAGTTTACTTTATCGAAAAGAGGTTGAATTAAGATGCTGCAAGAATTTATGATTCCTATCACCATTTTGTCGTTTCTATGCACCATTACTTTCATTATCTTTCGACCTAATGTAAATGAAGCTATTCCAGCAACGGTGGGTGCCGTACTTGTCCTTCTTAGCGGCAGTGTTACAATATCTGATTTAGGTAAAATAACCGAAACCATTGGTGGAGCAGCCGTAACCATTATGGCAACGATTGTTATGGCAATTGTTTTAGAAAGTTTTGGTTTTTTTAATTGGGCTGCTGAGAAACTTCTAGAACGAGCAAGAGGATCAGGCATACGCCTTTTCTGGTACACAAACTTATTTTGTTTTCTGATGACCCTTTTTGTAAACAACGACGGCAGTATATTAATTACAACGCCGATCTTACTTATGCTGCTTCATCAACTAGGCCTTAAAAACCACCAAAAAATTCCTTACCTACTCTCCGGCGCATTAATTGCAACTGCTTCTAGCGCACCTATTGGCGTTAGCAATATTGTAAATTTAATTGCCTTGAAAATTGTTCATATGGACCTCTATATGCACACAGCGATGATGTTTGTCCCTGCTTCACTTGGTCTGATCCTCCTTACATTCCTTCTATATATCAGTTTTTATCGCGTAATACCACGAAAACTACCAGGAATTAAATTGATACCCTTAAATCAAACGCATCCGCTGAAAGAAATTGCATCACCGATTCCGAGAGAGAATCAAAATAAGTTCATGCGGAATATCTTGATTTTTGTATTCAGCGTACGTATAAGCCTATTTGTTGCCTCTTTCATTCATTTTCCAGTTCCATTAATGGCTGTTATTGGTTCTGCACTCCTGCTGGGATGGCGTTGGTATTATTTGAAAATTGCACCTACAGACATGATTAGAAAGACGCCTTGGTATATACTCGTGTTCGCCTTCAGTATGTATGTGATTATATATGGTTTGAATAATATCGGATTAACTCAGATGCTCATCCATCTTATGCAACCTCTCGTTTCTGGTAGTTTAGTGCATGCAAGTGTAATGATGGGAATTCTGCTTACTATTTTATCGAATTTATTCAACAATCATCCTGCATTGATGGTAGGAACATTAACCTTGACGAACATGGGTCTTGATCCCCTTACCTTAAAAATTTCTTATCTGGCTAGTGTAATTGGCAGTGATATCGGTTCCCTCATCTTACCAATAGGAACACTTGCAACCATCATGTGGATGCACATTATCAAAAAAGGAAAAGTGAAACTTAGCTGGGGCCAATACTTGAAGGTAACTGTTACCGTCATCCCAATCACTGTTATTTTCACTTTAGTGATTCTAGCATTTTGGGTATCTTGGATTTTTTAATTCGACTGAAATGATTAAAACTGGAGGTTATTCGTATGCGTGTGCAACAACATTTTGTTGGTCAACAAGTGATCGTTGAAATTTCAGGAAATAATTTTTGTAAAGGTAAAGTAATTGATTTAGGGTTGGATATCATGGTCATGGTCAATAATCAACAGTTCTATTATATCCCCTTAGTCAACGTACAGAATGTAAGACTGAATCCAGAGTCTAGTACGGAACCCGAGCAATTATCTGATGAAACGCCAATCGATTATCAGGAGGACAGCCTCTCATTTCGAAAGATATTAAATAATGCAAAAGGGCGATTTGTAGAGATTTATGTAACTGGCAATAAAACAATCCATGGTTATTTAACCAGTATTATGAATGATTATTTCGTCTTCTACTCGCCGGTCTATAAAACTATGTTTGTCTCTATGAATCACCTAAAATGGTTAATTCCTTATCACGCTCATCTCACACCTTATTCGCTTAATAGTCAATCACTTCCATTGAGTCCTTTCAACATTACCTTATCCAGAACTTTTGAAGGGCAATGTAAAAAATTGGAGGGAAACCTAGTTGTTTTTGATCTTGGAGATAACACGAAGAAAATAGGCTTACTTTACAAAGCGGATAGTGGTTCAATAGAGCTGATAAACGCAAGTGGAGATAAAGTAATTTGGAATTTACAGCATTTAAAAACGGTATATACGCCATGATTGATGAAGGATATTTTTTCAAAATAAAAAAACGACCTTCTAGGGGAAGGTCGTTCGAAAAAAGGTTGAAATATGCAACTATGCACACCTCATTTTATGAGACAATGGACTAATATGTTTGGGTGTTTAGCTAGACGAAAAAATTAGTCCTCTGGCAGCATGCTTCCATCCTAATGTAAAGCTAATTCTAGAGAGATTGGACACGCTTTCACATGATCATTTTTGTGCTTTCGATTGATAAATTTTGTGTTAACGGCCGATAACAGCAACTTAGCCACTACTGGGAATGACAACGTGATTTCATCGTTTAAAATCCAATGACAAAAACCGGCTTAGCCACTTTTTCACAGTGCCTAAGCCGGTTTTATTCAACTTCAAGCAAGAATATGCCCCAATTACAAAACTTTTTTTACGTTCGACATGAGACAACGTTTATTGCTATATACAGGTGAATTTCACCTACACTATAATAATGAAACAGCATTGAAAAGGGCAAATCATTGGAAACAATGAGACGCAAAGCCATGGCCTAACGCATTCCGAATGGGATGCTATGGTTGACAGGTTGCCGGATATGAAGGGGATGATCCTTTATTCGGGATGATCCTTTTTTTATTTCGTGAAAATCGTAGGAGGGCTCTCATTTGCCAATTGTAAGTATCTCCGTTCTTATAACCGTTTGCGGTGCACTGATCGGTCTTCTAGTAGGTCTTCTCGTCGCATTCAGAACGAGAGCCATCCGTTCGAGGTTCCTTATTGGGGCTTCCATTTATGAATCAGCCATCGATTGTATTCTCATGTTTACATCTGAGGGCAAGATTATTGAATGTAATCCTGCAGCAGAAGCCATATTCGGATACAAGCGTGAAGAGGCGCTTAAACGTACTTTATTCCATTTCCTATTTTCTATCGATCAGGATGGACAAGCTGCTGCTAGTTTATATCAACTGCTGCATCAGAAGTCGGATTCCATCGTGGGCAAACGCATCGAAATTACGGCTTACCGAGCGGACCACAGCACATTTCCGGCCGAAATTATCATAACGGATATGGTTTATGGGAGAAATAAGATGTATACAGCCTGCCTGCGGGACTTAACCGAAATCAGGAAATCCGAAGAACTGATGCATCAATTAGCGTACTTTGATCATTTAACGGGATTGCCTAATCGCAATCAATTTAATGAGCTTTTTGAGCGTGCTCTATCTCGTGCTCAACAAAACAATGAGACCTTAGGCGTTATGTTTTTGGATATTTATCGGTTCAAATGGATTAATGACTCTTTCGGTCATTTGATTGGGGATCACACGCTTCAAAGATTCGCTGCTTTACTTGCTAGTTGTTTACCCATACATGGATCCGTCTCCCGGTTGAGTGGGGATGAATTTGTCATCCTACTTCCCCAAGGTGATCAACAAAAAATTACGGAACAAGCCCAGAACATCATCGCCTTGCTGGAGATTCCTTTTCATATGGAAATTGGCGACATCTATGTGTCTACGAATATTGGTATTTCCATATATCCTTACGATGGAGATACACAGGAGCTTTTGCTTAATCATGCAGACCAAGCCATGTATGCAGCGAAAGAGCAGGGTCGAAACAATTACCAATTTTTCCAACCAGGTATGCAAATGAAATGTTCCCAGAGAATTGTCTTTGAACACTCTTTGCAAGGTTAGCTGCACCCTGCCTTCGGAAGAGTCCACCACGTTCCCCTTCACCGCTTCTCTCGGGTTAGTCCATTTTTTCGGCTAATTCCGCCCGCAAGACCACTTCCCTATGCTGCCTCTATGGACGAACGCGTCCACGGAGGAATATAGCCGACTTATTGAGCCGAACAAATAAATCTTTATATTTCAAAGAAAAAACCTTCCCCTCAGCTTATCGCATAGTGGGAAGGCCCTCTGGTTATTCAAATATATTTGATCAAAATACTCTCCACATGCTCCAGATGCTCGCGCATCGCCTCAGAAGCCAGCACGGGATCTCCGTTTAGAATCGCTTCATAAATCACTTTATGTTCCTTCAAAAGCTGGACAGCCACTTCCTGATTCGCATACAGCTCCGCACGGCGGATGTCGCGAATCATCATTTCCATCGCATTGCGGATCGAGTCACACGTCTGCACCATAATGGCGTTGTGTGTCGCTAGAACGAGCAGCTCATGGAAAGCAAGATCGGTTCGTTCACCCTCAGCGTCATTGCCTACGGAGCTCTCCATGTCTTGCATGATGCGCTGCAGCTGCGCTAAGTCCTCAGCTGTTCTTTTCCGCGCAGCAATCGATGCAATTGAAATCTCTAGCGATTGTCTCACTTCCATGAGCTCCAGGAGCGTCGTTCGATTCATGCGAAGCGACGTCCATTCTGGCAGGGAAACCTCGGCAGGTGCTTGCCGTATGACACGACACGCACCGCCCTGCCGAATCTCAATGAGACCCATCGCTTTCAAGGCGCTTAGCGCTTCCCTCATCGTGGAACGCCCGACGCCGAAGCGCTCGGACAGCTCCTTCGTAGAAGGAAGCTTATCCCCCATCTTCAACTGTCCCTGCAGAATCATCTCTTTGATCTGCTGGGCGATCTCATCATAGTGATTCTGTTTCTGCAGCTTCATAACTTCCATATGAGTACCTCTTCTATCCGATAAGTAGCACGTGCACAATCCCTGGGCCATGAACACCGATCGTCAAATCGTTCTCAATGTCCGCCGAACGGCTCGGACCCGAGATGAAATGGATACCGGCCGGCAGGTCTTTCCTTGCTATCTGATCGAGTGGGGCGAGTATTTCGCCTAGTCTCGTTCGCAATCGTTCAATCGGCAGCAGGACGATCAAAGCCGTGGGAAGCAGGCTCACCGATCTGCCCTTTTCTTTCGATGATAGCACAGTTAGTGATCCCGTGTAAGCCGCCGCATGATCTGCTAGGACAATACCCAGATCAGCATTCGCTGCGCTGGCTTTCCAGTTGGTATCCTCATCAGTATTCCATATCGCGAGGTCGACTTCTGGGAGAGCATCGGCTAGCTCCAGCGCATGCAGCTCCGCTTGATCCTGGTGGATAACACGCTTCACGCTTAACGTGCCCACGAGTTCTTGGATGGTTGCTTTCGCCGCCTCCATCGAAGGTACTCTGACAACGTACCCGCCTGCGGCATGGAAGTTCGTCGTGAAGTTCTCGATGCGCTCCTCGGGGGACCAGTTAAAAGCTTTCCAGCTATCCGATGCCCCTTGGAAAGGATGCGCAGGCTTCTCGGTTACCCGTGCACGCCCCAGCTTCTGGGCGATGCCTTGAATGAAACGTTCTTGCTCAGCTATGGCCTTCTGATCCAGCTCAGCTAACTTTTCCTGCCATTCTGGCGTAATGTCTCGTTTAGCCATGATGATGTCCTCCCTTTTTGCCCCGTGCTGCCAATGCGTCCGCCATCCTTGCTTGGATAGCCGGATCGGCCTCTGTTAGTCCATGACGAATCTCTTGCTCGAGTGTTTTCCAGCCATCACGGAAGGATGCTTTCGGCAGGCTTGGCGTTACCCGATAGGAGTTCCACCCTTTAAGCGGCCCTACTTTCAGTCGGATGCCACCGTCGCGAACGACCAGCTTTTGACCGATTCTGCCCAACTTGAGCACGACGCCCAAACGCTTCGAGTTCCCCATCACCGCAGCAAAACCTTTCATACCCGCAGCCTCGATCTTGTCACCATGGCCCGCCTCGACCTTGCGTCTGCGCAGTGACACGAGCATGTCGTGCAGCGGAATCTTCACCGGGCAGGCCTCATAGCAGGCCCCGCAAAGACTTGATGCGTTGGCGATGTCGTCCCATTCCGCCACGTTTTTCTTGAGCGCAGGTGTGAGCACCGCGCCGATTGGTCCGCTGTACGTGCCGCCATAGGCGTGGCCGCCGATATGGCGGTACACCGGGCAAGCGTTCAGACACGCGCCGCAACGGATACAGTTGAGCAGCTCTTGAAACTCAGGATCACCAAGCTGCTGCGAGCGACCGTTGTCCACGATGATGATGTGCATCTCTTCCGGACCATCCGCATCTACGTCTCTGCGCGGACCTGTGATGCCTGACATGTATACGGTCAGCTTTTGCCCTGTTGCCGAACGTGGGAGCAAGGTCGCCATGACCTCAAGATCCGCCCACGTAGGGATAATACGCTCCATTCCCATGAGCGTGATTTGCGTCTTGGGCACCGTCGTGACCATGCGGGCGTTGCCTTCATTTTCGAACAAGACCATCGATCCGCTCTCCGCAATGGCAAAATTGCAGCCCGTCATCCCAATATCCGCTTCTAGGAATTTCTCTCTTAATTTCTTACGCACATAGCCAGCCAGTATCGTCGTATCTGGGGCCAATGTCTCGCCCGCATCCTTCGATAGGAGGTCGGCGATTTGATATCTATTTTTATGAATAGCAGGAATGATGATGTGAGATGGCGTTTCGTCCGCTAGCTGAATGATGTACTCTCCTAGATCCGTCTCAATCGCTTCAACACCAATCGAGGCCAGCGCCTTGTTCAAATGCAGCTCCTCGGTCACCATCGACTTGGATTTGACGACGGTTTTAGCTTGTTTCGCGGCCGCAATCTGAAGTGAGATCTGTACAGCTTCAACATCCGTATCTGCAAAATGCACATGAACCCCATTCGCTCTCGCATTATTCGCAAACGTCGTTAAGTAATAATCCAAATGCGCGATCGTATGCAGGCGAATCTGTCTGCCGCGTTCACGCCAATCGTCCCAGTTACCGTGATCGGCCGCAGCCTTCAGCTTACCGCCGCGCAAGCGCTCCGTCGTAAACTTAACCGCTTTGCGTAGAAACTCATCATTTAACGCCAGATCTGCCCGTTCCTTAACCGTTGATGACTTCCCCGTCGCATGACTCATGCGCGCTTCACCCCTTCATATAACAGCTCAGCTAGATGCATAACTCTCACCGGCTCGTTTCGATAGCGCAAATTGCCCGCAATATTCATCAAGCAAGCTAAGTCCAGTCCGACCAGCACTTCTGCCTCAGTTTCCTTCACATGATCCACTTTCTCCTGCACCATCGCACCAGAGATATCGGCCATTTTCACCGAAAACGTCCCGCCAAATCCACAGCAATCATCGGCAAAAGGCAGCGGTACCAGCTCCAGATCTTTGACGTTTTGCAAAAGAGCAAGCGGCTCTGCCTTGACGCCGAGCAGCCTGCTTCCGTGACAGGACGGATGATACGTCACTTTATGTGGAAAAACAGCACCCATATCCGTGATATTCAGGACACTTACAAGGAACTGTGTAAATTCGTACGTTTTGTTCTGAAGCTGCGTGGCTTTCTCCAACCATTCCGGCTCATCCTTAAATAGATTCGCGTAGTGATGAATCATATACGTGCAAGAGCCCGAAGGCGAAATCACAAAATCACTATCTTCAAAAGCGGTAAGAATCGTCTTCGCTGTCGCTCGCGCCTCATCCCAGTAGCCGCTATTATAAGCAGGCTGGCCGCAGCAGGTTTGAACCGTTGGCAATTCCAACAGAACACCGTAATGCCCGAGCAGACGTGCTATCGCTTCGCCTACCTTAGGATATAATGCATCACTTAAACACGTAATAAATAAGGAAACCTTCATGAGAAGCCCCACTTTCTTTCGTAAACTTATCAGGTTGTCAGACAAGTTGAGTGTAACATAAACCCCCTTGTCTTGAGAAGGGGGCATATGGATTACTTTTTATGGAATGTCCACTGAGTGGTAACAATCGGGATCGTATAGCCTTGCCGATTCAGACCTTACTCTTGTATACTTTGGCTGAAAGGAACGCCTGTTACCCAACACGCTTGAAAGGAAGTGACCCTGATGTCCTATGTTCAACATATCGGTTTGAATGAGATCCCGCTCTATTTTGCCTATCAGCGTAAAACCATTGGATCGGACAAATATCAGGGTACGTTCCACGCCCATCAAGGCATTGAAATCCTAGTCGTTCATGAGGGCCGCGGGACACTGATCGTTGATCAGAAAAGCTACGAAATAACCCCGGGCATGCTATGCGTGTTTCAGCCTTATCAGCTGCATCACATTCAGATGGACCCCGAAACGCCATTCGTGCGTACGGTCGTTCAATTCGAACCATCCGTATACGAAGCCTATTTCGCGCATTGGCCGCGATTGTTGGCTTTTTTCAAGCATATCCATACCAGCGCGCTGCATGCCCCTTGTCTCCATGGACTAGGTGAGGCGGATCAGTTTCATTCCCTATTCCAAAGCTTAGAAACGAAGCTGCCTTCTTTAAATAAAAAAGACGAGCTAGAGGAATATTCCCTCTTTCTCATCTCTTTTTTCCGAAGCTTTATGCCACTGTGGGAGCAGCGCGAAGGTCAGATTCGCTCTGGCCCTACGCGCAAAACCCATCAAGCCGAACGTATTCTCATCTGGTTGGAGGAACACTACACCGAACCTGTGCGTTTGGAGCTGATGTCAGCTGAGCTGCATCTATCCCCCTACCACTTGTCTCATCTGTTTACCGAGTGCACAGGCACTAGCATTTCCGACTATGTGACCGCTCGGCGGTTGCAGCAGGCCGTGAAGCTGCTTACGTCAACAGATCAGGCGGTCGCTCGCATTGGCGAGGCGATTGGTGTGACGAATTGCTCTTACTTTTGCAAAATGTTCAAAAGCCACATCGGCATTACGCCGCACCAATATCGCAAGCAATTGCAGAAGCAGCATGAGGCTTCCCTTACTCAGCTGTCGTAATCATGATCGCATCGCTCCTTCTCAAAAAACCAATCCGGTCTACTCGACAATCTAATCCGATGCAGCCCTAATCCAATAAGCCGCAGGACGCGACCGATCGCGCCTTGTTCAATCAACTGCCCAGCCTATTTTTATTTGAACGTGCTTCCCGTTGTAATCGTTTGTGGCGCAAAATTTTCGATCGACGTGTTCTTCTCGTAGAAATGGGTCGCATTCGCTTGCACGCCGGTTCTCGTATAGAAGGCATCCTCCGCGCCTAGCGGGAATTTCACAAGCTCGCCTGTGCTCGCTGATTTGTAAATGCCCGTGATCAGCTCCAATGTTTGACGACCGCTAATCCCATCAATGAGAACAGGGGCGCCAGTTTCAATAGCTGTTAATACATTGTCGATTTGTCCGACATGCCCTTCATAGATCACTTCTGGCAGCGTGTCATAAAAAGCTTGCATCTCATCCTCCAGCGCCGTGTTCGGCTCTGGAAAACCGTTCGACGTCGAATTCGACGCCTTCACCTTCCATGGCGCAGATACGCGTGCCTTCGCCCCTTGGAAAATCAACTGCTGCTCCTCGCCATGATGCACAACCGAGCTCGTGATTTGCCCTAGAGATCCGTTCGCGAAGCGCAGCATCCCGATCGAGAGGTCTTCGACCTCTGCGTTATCGTGCGACACGTTGCTCATGAACGCTTGCACTTCCGTCGGGCTGCCCATCATCCAGAGCAAAGCATCGATATGATGCACCGCATGGTTCAGCGTTGGCCCGCCGCCTTCCTTTTCCCACGTGCCGCGCCACCACAGGTCATAGTAGCAGTGACCGCGCCACCAGAAGGAGTCGACTTGGACGTGGACGATTTTGCCCATGAGGCCGCTTTCCAGCACCGATTTCATTTTCATCATCGGCGTTTTGAAGCGATTCTGTGCTACCACTGAGAGTAGCTTTCCTGTCCGCTGCGCAGCCGCATTCATCAGATCGCATTCCTCGAGCGAGGAAGCCATCGGCTTCTCAACCATCACATGCGATCCAGCCTCTAGAAACTCAACCGTCAGAGAAGCGTGTGTGTACGGTGGCGTACAGATGGAAACAAGGTCAATGTCCTCCTGCAGCAATTCTTTGTAATCCTTCACAGCCCTCGCATCCTTCAGCTCAAACTGATCTATACGCTCCTGCGCTTTATCCTCATAAATATCACTAATCGCGACAATCTTACAACGCTCCGGAAATTGTAAATACGCTTCAATATGCGCCTTTGAGATCGCGCCAGCACCAATAATTGCTACCTTCAGCATCCACTTCAGCTCCCTGCCATTTATTGCTCCAAGCATACCAAGAATACGGTTACAAAAGTGACACTATTTTGTGCAAAAATACCGTTACTTTGCGGTTTGGTTGAACGATGTCAGGACGCTGGTTCTATGCGCACTATCCCATCAACTCAGAATGCTGCCCGCTAAACTGAGCCAAGGGGATAGTGTCCATAGAAAGGATCAACGCGCACTATCTCTGCCACATAACGCAAAAAGTCCTTGCACATCGCAAGGACCCTCCCTCTAATTCTGTACCCAATTCGATCATCTGTGGAGTCGTTTTCTATTCTGGGACATCCATCATGCCATATTTCATCTTGATCCGCTCCAACTTCTCTATCATCGGACCCGAGATCACGAAGAGGAAAAAAACCGTCGCTATTGCATGCACGAGATCAAACCAGAAGCCCGAGATGTAAATGGCTATCAATGCTTCCCAGGAAAAACTTGGCGTAACCATTAACAGCGAACCTAGATTAATAATACCGCCGTAGATGAGCAGCGTGGCTAATCCGCCAAAAACACACAACGAAAGCTTCGTCTTCTTGAGAAGTCCTTTTTTGAAGAGGATGCCCGCCACGAACCCTATCAGGCCAAAACAAAACATCTGCCACGGCGTCCACGGCCCTTGCCCAAAGAAGAAATTAGACACGAAGCCTGCGGTCGCGCCAACCAGAAAGCCTGCCTCTGCACCAAAGCACACGCCGGCAATAATCACGATCGCAACCACTGGCTTGAACTGTGGCAGCATGAAGAAGGCCCCACGCCCCGCTACCGCAATCGCGGCCAACACGGCAATGACAATCAACTCTCTCGCCTGCGGCTTGCGATTCTCAAACACCATCGCGAATGGAATCATCGTATATAACACGATCAGTAAGCTAATAAAGTAATACTTACGATCATCGAGTACAAAGATCCCCAGCAGTATGGTTGCAGGAATCACGATGAGGATGAGCAGGGCTGCGAAGACAGTTCGCCGACTCAAACGCCTACTAACTGCGTGCTTCTCTTGCATAGCTTCACCACACCTTCTATTGTTACGGCCTCTCGCCAAATATGGCGCGCCATCCGATTCGCTGCCGTCGTATAGAAGCTGTTCCCAGCGAAAAACGTGTGCGCTGGCTTCGTCGTAATGATGCTGCCATCGAAGAACATCGCGCAGTCCTCGCCATACTTCGCGCAAAATTCAATGTCATGCGAAACCATGACGATGGTTACGCCTTCGCTATGCAGCTTTCTCAGAAATGCTCCCAGCTTCTCTTTGAAAAAGCCATCCAGCCCCTTCGTCGGCTCATCGAGTAGCAAAATCTTCGGCTCCAGAAGAAGTACTTTC
Organism: Paenibacillus sp. J22P143; assembly: GCF_059692035.1. Taxonomy (NCBI): domain Bacteria; kingdom Bacillati; phylum Bacillota; class Bacilli; order Caryophanales; family Paenibacillaceae; genus Paenibacillus; species Paenibacillus sp. J22P143. The sequence continues at coordinate 79,766 of NZ_JCAUAQ010000021.1, forward strand.
GCCAACGCCGCCCGCTGCTGTTCACCGCCGCTGAGATCATAAGGATGCATCGCGAGTAGGGGCTCTAACTCGGCGAATTGGACTACAGCGTCCACTTTGAGCCGCTTTTCTTCCTGTGTGAACGACGTATCTGTGAGTATTTCGTACAAATCCAACTCCACCGTTTTTTTCACGAATAAGGTTGCTGGATTTTGCGGCAGGACACCTAAACGATTGACGAAAAGCTGCTTTGCAGTCATTTTCACGGGATTATGGCCGCCAATGAGCACCTTCCCCCGATACGGCTGCAGGATGCCGCCAATGAGGGATAGTGTGGTCGTTTTGCCTGTCCCATTGCCGCCGACGAGGCAGTAAAACTGGCCTTCTCGAACCTCGAAGGAGAGATCTTTAATCGTATCTGGCCCATTTCGTTCATGCCGGAACCAGACATCTTTGAATTGAATCGCTAGCGGACCCTTATGCCGAGATGGGCTGATAACCTGTGCAGCATCAGATAGCGGAGTAACCGTCTTATCTGCCATGTAGGCACTAAGCCACTGCCGCCCCTCTTTCACAGTAACCGGACAGGTCCGTCCGCCCTGATCGACACCCGCATAAATTTGCATCGGAGTCGGCATCGACGTGAACATCGGATGCCCAATCGCGCGCAGCCTTTCGCCCACCTTTGGAGGTGTATCGTCAGCAATGACCCGGCCTTGATCCAACACAATGAGCCGATCCGAAATCGGCAGCACCTCTTCCAGCCGATGCTCCGTCATAATAATCGTCGTCCCCAGTTCACGATTGATTTTGCTAATCGTCTCCAAGAAATCAGCAGCAGCAATCGGATCCAGCTGGGACGTGGGCTCATCCAGAATAAGCACCGAAGGATGCATAGCCATGATCGAGGCCAAATTAAGCAGCTGCTTCTGACCGCCCGAAAGCTCCGTCACACGCTTGTGGAACCACGTCTGGATTCCGAAAAAGCTGGCCATCTCTGCCACCCGCAGCCGTATCGTCGGCTGATCATAACCCAGGCTCTCCAGCCCAAAAGCCAGCTCATGCCACACTTTATCCGTCACGATCTGATTATCGGGACTTTGCAGAACGAAGCCGATCTCTGATGCTTGCGTGCGGGGATCCACTTCTTTCAACGCATGCCCTTGAAAACGCACCTCCCCGCTACTATGGCCATGCGGCGTAAGTACGCTTTTCAGATGACGAAGCAGTGTACTCTTCCCACACCCTGATTTACCGCAAATGGTGACGAACTCCCCACTCTGAATCGTAAGCTGAATCGTAGACAGTGCTTCTTTCTCTTGCAAAGGAAAGGCAAAACTTAAATCCTTGATGTGGTAAACTTCCATTTGATTCCCTCCACAATCTGAATGCACACAGGCAGCAAGCATAGCGTGGCATAAGCCACATACACAGCCACACTAAATGGCGTGATGTCATGAACATGAATCGATGGAAAATAACGAATCGTATTCTCCCCCATCCAAGCGCCTGCTCCCACAATGAGGATGAGCCCAGCCATACTCACACTTACCCACGCATCTCGCTGATCGAATCGGAAGAGCGAGAAGCTGGTGCGGCCCGGCAAGCCGTATCCCCTCGATTTCATGGAGTCGGCGGTTTCAATCGCATTTTCTAGCGACCATGTCGTCATGATCGAAAGGATACGAATCCCGTTGCGCGCCCTGTTCACGATATTGCCCTGCGAAGCATCCCTCCCGATGCAGCGCTGCGCATTGGAAATGATCTTTAACTGTGTTAAATACCTCGGTACAAAACGGAGCACCATCGAGAGAATGAGCGACAGCGCGGGCATCATTTTGCCAAACAAATAAATGAATTTATCCGAGGTCATCACAGCGTTGTAGCAGGAAAACCACACGATAACCGTAACGTACATACAAGCGGCGGCTATCCCATACAGCATGGATTCGAGCGTAATTGGATTGCCATTAGGTAGATAGAACAGAATCGTCACACCCGCATGATTGAAAACAGGGTTCATCACAGCCATCAGAACGAGCAGCGGAATCAGATAAAGCCCGTTGAATTTGGCGGCTTTTTTCCCCTTTAGCAGGATGACATAGACCGTAGCACTGATGAGTGCTATTCCTTGAAAAAATGGGTGCATGAACACCATGCTGCCTACGATCATAGCCACGAAATACACAAAATTCACAATAGGATGAAACGTGGAGAACGAATCTCGCCTCATTTTCTGCCTCCTGCCGCACCCTGATCTCCGCCCACATCGCGCCCTAAATCACAGGTATAGACCCAGTCGATGACATCGCCCTCTTTTAAAAGAAACCGACTCGCTCCATAATTGGGAAACCATCCATTTACCTTATACATCCATCCGCTTAATTCTCCGCAGTCAAACTCATAAAGATTGTTGATGCCTTCGATATAATTGCTGTTATAAATCGGTGTCATGGCGAATTCCATATGAATTTTGTTCTTCTTCATCTCCCTCAGCAGCACATCAAATACCGATTCTCCCTCGTAAAAAGTCACCGTTTGCGCCTTATAAATAACCCCATCAGCAGGCAGCACCTCAAGCTTATCCTTATTGAAGCTGCTCATATGGGTCAAAATGGTCTTGCATGTCACCGATAACGTAGCCGTTAACGTCTTTTTCTTATTGATCGTGACATCCTGCCACTCGACTGGCTTCGGTTTGCCTTCAGGCACGGGCTCGGTTTGAAATTTATCCTTGGTTGGTTCAGGCGTTGGTGTTGCCGGTTGAACGGACGGTACAGGACTAGGCGTTTCAACCGCTGGCTTCTGCACAACCTCTGTTGGTTTAGACTCAGCAGGTTCAGGCTTTTTATCTACTTCACTAGTTGGCTTGTCCGCCTTTGCAATGTCGGCTTCTGAAGACTTAACCTCATCTTGAACCGGTTGCGTAGACGCTGTTTCCTGCGGGGCAACCGTTGGTGCTGCAAGTGGAGTTACTTGAGCTACGGAGCTGCTTGACTCGGGCACTACCGATGGTTTCGGACTATTCCCACCCCAGAAAAACGCAAATGCTAGAACCCCAACAATCCCAATCGCAACCAGCCACTTTTTCATCGACATGCGATTATTCACATCCTTAATGAATAAAACAAGGGCATATGTATGCCCCTGCTCATCACTTCCTATTTCGTTTGCACATCTGTCATGTCATATAAGCGATTAAGTCCTTTGAGCAATCGGTCATAAGCAACTAGCGCATACAGTGCTTGATCGGTTGCCATCGGATCCACTTCGCCTGGCTTGCCACCGCCATCATCGATACCACCTGATTTCACGTGATAAAATCCACCATCTTGATCAGCGAAGCTTAGCAAACTATCGAGAGCCGAAGTGCCATTTTTGATAAATCTTGCATCCGTATGCGGATTAATACCAAGACCCGTCAGCGCTACGATGACCTGAACAATGCTTTCGGAATTCGTAGATGCTAGGCTAGCATACCCGCCATCTGCGGTTTGGATCTTGGACAACCAAGCAAGTGCGCGGTCCACCGCGTCATGCACGTTCTTGTTCGTTTGGTAATACGGGGTCAATCCTTGGATTGCCATCGCCGTAATGTCCGGGTCCGACTCGGTCGCACTCTCACCTAAAGCCCAACCACCGCCTGCTATTTCCCTGTTCAAAATAAAATCGATCAACAGCTCTCTTGTCGTCTGTTTCTTAATGCCATTAACAAGTGGAATGTCATAGGCTTTGCTATCCAGCGCGATCAGCGCAAAGATGGGGCCATTAATCCCTTGTTTGATCAGGGCATTATAATCCGCGAGCCACTGTCTCAAGTTGTAGCCTGCTACCTCATCCACATTTCTGCCTATGGAAGTTAGCGCTAATATAACGCGATCATATTCTGTATATTTGACCGCGTGCAGCTTGCCTGACTTTTCCTTCAAAATCTTTTCCACATTCGCGTAATACTTCGCATAATAAGCATCAGGAACTGGAACGCTGGAGCGCGCCAGTCCTACTATTGTCCAATCTCCACCGATCGAAGAAATCACGGGATTCGTTATCGTTTGCTGCAGGAATGTCGCAGTTTTGTTGATTTGCTTCTCAACAACAGCCTTCCTGCCGACATCCGGCTGCAACGCTCCCTGCCCTGCCTCATTTTTATCGTGATAAGCTCTCATGGCAACAACCGTCGCCATTTCTCTCGTTACTTCATCACTCGGATAGAAACGGTTATCCCACCCTGACATCAGCCCATGTGCAATAACTGTCTGTACATCTGCTTTGGCCCAATCCGAGACTTGCTCCAAATCCTCAATAGCAGCCGGCTGTCCGGCAGATGGAAGACCTAGTGCTTTGACCATAATGACCGCCATTTGCTCACGAGTCAGCTTCTCATTGGGAAGGAATTGATCGTTGCTGTGCCCTGCGATGAACCCGGCTTTGTAAGCTGCATTCACGTAAGGGTAGAACCAATCATCCTGTGTAACGTCTTTGAAGCTTATCGCTTTCTCGACATTCGTATTTAGCCCCAGAGCTCCCACTAGCATCTTCGTGAATTCAGCTCTTGTGATCAAAGCTTGTGGGTTAAATGTTCCATAGCTGCCGCTGACAAAAGCTTTCTGCGAGGCCTCGCTGATCGCGTCGATGGCCCAAGCTGAGATTGTGTTGGCGTCTGTGTACAGCTTGTTTAAGTCAAAATTCGTAACCGTTTCATCGTTAACCGAATAGGAAACAAAATTCGTGAAATGATTCGTTTTAATAACCAAATCATTACCGTTTACATATGCGTAGGTAATCTTTTCTTTACCCTTTGTTGCCTCGATCCCATTAGCTTCTGACTCATATATCTCAATTGGCGTGAACGTATTCCCTTCGATAAATCCAGCTTGCTGCCCTTTTGCCCCTTTAACTACAAAGGTTAACGGTCTATCGAATAGCACCGATTGATTCGCGTTCCCCATCGCAAATGCGTGAATAAGCTTCAGTTGCTTCGCGATATCACTGCTTAGGCCGCTTTTCACCAAATTTTGAAGTGTTGTATCCGATGTATCTAAGGCAGTGAGGAGTTCGATACTAGAATTCCCCGATTTCAGTACTGTCCCCTTCTCGATCGAAACGGTGACATCACCTTTAACCGCAGTAATCATTGGAATATTGTCTTTCACATCTTCTAGGTTAAGGATAATCTTCGAGGTCACATTAGGGATATTAATCGTGATCTGTTCTTTGTCTTTTAGTTCTTTCGTGATGTTCACAGCGTAATCTTGTGTAATATTTGATGGAACATCGATAATTGGTTTTTTATCGTTAGGATTAATGATTGGGTCTTTCGGTACTTTTTGCCCTAGATCTTCCCCAAGATTGGTCGTATAACGCCATTTGACGGAATCACCATCCTTAAGGATATATGAACTTGCTCCGTAATTCGCGTATGTGCCGTTTACATTGTACATCCACCCGCTGCCAGTAAAACCATTATCAAATTCGCCATCACCAGCAATGGACTTTACATAGATACTATTAAATTCCACAAACCATTCTGTGTCGTAGCTAATTCCACGACTATCGAGTTCTCTCTTTAGCACACTCCATGCTGTATCCCCTGTCTTCAACGCTACACTTGATGCAGGAATAACATCGCCTTTGTTAATCGTTTGTTTATCCACCGACAGAGTGACGCGTGGTGTAGGCAGTGGAGTAGTCCCGCCTCCTGGAGTCTGAATCACACTCGAAGTAAATGCGATAAAATCGGTAAAATGCTTCGTCTTAACAATCAGATCATTCCCGTTGTCGTAAGCATATTCAAGATTTCCACTGATGACGCCTTCTGCATCACTAACGAATCTTTGAATGACTTGAATGACGCCATTTTGAATATAGGCCGCTTGCTTACCTTTCATATCCTTAAAGGTTAGCGTGATAAATTGATCAAGCTCGATTCGATTACTACCGCCAAGTGTGATAGCTTGGTCAACTGAATCAAGCTGTTTCCCTGAAGGTATAAGAGAGTCTACTTTACTTCTTAATCCATCATCCGCGACATTATTCGATGTAATCAGTTCCAGTGCTGAAGAATCACCGCTGGTGATTTGCACACCTTTAGGAATGACCATGGAGACATTCCCTTTGACTGTCTCAATTCTTGGCAAGTTGGTATTCGTAGGCAAGCTTACTTGAATCTTAGCGTTGTTATTACTCGGAATTGTAATCGATATTTCTTTATTCTCATCCGTATTCTTGATAGGAATGATGTAGTCTTTATTATCGGATGGAATCACAATATCAGGCTGATTTCCGCTTGGTAACGTGATTTCAATCTGTCCAGGAGTTGTATCTTCGGATACATCTGTCATATCGTACAGAGATTTGCTTCCATTCACGAATCGCTCATAAGCAACAAGCGCGTAAGTTCCCTGATCCGTAGCCATGGGGTCATTGACGCCAGGTCCGGTGCCTGATTTCACATGTTGAAATCCACCATCGGCTACAGCGAAGGAAAGTAAAGCATCTAGCGCTGATTTACCATGTTTAATAAATCTTTCGTCCGTATTCGAATTGATACCTAATGTCGATAACGCAGTAATAACTTGCGAAATGCTCTCGCTGCTTTTACCATAACCTCCATAGTTATCTTGTGTCTTCGCCAACCAAGCAACGGCTCGGTCTCCGGCACTTTTCACATCAGCTCTGGTCTGATAATAGGGCGCAAGAGCTTGCAGTGCCATCGCTGTAATATCAACCTCTGCACTGCTGGTTCCCACTAATGACCAGCCACCAGCATCATTCGTTCCTTTTTTCACTTCTTGATTCAAAATATAATCAATCAGGTTATCTCTAGTTACTTGTTTTTTCCCAGCTGTCACTGTAGGAATTTCATAATTCCTTGTATCCAATGCAAGAAGGGCGAAGATAGGGCCATTCAACCCTTGTTTACTAACATAATCATAATCCGAGAGTGCCGTTGTAAGATTATAGCCCCCCACGTTCCTTGGGTCTTTTCCAATAGAAGTAAGTCCAAGAATGGCTCTTGCATGCTCAGTTCCTTTATTTGTGTCAAGCACACCATTATACTTAACCATTAATTCTTTTACTCTATTTACTACATTGTTGTAATACCCTTGATAATACCCCTTAGGTACTTCATGTTTAGCCCTTGCTAAGGAAAGGACAGACCATTCTCCACCGTTAGTTCCGAACTTTGGCTGAGCGACTGTGCTTAGGATATACGCCAAATTCTTGTTTAATTGACTTTCTGGGGTAATATCCGTACTAACCTCATAAATGACAGAGTACGTTTGTACCGTCGTATTCCCAGATACATCAGTTACTGATATTGTAACCGTGTTTGCTCCTATGTTAAGAACAAGGTTATACTGTCCATCCACTTTGGAGACGACAGCTCCGTTAAGTTTTACTTCCGGTGTTAGGACTCCTGGGGTATTGTCGGACACTTCCAAGCTGAAACTTAAGTTAGATTGAGATACTTCCTGGTTATTCGTTAACCCACTAACTGTAATAACAGGTTTCTCTGTGTCTGGTGCCAGTGAATTGTTCAAATCAGCTAGCGAGCTATCCACGCTAGATTGCGTACTTTCCATGTTAGCAAGCACGGTATAAGCATGATCATAAGCTGATTTGACTCCAGCTTGCGCTAGAAGCGCATCTTTATTAGGATCACTATTCATTTCAGCGATTTTGATTGTAAGTCTATCCTTATTCGCCGTTTGAATATATCCCCATTCTCCTCCAAGATCACCACCGTACCCATGAACGGTGAATTGGGTTCGCATCACATCACCATCTTGTGGGGTATACTGCGACATGCCAACATTAGGAAATTCATTATTAACAGCATACATCCAACCTGACATGGACGTGTAATCGAATTCCCCAAGCCAATGTTCTTCGTCCTTCGAACCTAATAGAGTAGCTTCAGCTTCAATTTTATCTAGAATGTATTGTGGTACATGAACATTGCTCGTAGCATCCTTAACCTTAGCCAGATAAAAGGAATCCTCTACGCTACCATAAATTCTATAGTTTCCAGCGCCCAACACACGTGTAAGTATTGCAGCTGCATTGTCACCTTGATAAAAAGGTACGATAGCAGGTTCTCTATAATAACCTTGCCCCAACGTAAACTTCTCTACAGCAACCGTTACATGTCCAATTGGGCCCTCTAGTAAATAATCGTCGGTATAGCGAAGCACGATATCAGCATCTTGCGTTAGTATATAACTAGCAATACCTACATCAGGGTCAACGCCATCAACTGCGTACAGCCAACCGCTGTTTGGTCCACCATCAAAGGCAGCTAGACCACCAACGCTTGAAATATAAGCACCATTTTCATTTACATATGAAATTTGTGCCTCATCTAATGCTTTCTCAATGACAAATGCAGCCGTCTTACCGCTCTCGACAGCTATCGTCGTTTTGGGTAATGTAATGTTTTTACCCGCAGCTGCACTTTTACCTTTTAATGTGAAAGAGACCGTTATTTGTTGTGGAATGGGTTTACTAACTAGGTTTTGAAAGGCTGTAGTTAAACCAGCTAGCGCACTGTCAGCATGATATTGAATAGCGCTGCTATTCGCCGAAACAGCCTTAGCGAATGTTAGGCTACTTTGCAGCGCTTGCCAGCTATTATCTGTATAATTCCCTTGTTGCAAGGCGTTAATTTCAGTAATTTTTGCATCTAACGTCGTTTTATCGGCAATAGAAGTAATATCCTTATTGTAATCATCTGTATATACAAGCGTAATTACATCATTGCTTCGTAGAATATAATTAGCGATACCTACGTCAGCAAATTGCCCATTAACCAAATACATCCAGCCGCTTAAAGTACCACCGTCTCCTGAAGTCAGATCGCCAATACTCGTGATGTAATTGCCCGTTTCATTTTTAACTTGAATATCATTTTCCTTCAATACCTTTTCAATCGCATACGCAGCGGATTTCCCTGCCTCAACAGTTGTATCTGTTTTTGCCAGAATGACAATCTTATTTGCTATGGAGCTTATTCCGCTAACAACAATAGAAGCATGTAACGGTTGAGGAACTGTTGGTTCAATACCTTTTTTAATACTCAAATAGTATATTTTCGGTGTATTATTTCCATCTTGTGCGATCACTCTAACGATTTTAGCTTTTGTATCACTTAATGTGATTTCTTTATCGATTTGTGTACCAGCGAATCCGCTTTTATTATTAACGAAGATATTCGAAGAAGAACCATTTGCTGTAATTTTTATTTTATCGGTATTAATTAGGATATCGTTATAGCTATATACTCCTGAAGTTACAGTGATTTGCTTAGTAACTGACGCATCGCCACCAACTCCCGACAATACGATGCTAGATAAGTCAGTTGATTCATTAACCGAATTATCTGGGGAAACCTTCTGTAAAGAAGTAATTTCCGGACCAATTTCTCCTACGGCACCGCCATCCATTTGGACCGCATTATAAACCTTTACGAAACTCACATTGTTCAAGCTTACTGGCTTGCCTTCGCTGTCAACCGCCCAACTAATATCAATCGGATCACCTTTAACCGGTGAGGTTAAGTAAGGATTTGCCGGCACATCATAAGGGGCGCTGCCATTCGCATGCGTGTCTGGATAGCCAAACACGTTCTTTCTTACGTTAATTTTCACACCAGAATACGTATAGGATTGATTGTTAAAATTAGCAGGTGCAAGCGAATAATTAGCTGGAATTGGATAATAAGCGTGTTTATGGAAACTGTTTATTTTTACGTTTCCACTACCATTTTTATTATCGACCCAAGGTACATTTACACCATTTGCGGTAGTAAAATCGGGTTCAGGATTGGTATAGGTAACCTGGTAATCCCAAATTGTGCTATCTTCATAGTGCTCTGACCCTGCAATGTAATACCACGGGCCAGGGTTACCACTCCCATCGTCTTGTGCAACCGCTACTCCCGCTGGCTCTTCATTTCCAGCAAACGCATTCCCAAACACAGTGAAATCCACGCCATAAGGATTTTTCGGACTGTTCAGAATGGGATCATCGAATTTATAAATAATACTTCCTCCGAATGCGCCAAGTGAAACACCTGGTGAATTGGCGGGGGTATTCGTCCACTTGGAATTAATTTCGCCCGTTCCACCCCATGCTGGCTCATTGGTAAATTGACCAGGCGCTGGAAGCCATTCACGGATTGAACTAGGCCCAGTACTTGTAGTAGCAAGCGCTTGATTACTCGGTCCAAAAAAGAGGCCAAGCGAAGAAAATAGAAGCATAAAAGCCATGACAAGTGCAATAAACGATTTTGGTGCATAACGATGAATCATTCTTCCATTCCTCTTTCCCTTATTAAATTGCTAAAAGGGGTACAAAAAAAGCCACCCTTAACTACTAGGGTGACTTCGACTTTAATCATGAAATACATACTACACACCACAAATAAGCTTTATGTGAGCAGCATACTCTTTGTAACTAATCCCTACCCCCAAGGAATTAGAAACATCCAATAAATAAAGGCAGGTCTCCTGGCTCATGCGTCATCGCTTCTCTTCGCCTTCCCAATCTCGTAAAACAAGACAGTGGCATATGAAAGAGTTACTCTGCAAGTACAGTGGTGGGACCGCGTCGGCTTCTTACCGAACTTCCCTTTTAAGCAAGCATCTGTAAAGTATGCTTACACCCTTATTTAGAACATATGAAATTATCAAAGCAAAACTTATGTTAACCCCTTTTACTAGTTTTGTCTACTTAAAACAAAAAAGGCAACCCCATCAAGACCCTAGGCCCTGCTGGGATTACCTTCCTTTTTTACCCGTGCGATCCGTCAATTAATATTTACAAATGCTGCTCGTAATGATGACTAGCAAAATGAAAAGCACGAGAATACTAGCGGCCGAATTATTTTTCGGAGGACAAGCGACTGCTTGCGTGTGGACTGGTTTCGGGAAAACAAATTCGGTTTGTTGGTACGACGCGTGCAGGTGGATATTGTGTGCTGGTTGCTGCATGATAGGAGCTGGAGCTGGAAGTGGAGTCGGCATTGGCATTGGCATCGGAGTTGGCATCGGCATTGGTTGCATTGGGTAATTCGGAACTTTTACATATTCCATGAGTGAGCACCTCCTTCGTATTTTCCCTACTGGGAACTTTCACGAGCTTACGGTTTAAACGGAAGGTTATTGTTGAAGTTGGGTGAATAGCTTACAACATCAGTCTATGGGGAACCACCTACGTTGCACACGGTAAATACCCAGTTACGCAATAAATTGGGTGGGTGTCATGGGCGAACGAGCATATGCGCGGTACAAAAAAAGAACTGCCCCCTCATTGGGAGCAGTCCTATTCACGTTACACGTATGGATTATTCTCACGTTCGAAGCCGATCGTGGTTTTCGCGCCGTGCCCCGAATAGACGTTGACATCGTCATCCAGCAGGAATAGTTTATCCTGAATGGAATCCAGCAGGGTATTGTTATCTCCACCGAGTAGGTCGGTACGACCAACCGATAGTTTAAACAATACATCACCGCTGAACAGGTGTTTGTCATACAAGAAGCTCACGCTGCCTGGCGAATGGCCTGGCGTGTGGAACACCTTGAGTTGGATACCCAGGAACTCAAGCGTTTGTCCTTCATCCAGCGCGAATTCCGCTGGATCCGTAACAATCGGAGCGCCAAGATCTGGCCAGCGTGCAGAACCGTTTTTCTTCGGATTCGTCAGCCAATCAGCTTCCAGATCGTGAATATACACCGGACAACCTTTGAGCTTACGAATCTCGTCAACGCCGCCGATGTGATCGAAATGCGCGTGAGTCAGCAGAATCGCAACGATATCCATATCGGCGATTTTTTTGATCAGCGATTTCGGATTCATACCCGGATCGATAATAATACCTTGATTCGTCTCTGGATTCGAGAGCAGATAAGCGTTCGTCTGAACCGGACCCAAGACAAAGGATTGAATGTTAATCATCGTGATGCCACCCTCACTTAGAACGACTCGATTAATGAACGAAGTTCCTTCACAATAACAGCATGATATCCGTTACCTTCACCATATTGGCGGCCCATTTCGGCTCTGGCTACTTGAATTTTTTCGTTATAATCAGCCGCTTCGCGATCTGGATTTTCTTTCTTGAACTGCGTCATCACCGCTTGTACATTTTTCGGACGAGGTCCCCATTGTCCAAGCACGAAACCGCCTGTATCTGTGAAGATAACGATCGGAATCGCACGGCCGCCGCCAGTTAGGAACTGGTCGATCACATCATAATTTTGCTCGATAATCAGAACTTCCGTCGGAACGCCGCTGTCTTCCAAAGCCTTGAAAACAACAGGCACGTTGCGAACAACGTCTCCACACCAGTCAGCAGCAACAATCAAACAACGAAGATCGTCGCGATTATTAAGGGATTCGAAATATTCCTTATCCTCTTCATTGTCCCATGCGAAACCATCGTAATACGCTAGGAATTGCTCTTTATTTTTCTCCATAGCCTCGATAAATTGTTTCGGTTTCAAACCCGTGCGCAGCTTACTAGCAAGATTCGTACTCATTGATTTCATCCTCCCAAGATCATCCATATTCTCATTCATTGTAACAAAAGCGAGCGAAACCGCCAAATCGACCTTGTTACTTTTTCGTTTTTCTTTTGAGATAAAATTGATAGCCCGCATACACAATCGTTAGCACGATCGCAGCGATAATCAATGGTTTAATATAAGGCCCTGCGTACTCGCCAATCGTCTCCCATTTATCCTTTAATTTCATGCCTAAATAGATATACAGAAACGAATAAGGAACTAAGGCAAGCCCCGTGTACAGGGTGAATTTGCCCAAAGGCATTTTCGCCATTCCGCCTGGCAATGAGATCGCATGACGCACAATCGGAATAAATCTCGCTGTGAAAATCATACCCGTGCCATACCGGTTAAACCAGCTTTCCGCTACATCGATATGATGCTTGCTGATCAGCAAATATTTGCCATACTTCTCCAGAAAAGGCCTGCCACCGTAACGCCCAATCCAATATAACACGATTTGTGCCAAAGTCCCCCCGACGACCGCGCAAAGCATGGCCCCTACGAAGTTAATTTGATCTTTGGATACGAGATACCCTGCATAGGCTAAAAGCAATTCGTTCGGAATGACCTCTAACATAAGTCCAAGGAAAATCCCCCAGTATCCCAAGCCTTCCAAATACTCTAAAACATTCGCTAAAAAACTATGAATTAACTCACTCATACTTAGCCCTCTCTTCGCTTCACTTTCAAGACCATACGTTTTTCTATTCCTACTCATAGTAACATAGACGAGCTCTCTTGCTCTACTATTGTGAAGCTATTCGGATGCCGTACCCGCTTCCTAGCTTATGACCCTCAAGCAAATAAGCTTTGGCGCTTCGCTGCAAGGACGATCCTTCGGCATATTCGTTTGGATCTTCACTTAACCGTGTGAAAATCCGTTCCTCCGCTTGTCTGGATTCATCGTCCACATAGTAAATTTCGAATTGTTTTTGAAAATGAAGAATATTCGAGCCCTCCTCTAGGATCTCATGTAACGGAGGATAGAGCAGCCAAGATTGACATATAAACACGGGAGCGATGCCTCTAAAAAAGCTTATAGCCCGCCCAAAGGATTCCTCCACGTCCCCAGGACGTAACGGCTCTCCCGCGGGAATGTGGACATTCAGTACTATACGATTTTGCTCTATGATGTGCCCCTCTACGATAACCTCACGATCTAGCGCATAAGGTTGGAATTGCAATCTGCCCAATCGAAATAAGCGCAATTGTACATGCTCTTTCAGCCAATTGAATTGTTCGATCCCATATTCACCGTGATTCTGCTTACAAGCTAAGCACCAGATCTGAATATCGGAAAAGGTGTTAAAATAAATCGCATCATCAATCCCTCGGACACCATACGCCTCATGGGCATCAACAGCAAATCGAATGAAGAGATAGAGAAGCAGCTGCCGATCGTCTTCCTGTTCCTTCACGTCACTTAAAAACGCAGCATTGTCTTTATAAAAATGCTCCTTATACGCCTGATATTCCTGCTGGGCCATAACTCGCTCATACACGAGCTGCTGAGCTTCAGCAGCAAGCCCAATACCCTCGCAAAATTGTTGAAGATTCAACGCTAACCCTCCCCATCATTGAAATACGCCACAATATGCGCCTTGCACGCTTCCACAGGTGCGCTGAGCTCTTTGCCAGAGCGGTGAATCAACCCGTGTTCCAACGGGATCGATTTTTCCGTAGCCACGCGGAGCAGCTTGCCCGTTTCCAGCTCCTTCTCCACGGAGGTGGCAGGCAGCAAGGAAAGTCCCATGCCGCACATCATCGTCTGTTTGAGCATTTCCGTGCTATCGAAGGCCATTTCGGTAAAAGTAGCGAGCCCTTTGTCGGCCAGTACTTGCGAGGCCATTGACTGATAAATGCAGCGGCTGCCAAAGCCGATAACCTGCGTTTGGGCAATGGCCTCCCAGCCAGCCCCCTCGATCCTCTCCACCAGTGCCGGAGCGCCTACCCACACCAATTCATCCGCTAGCAACGGGATAAAAGCAAGATTTCGCACCTTAGGATCCCGCGGCACAATGCCTAAATCCACGCGGTACGCCGATACCTCCTGGATAATGTCGCGTTGAAAGCCCGTTTCCAGCTGTAGCTGGATCTGCGGAAATTGCGCAAACAGCGTAGGCAGCATCTTCGGTAGATGCGGTACACAGAACGATTCCAGCGCACGCAGGCGCACCACGCCTTTGGGCTCTTGCAGGCCCGTTAGTTTCTCCTGCAAAGATTCGCCCAACTGCAGGAAGCGATACGCATAGGGCGCAACTTCTCTGCCAGCTGCTGTCAATTCGACCCCGCGCGGTAGCCGTGTAAAGAGAGACTGTCCCAAGGTTTGCTCCAGCTGAAGAATATGCATCGTGACGGTGGACTGCACATAGCCAAGCTTAAGCGCAGCTTTGCTGAAGCTCTTTTCCTCCATCACCGTAACGAAGGTTTTCATGCTTCGACCATCCAGCTGTTCCAACATACGATCCCGCCCCCAACCCATCGTAATATCAAATATTAAGTATCGAAATCATTCGTTATTCAAATATATAAACTCATGATACCATCAGGGATATCACAATGAAAAGAGGCACACCCCATGTTCACTCGTCTTCGACCGCTCTCCCCTTTGTTCATCAAGCTCATCCCCGGCATCGGCGGCTTCATCGCCATCCTGCTGTGCAGCTTGCTCGGCGACCTCGCCCGCACCTCGCTGCTGATGGCCCCCTTCGGCGCCTCCTGCGTCATCGCCTTCGCACTCCCGCAGAGCCCGCTCGCCCAGCCCCGCAGCCTCATCGGCGGCCACGTGCTGAGCACGCTCGTCGGGCTCTGCGCCCTCACCGCGTTCGGCGTGCACGCGTGGAGCCTCGCCCTCGCGGTCGGCGCCGCGATCACGCTCATGCAGCTGACGCGCACGCTGCATCCGCCTGCTGGCGCCGACCCGCTGCTCGTGATGCTCACCGGCGCCAGCTGGAGCTTCCTGCTCACGCCGGTGCTGCTCGGCGCAGCACTGATCGTGCTTGTTGCCTGGGGGTATCACCGGGCAACCCGAGCCCAGTACCCCACGAAGTGGTGGTGACCCCGCCTGTGCAAATCCTGATTCATGCACTGACAAGCCCCCGCATAAGATGTACAAGACCCTTGTACAGGAGGCGGACCCTATGTCCCGAGTATGGATTGTCAAACGCAAGCATGTCATTCAGCTAGCAGCCGCACTTCTACTCCTTCTCATTGGATGGCTGTATGTCAATCGAGCAAGCATCTTGCCAACCTTTGCCGAGCCCACGGCAGAACGCACCATTCATATGGTTGTTGGGGAGTTCAAATCCACTACCGCGGATGGCAAAACCATCGAAGCCTATCGATGGGACCCCGGCTCCGTTGACGTAAGGAAAGGCGAACATATTAAGCTCAGCATCTATGGCGTCAACGGCGAGAGTCACCCCTTTCTCATAGAGGGACTCAATATCAGCGGTGAGATCAAAAAAGGCAAAGAAACCATCCTACATTTTACAGCGAATCAAGCCGGCACCTATCGCCTCATCTGCATGACACATACGGATATGGCGCATAGCGGGCCGATGATCGGCTATATTAATGTGCATTAGTTTCTAGTCCAAGCGAAACCTTAAGTCTTCCTTCTGCTACCTCGAAGCGTCATAATTAGGCGGCTCGATATCAGAAGTAGCATTAAGGTTTTTTTTCGTTTACACTGAGGCCAAGCTCAATTGATTCCCAATGAAGAAGGTGCTTCCCCTGTGAAAACACATATACTCGTCGCCGATGACGATGCCCATATTCGCGAACTGATGCGCTTCCTCTTTTCCAAAGAAGGGTATGCCGTCTTTGAAGCAAGTGATGGTGAACAAGCTTCGAGACTGCTGGAAACGGAACAAATCCATCTCGCCGTTGTTGATGTCATGATGCCGCTGCGTGACGGTCTGGAGCTATGCGCGGAAATCCGCGAACACTACGATATTCCTGTTCTTCTTGTGACAGCCAAAGGTGAAATTGAAGATAAAGAGCGAGGCTTTGCCTCAGGCACCGATGATTACGTGGTCAAGCCGTTCGAGCCGAAGGAACTACTCTTCCGAACGCGCGCGTTACTGCGGCGATACCAGTTGGTTTCCTCGGAGATGATTACACTAGGTCACACTGTCATCAATCGCAAAAGCTATGAAGTCACGATCGCAGGTGAAACACTGCTGCTGCCGCTCAAAGAATTTCAGCTGCTTGCCCAATTGGCGAGTCATCCGGGACGCATTTTCACGCGTGAGCAACTGATTCAAATGCTGTGGGGCACGGATTATGAGGGTGACAGCCGAACCATCGATGTTCATATTAAGCGACTGCGGGAGCGTTTTTATGAGAAAACGAATGACTTTATGATTACGACCGTGAGAGGACTTGGTTACAAGCTTGAGGTGACGGAAGGGTGAAAACATTATACTTTCGCATCGTGGTTACGTTTATTCTCATCGCGATGATCAGCTCCGTGCTCGCACTCTTTCTTTCGAATTGGTATTATCTTACGAAATTAAGGGATCAGAACGAGGAACAAGTCTGGAAAATCACAACGGAAATCCGAGCTCTTTATGAGGAAATGCCCGATGTAGAGCCTGCCACGTATTTCACCCATATTGCCAATATGGGGTTCCAGCTTTATGTCGTGAATGAGCAGACGGCGGGGACCTACTATGGAACACCGTATAAACATACGCAATTGGACCCGGAACAAATTCATCGTGTTCTCGCGGGAGAAACGTACCGTGGGATGCTGCAGGAGCGTCATGTTCTGAAGGTGATCGGCTATTTTGAAAATAGCCTGCGCAACAGTATCGGTGTTCCTGTTCAGGTGCAGGGGGAAACGTATGCCTTATTTGTTCGGCCTAATCTGGAGCAGCAGATCGGCGGCGTTCGCGTGCTGATGGCTTTTCTACTCGGACTGACCTTCCTTTTCAGCATCGTCCTTATCATTATTTTCTCCCAATTCATCGTGAAGCCTGTTAAAAGATTGCGAGAAGCCACACGACGGATCGTTGGCGGCAGCTACGAAATGACGATGGACGTTTCCCGTCAGGATGAAATCGGGGAGCTTGCGCGAGATTTCACCTACATGGCGCAATCGCTCAAACAAGTAGAAGCTATGCGGCAAGAATTCGTGGGCAATGTCTCCCATGAAATTCAGTCTCCGTTAACCTCGATTCAGGGCTTCGCCCAATCCATTCTGGATCAGACAACCTCCGAGGAGGAGAAAGCGCGTTATCTTCATATCATTTTAGACGAAAGCAAACGATTGTCCTCTCTCAGTAAACAGCTCCTAACGCTAGCCTCATTAGATAAAGAGAGTCATGTAGTTAAGCGCACCGTGTACCGGTTGGATGAACAAATCCGCCAAATTCTCATTCACACAGAGTGGCAATGGTCGGATAAAGACCTGGCGATTGAGCTGGATCTACCGGAAACAGACGTCTCGGCCGACCACCAATTGATGCATCAGGTTTGGCTTAACCTCATTACGAATGGCATCAAATATGCTCGTAATCGTGACTCGTTGCACCTTGCGATTCAGTCGTCAGAGACGGAAGTCACCGTCGTGGTGCGCGATACAGGGATTGGCATGTCTGAAGCAGAGCTGCCTCATATTTTTACCCGCTTCTACAAAGCGGATCGGTCCCGAAACCGCGCCAGTGCTGGCACGGGCCTTGGTTTATCGATTGTGCGGAAAATCATCGAGCTGCACGGTGGCACCATTCATGTGCAGAGTGTGCTCGGCAAAGGAACGACTTTCACTGTTCGACTGCCGCGAATGTAATGTAATCCCCCATTCATGGTCCGTTCATATTCCTCTCCTACAATTTGAAGTAGATTAAGGAGAGGGGAATGAACCTGCCATGAAACATGCTTTAACACGTCTTGCTCAATTCGTTAGCAGTGCCAAAGGTGTCAAAATCGTACTCATTAGCTGGCTAGCTGCCATTATTCTATTAAGCGCTTTTGCGCCATCTTCTAAGGAGGTTGCCCAAAGCGGTGGTGAAGGCAGCCGAAGTGGCCATACACGGTCTGAAGAAGCTGAACAGCTTTTACAAGAGGCATACCCTTCCCAAGACGGCTTAACCGCCATCCTCGTGTTCCATTCCGAGCAACCCATCACAGATGCTGAACGTGGTGCTATAACTAACATTAGTGCGTGGTTGGCTTCCGATCAGAAACCGCCATACGTCACGCGTTCTGTACCCTTCCATCAAATGCCCGCTGCGCAGCAAGAGCTCTTATTTTCCGCAGATCGGACAACGCTCTTGTTAACGCTCTCCCTCCAGAAGGATCTGGCCTCTGGGCCTGTCTACGATACGCTTGAACAGATTCGTCATACGTCGGAGCAGCAAGGCTTGGGGACGATGAAACTTGAAATCACAGGTCCCGCGGGCATCTCATCCGATACCATTATGCTCTTCAAGAAGGCCGATTTTGTGTTAATGCTCGCCACACTTGGTATTATTCTCATCATTTTAATCGTCATCTATCGATCCCCCCTGTTGGCCTTATTACCCTTGATTATCGCAGGCATGGTGTATGTAGTCGTCGATCGCGTCTTAGCTTTAGCAGGCAAATTGGGCTGGATTTTCGTCGAGAAGCAATCCCTCTCCATCATGATGATCTTGCTTTTTGCTGTGTTGACGGATTACTGCTTATTTATCATCGCGCGCTATCGTTCCGCCCTGCGGACAACGGATTCCAAGTACGATGCGATGTCGAAGGCGTTCTCCAACGTGGCTGAACCGATTTTCTTCAGCGGCGGCACCGTACTAATTGCCATGCTCACCTTATTCACAGCTGTGTTCAAGCCCTATCATAGCTTTGCGCCTGTTTTTTCTATCGCGATGTTGGTCATTTTGCTCGGTGGATTGACGTTAATTCCTGCTATATTTGCCTTGATTGGGAGGAGGGCTTTCTGGCCGTTCATTCCACGTACTGATGACGTGGCATTTGTGAATGAAGAGCCTCGCGGCTTCTGGGCTTGGGTCAGTACTCGCGTTACCATAAAGCCACGGATAACCGCCCTTGTGCTCATTATTGTGCTGATGACACCAGCGCTCTCGATGCTTGGTATGCGCTATTCGTTTAATCTCATGAAATCATTCCCTAGCGATATTTCTTCCAGACAAGGCTTTGAAATTCTAGAAGCAAGATTCCCGGAGGGGCAATTAGCGCCAGTCACTGTTCTTTTGGACTCGAAGAAGGAAATCGTTGGGGATGAGGCGTTTATAGGCAAAATGAACACATTGACCGGACTTATCCGGGGGCATGAAGGAATTAGTTCGCTTACACCAGGGATCAATCAAGCTCAGTTAACTGCCGAGAATGCCGATTTACCTAAGCATACGCTGAAGCTTCAGCTGATTCTGAAGATGAATCCCTATGATCAAGCTGCACTTGAGGTGATCTCCAGCTTACGCAAGGAGAGCGATGCCATGCTTGAGCAGAGTGGCTTCGAGCCTGGCCAGTTCACCATCCATTACGCAGGTCAAACGGCGGAGCAGCTGGATGTCCGAACCATGAATAAGCGTGATACATTGGTTATTTTCTCTCTCATTACGTTATTGATTACCGTTATGCTAGTCTGGCAGGCCCGCTCCCTTCGATTGGCGCTCACCATGATGGCCACCATGCTCCTGTCCTACGCGGCAACGATGGGCATTGTATGGAGTGTGTTCCATTTCGGATTTGGACACGATGCCTTCAGCTACCGTCTGCCTGTGTACACCTTTATTTTTCTCATCTCGTTAGGCGTGGACTATAACATTATTTTGGTCTCTAGGGTGCAAGAGGAAGCGATGAGCCATCCTTGGCGAGTAGCCGTTCAACGCGGCGCGGCGTTAACTGGCGGCGTCATCTCTTCCGCTGGCATCGTGCTGGCGGCGACCTTCTGCGTCTTAATGACGCAGCCGCTGCAGGAGTTGCTGCTGTTTGGGTTTGCGATGGCGGCAGGTATTCTCATCGACACTTTCCTCGTTCGTGGTATGCTGCTTCCCGCGCTGATGACCAATTTGGGACCGCGTGAGGCGAAGGCGAAGCATTCTCCACGAACTTGGGCGCCATAGGTTCTTGTCCCTAGTCGCTCTCCGCCCTCTCTGTGCATACACATAACAGAGAGAGGAGCGTCGATCCCAGCATGGTGTACCAGAAGCAAAGTGAACGACATAAACAGCAATACCCCAACGCTCGTGCCATTCGGAGAGCCTGCGATAAGGAGTTATATCGGACCATTAAGCGGTTAAAAATATGGCTCACCCCCGAGCAAATCAAGTCAGCTGAGACGATTTATGTAAAAAAAGTAATGCTGAGTCTCCCCTTCATCGTCGATAATGGCAGCAACCGCCGACTGCTCGCCGATTGGTTTGGCGAAAACGTAGCGCCCGAGGTCGCCCCCATTTGGAACGTGGAGCTAGAGAGCTTAAAAGAAGCGTTTCGCGATGCGTTTGGCGGGTAGGGCGGGCATCGCGCGAGATAGGCTCGTTTTCCGAGGCTATCTCGCGCGGGACTACAGCTTAGGCTCGTTTTCCGAGCCTATTTCGCGCGGGCCCACCGGTTAGTGTTCAAGGAAAATAGTTATAATGAACGAAACCGACATCCTCTTCTGCTTCGACGTAGGTTAATTCGGAAACAATGGATTTAGAGCAAGTTTCCATTGCCATCCCAATCAAAGCTATTAATTAGAAGGAGTCGGTTTCTACTATGAGTAATGTCAAAAAATACGTTGGCTTTGACGTGTCCAAATCAAAAATTGCCGTGGCTATCGCTGAAGAAGGAAGGCAAGAGCCACGCTATTGGGGTGTAATTCCACATTCGAAAGAAGCGATCCGCAAGCTCATCGAACAACTGCGTAAAACAGAAGATATTGTATTAGAAGTGTGTTATGAAGCTGGACCTACTGGGTATGTACTGTACCGTTGGCTGCTGGAGATGACCGTTTCATGCACTATCGTAGCCCCTACCCTCATACCTAAACGTGCAGGGGATCGGGTAAAGACCGACAAAAGAGATGCATTACGGTTAGCTCAACTGTTTCGAGCTGGAGAACTTTCTTCCATCTATGTCCCTACACCTGAAGATGAAGCTCTACGTGATTTAGTTCGTGCCAGAGAAGATGCCAAGGAAGATTTGAACCGACATAAACAGAGGTTAGGAAAGTTTCTGCTTAGGAACCAGCTTACGGATCCAAAGGGTTCTAGTCCTTGGACTCATGCTTACGAAGCATGGCTCGACACCCTAAAGTTCACTGACGATTGTCAACGTGTTGTATACCAAGAATACCGACAAAGTATCTGGGAAACCAAAGAGAGAATCAAAAGGTACGAAAAGGAGATTGAAAAACAAGAAGAAATTAATATTAAAGCTCCACTAATTCAAGCACTACAAGCATTAAGAGGTGTAGCAGTCCTTACCGCAACGACATTAGCATCAGAGATTTGCATGATTTCACGATTCCCGCATGTTGCTTCTTTCATGAGTTATTGTGGGCTTGTTCCAAGTGAAAGTTCTTCAGGAGATAGCCGCTGGCAAGGCAAGATCACAAAGGCAGGCAATGCTCATCTTCGGAGAGTATTGGTGGAATCAGCTTGGAGCTACCGTTACAGCCCCGCCGTTCAGAGAAAGATGAGAGAACGTATTACCGGTCTGTCGCCAGAAGTGCAAAGGATTGCCTGGGAAGCGCAAAATCGTCTGCACAAGAAATTCAAAAGCTTGATGCGGAAGGGAAAACATAAAGGAGCCATCACCGTCGCCATAGCTAGAGAACTTGCAGGATTTGTTTGGGCAATTACCAAGGAGATAGATAAGGACAGACAAAATGTTGCAGTTTGAAGTAAATAACACTATTCGATATCAGCATGCAAGAACTACATTCTGAAGGGAGCGATGATATAGGGGGAGATCATTTATTACCTCGGGGGCAAATCAGGTAAGGTGAAGAGAAAATCCGCGTAGGACTTTTGTGCAACTCTTAGTGGCGAATGCACGTAAATAGTTAGCGGTATGCTCTTCAGTCGTATGTAGAATGTGTGAGAATCCACGAATATCAGATTGCCAACCAGCGAATTGTTTTTGCCTCCGAGCTAATGAATGATCCACCCCTTCCGTCCCCTAAAGGGGAAATGCAGGGAGTACACTCCCTGCACCCGTTACTCGCCGTAAGCAGGCCCGGCAAATGACATGCCGGGGAACCTTAAAGTATGGAAAGAATAGGGCATCTGTCAAGAAAACCACTTGACAGACTCTTATTTAATTACGCCAAAAACTAGAGAGCAGCAGAGTCGCTTGACAGGTTTCGTTCATATCAAAGTCCTAGACTGCCGCTGCTTTGTTTAACTATCGTGTCCCGTTAGTTTAACAAAATCGTGCCTTCATTTAGTCTTTATAAATAATCTTTCTTAGCTCTGTTGCCTGATCTTTTGGTATTTCGTAGCCTTGCCCGCTATTCGCTGTATCAACGAGCAAGGCGGTACGTCCATCTTCGTCAGCAACATTTAACACGAATTTCTTTTGGGTTCCATCTTCGAACGAAAGGTGCATGAAGAACATTACACCATAATTTAGTTCACCTTCCATTTTTACCGCTTTACCGATCGCTCGCTGGAATATCCGTAGTTCATCAACATTGTCAAAGGTATAAGCATTCCCTCTAAATGGTGGTGTTTTCAATGTTTTGCATAAGTCCGCACATTCAAGTTCAATGCTAACGATCTCTTTTCCGTTAAGAACATTGTTTCCACAACCCGTGATTCCAAGCACCAAAATTATTATCACCATAAGGAACCATCTTCTTTGAATTGTACCCACCCACCTTATCGTTATCTTCACCAGACAATATATTGACGAATTAGTAAGTACAAAGGTTGCCATTATTACTGTATTAACCTGCCCTTTAGTTCAACGGACAACGGCAGCCGATCGAGTACCGGCTGCCGTCTTTTTTTGTAATTGAGCTATCATTACCCGTTAAGTCATCTCCGATGATCTCTTAATAACTATCAAAAAAATCCACTAATCTACTATTATCTACGCATAAGAATATGTTAAAAATTTACATATAATATATAGATTTAATTCCATATTTTAGGAGGTGTTTATTTTGTCAAAGCGTTCCTTAGTCGAAAATGTATTGTCTCTACTTGATATCGAAGATATTGAGAAGATCAAAGTGGAGTATTTTAATGGTGATGAAGTAAAATTATCATTTGATGAAGCCGAGAATGAAGAAGAAAGAGAAGAATTGCTAGAGGAGTGGTTAGATAACATCAAATGGAGATTTGTAGAGGAGTTTAAGATTGATCTCTACAACGGAACTAAATATACAATTAAATTTGGCGATGCCTGAACGGTACCTATATTAAACATCGCCAAATATTAGTAACGAAATCACTCTTTGATGGAAAATCACTTTTGACAGTTTCTTTGACCATCAAGTTGACTCAACTTATTGGTTCCAGAGATGGCATAATTGTCATCTCTTTTGGTTTTCAAAAAAGATATCTGAAACTACGGTCAATTTTGTAGAGAAAGTCATGTGATGTAACGAGCAGAGCAGTCTGTGTATTGTGTGTTTAAACTAAAGGTTTGCAATAGGTAAGCATTTGAAGTGATCTCAAGCTTTTCCCCTGCTCCGCACGGAGCGTGCCAGTTTCCCAGCACTCCGCGGTCCATCTAACTAAATGTACTTGATCA
>NZ_JCAUAQ010000022.1:0-95001 GCF_059692035.1 Paenibacillus sp. J22P143
ACGATTAGCACATAGATCGGAGCTAGATACATAATTGCCGTTGCAATTAAAGCGCAATATAGGAGCGTACGCATGATTCTGGAGGATGATGTGCCTGCCATCTACGACTCCTCCTTTCTGGATTGTGAAACTAAGTAGGGAACAATTAGCAGAGATACCATGATCAGCATAATCATCGCAATCGCTGCCCCTTGGGCGTAATGATTGCCTCTGAATGTCGTCTCAAACATATATACACCGGGCATATCCGTTACAAACATGGCACCGGGACCTGTCATTGCATAGATCAAATCAAATATTTTCAGAGAGACGTGACCCAAAATAATCGTCATACTGATAGTCACGGGTTTCAACATCGGTAATATGATTTGAAAAAAGACTTGACGTTCCGTTGCACCGTCAACCCGAGCCGCTTCTCGCAGCTCCTCCGGGATTGCACGTAATCCGGCCAGATACATGGCCATTGAAAAACCAGACTGCTGCCATACCGCAGCAAAAACGACGGCAATAATTGCAAGCGGAAGTCCGAATTCAATTTGTCCCCATGAGAAATGAGGAAGCACGTCTGTACTGATATACCACTCAGGCCCTTCCTTGATGCCAAGACCTTTAAGTAGTAAATTGACGCCAGTTGTAGGGTTAAGAATCCATTGCCAGACAACACCAGTGACAACAAAGGAAAGTGCTAACGGGAACATGAAAATATTGCGAAACAATGCTTCTGCACGAATCTTTTGATCAATAAGCATTGCCAAAAAGATACCTATAAACATACTGAACCCAATAAACAGTACGGTAAACATCAATGTATTTCGAAGGTCCGACTGAAAACGGAAGTCGCTAAATAAAAACTTAAAATTAGCGAGTCCAGCGAACGAAAGGTCTTGTTTAAGCGTATTCCAGTTACTGAGTGAAACGTAACCAGTCCAACTAATAAAACCGTATACGAAAATGGCTATCGCGATCAGGGAAGGCGCTAGCATTAAAATCGGAGAAAGGCTCTCCATTTTCCAAGTTCTTTTTTTCTCTCTATGATGAACTTTTGATGCAATATCAGTAGGATTTATTTGTCTGACTGAGTTCATGTCCTCTCCATCCTCTCCGAATATAAGGAAGAAGGCTGAAAAATCAGCCCCCAACCTCAATTCAGTTTTATCTTATTTGGAAATGCCGTTTGACGAAGCAGCTTGCTTGAAAGCTGCAGCCGCTTGATTCACATCACCCTTCGTTACAAAGACTGTGATGGCTTGATTCACTTGCGTCGAGAAGCCTTCGGATGCCGCAGAGCCGTGTGCGAGGCTAGGCGCCAGCTTCGCTTTCTTAAAGTCCTCAATGGTTTGTTTGCCGTAAACGTCGTACTTAGACACATCCGCATCCACGCGTGCAGGGATGGAGCCTTTCAATGGATTAAAAGCGTCTTGACCTTGAACGGAGCCGAGTACCTTCAAGAATTCTTTGACCGTATTCGGATCTTTCACGTCTTTAGGCAATGCAAACGTATCCGTAACGACCATAAAGCTGCCTTCGGAATTCGGAGTTGGTGTCCAACCGAATTCTTCGTTCGGCTTTAATTTCAGGTCAGTCGTGAAGTAACCTTTCTCCCAGTCGCCCATGACATTCATGGCAGCCTCGCCTTTGGCGACCAGTTGCGCAGCGTCCTGCCAGTTTCTTGCCGCATGATCTTTGTTCGCGTAGGTTAGCATCTTTTTGAAAATCTCCAGTGATTCTTTAACTTTCTGATCGTCAAAGCTCACTTTGCCTGTGAATAAGTCCTTGTAGCCATCAGCTCCCATATGGCCAAGCAGCACGTTCTCAAACAGCATCGTAGCCGCCCATGGCTCTTTGTCACCAAGTGCTAACGGCGTAATACCTTTGGCTTTAAGCACGTCCGCAACTTTGAAAAATTCGTCAAACGTTTTTGGCGGCTGCAAACCATTCGATTCGAATACTTTTTTGTTATAGAACGTTACATTACCGCGATGGATATTAACAGGTACGGAATAAATTTTGTCACCGTTGCTGACTAACTCAATCAAATCCTTCGGAAACTTGTCTTTCCAACCCTCTTGCTCATACAGATCATTCAGCGGTTGAACTTTATCAGCTGCCACCCAACCGGAATTCAATTCTGCGCCTCCATGTACCTGGAATGTACCTGGTGGATCTCCACCCTGCATACGGCTGGCCAGAACAGCCTTGGCATTCGTTCCCGCGCCGCCTGCAACCGCAGCATTGATTACCTCTATATCCGGATTCTTCATCTTGAACAGCCTTACCAGTTCTTTTAGCCCCGCCTCTTCGCCTGCACCAGTCCACCAGCTAAAGATTTCGACTTCCTTTTTTGCAGGCTGCTGTGTTGCAACAGGCGTATTATCTGTGTTTGGCTGTTTGGAAGCTTCTGGAGTTTTCGTCGTGCTGCAAGCCGTAAGCAGAAGTCCCGCAGCTGTCAAGACAGAGAAAGTTACTTTGAGATTGTGTTTCATTGTTAATCCCCTTCCCATTTCTATAAAGTTTGTAAACGCTTTTACAATTCTTATTTTAAATAATTTTGATCAGAAAGATAACGTATGAAATCTATCATTTATTCCATTATGAAGCACAAGTACAGCTTAACAATCTATTAAAAGTTTCTAACACAAAAAATAAACCTGTAATCGACAGTTCCAACTGGGACTACAGGTCAAGTGTATAATCATTCATGAAAGCGGCCACATGCATGGCCGTATTCCTCTGGTTTACACTCAGTTTCTTACCTTCTCAACCAGATTCCGAAGTTTACTGGCAGCATCAAGCAGTATGCTTCTCGGGTCTTCGTGCAAGGTCAGTATTTTGGCTAACGCATCATTCTCAATTTCGACCATAGCCGGATAATAGGTCAGGGAAGGCTCAGGTTTTGCGGTCTTCATGCTTTCCAGAATCAGAGCGAAATCAGGCCTCTTACTGGAAAATGAAGGGTCGGATAAAATGGACCGCCTTGCAGGAACTCCGCCAAATTGGGCGTATATGCTCCCGCCACGCTTTCCTGTGGCAAACTTGATAAATTCCCACGCATCAACTGGATGCTTCGCGTTCGCCGTCAACGCCAGCATCCAACCGTGCTGAAACGGCGTTCGATAGATGCCTCCGAATTGATCGTGGATTCCCGGAATCAAGGCGATCTTAATTTCGTTTTTGTAAAGAGAATCACTCTGATGAATCATATCGATTGCTGAATTCCATTACGGTGCGGCCATTGCGATTTCACCCGAAAGAAGCGCATCTCTCGTTCTGGAAAAATCCCATGTAATCATATCTGAGGGAACTATGCGCTCTTGAACAAGACGATTCAAAAATGAACCAGCTGAAATTGAACTTGCCTGGTCAAAAAGCACTTGTCCCGTATTCTCCTCAATCACATCTCCTCCATAAGTCCAAAGTAATGAGGAGAATATTTTAGATCGTTCCTCAGGTACGACGGCAGGCATGGCAAGCCCCCAGCGAGTTGGCGAGTCTTCATTACCCTGCTTCGTAAATTTTGCCGCGACGGCGTAAAGCTCATCCCATGTTTCCGGCGGTTTCGGAATTAAATCCGATCGATAATAAAGAAAATGTGTACTGATATCCGTCGGAAGCGCGAAAGTAACTCCTTTATACGGATAAGTCGAAAGAAAATCATTGACATCAAACAATTGACGATCCGTATACCGAGAATCATTAATAAAAGGATCTAGCGGTTGCAGCGCTTTCGTGTCGGCAAACTGCGCGATCGAGGTATTCGGCAAAAAAACAACGTCAAACGCATTCGTTCCGGCAAAGAGCTGCGTTCCTACCGATGTAAAGTAAACATCGCGACCCAGCTCTATGAATTCCACCTGGATGCCGGATTCCTTCTCAAACACTTTAGCGATTTGGCGCAAGCCTGCTGATTCGGAACCGGTTCGGATAAGTACTTTAACCGTTCGTTTCGCGCTGATCGCCTCAGACGGTTCAATATCTACCCGATTCATTAACACGACTCCGCTTACTGCCCAGACGATCAGAAGCATGAAAGAAACGAAAGAAACATAAACGATTCGGTTCAGCCTAAATTTCATGGTCAGACCTCCATCGGTTTTGCTGCGAACAGATCTTGGTGAGGCAAAGTAACGATAACAACGGTTCCATCTATAGAATTGACAGAAAACTGCAATCCGTAATCTTTGCCAAACGCAAGTTGAATGCGTTGCTGAACATTACGCAAGCCAACATGTTCACTGGCGTGATCGGATTTTAATATTTGCTTGACATGTTCCATATCCAGTCGCCCTCCTGTGTTCGCAATAGAGATGCACACCTTTTCGCCGATCTTATTCGCTACGATCGAAATCGTCCCCTTCTCGCTCGACTTCGAAATTCCGTGTTCAATGGCGTTTTCAACCAACGGCTGCAAAATTAGCGGCATGATCCTATTATTACGAATCGCTTCCTCTATCGAAAGTTGATAGCTGAATTTATCCTGGTATCGATACGATTGAATGATCAAATAATTTTGAATATGTTCCATTTCCTGTTGAAGCGATATCCATTCTCTGTCTGAGTTCAAGGTGAATCTGAAAAACCTTCCAAGCGCCGTAACCAGCTTACTGACAGTCTCTGCTTTATATTTGACAGACATCCAATACATGGTATCCAATGTGTTATACAAAAAATGAGGATGAATTTGCATTTGCAAAGCTTTTAACAAAGCCTCCCGCTTCTCTCGCTCTTGAACTTCATTTTGCTTGATAAGCTCGCGAGTGCGTAAGATTAATTGATTAAAATTCCTATTTAGAATACGTATTTCCCATATGGGACTGTGTTCTTCTACCAAATGGTGCAATGAAGCCGAGGACATATGACGGGCCAGCTGTATGACCGGTTTAGAGATCGAAGTCGCTAACAAAAAAGAAATAATAATGGAGACGCATGCACCCATTAAAGTCATCAAAAGCAAATAGCTTAATATCTGTTGATTCGTTCCAATCAATTCATTCATGGGAACGATAGCTGTCATTTTCCAGCCGCTAACTTCGGAGCTATTGAAGGCTAACAGCCATTCGTTGTCGACAATCTGATATCCATGCTCTTTATTGGTTACGGAGATTATGGCATCAGTAAGCTTGATGTTGTCCATCAATTGCCTTTCTTGCTGGTAAACTCGATCACCAGAACGATCGGACACAAAGATAGCCCCGATCTGAACACTTTGCAAATTCTCCTGTATAAACCTGTCGTTAAATTGTATAAATAAATACCCTTTCACTTTACCTGAATTACTGTCAATTAAACGGCGAGCCGCTGATACCGATTCCTTGATTGGCGTGTCAAAACTTTCCTTCGGATGAAAGACTTCCCTTGATTTACTAAACCAATGAAGCTGAAGCGGTTCTTTGTCAATTAGGTTGACGATATATTGAAAATTTACAAGATCTAACTGACTCTTTGATCTGAAAGTGTTATCTGTTGAAAGGATGTTCATCTCTGGAGTAATAAAATGAACAGCCTGAATATACTCCAGCCTGCCTCTAAACAAATCGGTGTAAAATTTTTCTTTAAAATGTTGACCTGCCTCAAATATTTGATAGGCGGAACCGAAAGAGCCGTTAAGAAAATCCAGGTCTGACGATTGGTCATAAAGTAAAGACCATGTCAAGCGGTCAATTTCCGCTAAGTTGGCATCCATTGCGCGCTGCGCCTGTTCAACGGTTTGAAGAAGAAAATGGCTTGTTTGCTTCTGAATAATTTGATTTTCCTTATGATAAGTAATCAAAGCAATAACCAAAAAAAGGAATCAGCATCAGTGTAAGAAAAGCGCCCAGTAATAGTGTACGAATAGAAACGGAATGGATTGGTTTTATGATGGCGTTCACTTTGCTTTCTGCGTTGGTTTAAAATCGTAACGAACGCCTATGAATAACGTCGGCGATAGTCACCCGGGGAGATTCCTTTCAGCTTTTGAAATTTATCATTAAAATGCCGTGCTGTTGAAAATCCGCTTTGCTCTCCAACTTCATATATCTTAAGCACGCTGGTTGTAAGCAATTTGCAAGCATGATCGATTCGCATGCTACCGATGTAATCCTGAAAGGGCATTC
Source organism: Paenibacillus sp. J22P143 (assembly GCF_059692035.1). Lineage (NCBI taxonomy): Bacteria > Bacillati > Bacillota > Bacilli > Caryophanales > Paenibacillaceae > Paenibacillus > Paenibacillus sp. J22P143. The sequence goes on from NZ_JCAUAQ010000022.1 coordinate 6,093, forward strand.
CCATTTCCTTGCGAAAAAGCCGGCTTAAGTAATTAGGCGAGATGAACAGAGCATCTGCTACATCCGTTAGTTGCAATTCTTCCGTAAATCGTTCGTGGATGATATCCAAGGCATTAATAATCTGAACCGACTTGGGCATTTCGTTATTGTCATTCGTCAGCGCAGGCTGATTGTGACGGTTGGTTTCAACCCAGTGATCCCATTCGCTTTTCCCCTTTTGTAGCACCCTTGTCAGTTCCTCGACTCCTACTGGTTTCATTAAGTAATCGATAGCGCCAAGTCGTATGGCCTCCTGGGCGTATTTAAAATCGTCGTAGCCGCTTACAAAAATGACTTTAACGGGATAGGGCCGGGGAAGGGCGGTCAGCTTAGTTGCCAGCTCTAATCCGGACATTTGGGGCATACGGATATCTGAAATGATGGTTTGAACATCATGCTTTTCTATATACGCCCATGCATCCAATCCGTTCTCAAATACACCAACCAATTGAACATTCAAAGATGACCAATCCAAGTTATTTTGAATGCCTTCGCGAATCCAAACTTCATCATCGACAACTATCGCTCGGCAAATATCCAGATTCATCGAAATCCCCCTTGTTTCAACATCCTATAAAAGAAGCCCCTCTGAAGGTCATAAATAGTAGCTTTCTCGTTGAAGGCGTATTGTTAAAAGAGGATGGCTATTAAGCCATCCTCCATAAAGGGTTAATTCAGAATCATTCTAGCTATTGCCGCAAGGTCGACAATGTCAATCTTTCCATCGTTATTGATATCCGCGAGTTTATACTGTTCCCAGTTCAGGTCGCCTACCTTTTTACTGTACAAGGAAGCAACGATGGCCAGATCGCCGATGCTGACTCCGCCCTCTCCGTTCAGATCACCTGGAGCCCGGTTGATGATCGACGATATAAAGGCTTGCATAGCTGCATTCAATTCGACCGTCGCTTGCTCTACTTGTTGCAGGTTAGCTGCCGCATTGTCCGCTACCACTTTGGCTTTGTCAATCGCTGCCTGAAGGGCAGCTTTCGACCCAATCGGGTACTGTCCTACTTTCGTTCCTTCTACTGCCGCTTCATGCTTGGATTGAGCATCGGCAATCAATGCATGCAAGGCTGCTTTATCGATAACGATGATTTGTACATTGTGAGAAGTTCCTTCCACGTCCGTCTCTGGGCCATCAGCTCCTGCAACAACGAGGTTGAACAGCGTTATCGTTCCAGTAGTCGGCTGTATGATATCTTTAGCCTTAAAGAACAGCTTCAGCAAATCCCCATCCGCCTTAACTTCCTGTCCGGATCCTAAACTTGCCATAAGAATCCGAAGCTCTCCCGGCGTTTTCTCCTTCGTTTCCACGACAGCAATCCCGGTCTTAAGCGAATCTGCGGAAACAAATTCAAACTGCGCCGGATTGTAGGTTACAGTCAAATCCTGAGCATAGACGGCTTGAGTAACATTACGCAGGCCATAGGTCATGTCGAACGACTGGCCGGTGGCGACAATGCTTGCACCGGATAAGGCGGCTTTCAGGTTTCTCGGAACCGATGTCAGAAGGAAGTTAATCTTGTAGGTTCGTTTTGCGATGCCGTCAACCGCTGTAACCTCAATCGTTGTCGTACCCGGAAGACGATCCGCAGCGCTTATTTCAACGGTTGCGTTCGGATCCGTTGTCGCTGCGGTAACCGTCGGTACGACCTTTGTAGCCTCAGACAGTTGAACATCGTAAACGAGCTTATCCATACTGAAATCAGCCAGTGGCGTGGCACCAATCCCGATACTGCTTAGCGTAGCATCGCTGCTTAAAACTGGGTTCGTCGGGTCATCCAAACTGCGCGCTTTCACAATAATATCGAACGTTTTGGTGCGGCTTGCCGTTCCTTTGCTTACGGTTGCAGTCAATATGACCGCAGCATCCGGTTGATTTACCGCCGGCCGGATCACTTTCCCGTTCTCGCCAACGACGTTTGGCTGCGAACTATTCCAAGCAATCGTTACGCCATGCAAACCTGTTTTTGGCAGCGCCAAATCTTTTTTTACAGTCTGAGGATCGACACTCAGTTGTAGCAACCCTATCGCTTCGTCCACCAGCTTCTGATCGGTGGATTCTACGGTCTCGGCTTTCACCGTTACGTATAACAATTTAATGTCCGATGCATTGCCTTTTCTTACTTCTGCAGTCAACACGACGGTTACATCCGAGTCTCCAACACATGGACGAAATACTTGACCCATATAATTGAGGATCTGCGGATCCGAACTATTCCACGAAATGGACGTTCCTTGCGAGCTGAGTGTTGGCAATGTCAAATCCCCTGTAACCGCGCTTGTATTACCGAGATCAATCGCTGCGACAGCCGATTGAACCGCAATTTCATCCGCAGTAATCGCCTTCACCGTCACGGTAAACGCCTTTTCGTCGTTAAGGGCTCCCCTGCTGAGCTTGGCAGTCAAAGTCAACGTAACGTCAGGCTGTCCGATCCCCGGTTTCTTGATAATATGACCACTATTGTCCATGAACTCGGGATTGGAACTTATCCAAGTTATTTCAGTATCCCTTATGGACGTAATAGGCAAGATCAAATCCCGAGTTACCGTGCTTGTGTCTCCCAGTTTAAGGGCCGCTTTAGCCTCCGCCAAAGCCTCGGCTTCAGTTAATACTTTAACCGTTGCGGTAAATGGTTTCGTCATACTGAATGTGCCTCTGGAGGCTTTCGCCGTCAGAATGACATTTGCGTCTCCCTGCCCCGGATTCGGGCGCGTTACGTGTCCGCTTGTATCAACGATGGCTTTATTCGAACTCTCCCATTCAATTTTAGTCATTTCAACTCCAGTTGTTGGTAAGTTCAAATCGCTTACTACGGAGCTGACATCCCCGAGACTAAGCGCATTCATCGTTTGCGTTACTACGGCTTGATCATCGAGAGCAGTAAACAACTCAATTTCAGCAAGCTGTATCATGGAATCCCCGCTATTAGCGGTGACATTCAATTTGTAATATTCGTATGCGGTATCGTTATTAAACTGATACAACTTTGTTAGAAAGCGTGAAGGGAATGTTTCATTCGTTCTGGCATCCACCTGTGTCCACGAGTTTCCGTCATTAGAACCCAACAATTCCCAATTTTTCGGATCTCTTGACGCAGCGTCATTTGCCGATGTCAGGGTATATGCCCTTACTGCGTACTTAGCATGATCCTTTAATTGCATGCTAACCCAGCCGGTTGTTTGCTTTGTAAGCCATTTCGTTTTCGTATCGCTATCGAACAATTTCTCAACGGTTTCGTTTGGGGGGTTATTCCCGCTTGCAGTCACGATGATACCGTTATCGGTCAAATCCGGCCATAGCCTAGGCGGCATATTCCCCGCTGCATGAGCCGTTTGTAACCCTAATGGGGCAACGTACAACATTAGCCCCATTAGCAGCATCATACAAGTAACAAAAGTGGATGGTTTCCTGAAATCGCTTCTTTTCATATTATACCTCCGTAAGATTCCTTAAATTACAGGCTCCGTATGTCATAGTCGGTCGTTACCTTGAGATCAATTTGCGATTTCAACTAACTTCCATAATTGAGCATTACTGCCATTCCAATCGTATATTTGAACTTTGGTCCCATCCGCAGTTCCAGAACTGGCTACATCTATCGCTTTACCGCTATTCGTGTTTATCAATTGATAAATATCGCCGTTGCCGAGATTCGACACCTTCCAGTTCTGAGAGACTGAAGTGCTGTTTGTCGCGATGACTAAGCCTGTAGAGTTATTCACTCCTCCGTTTAATGTATCGAGCGCCTTGCCCGTGGCCGGATTAATCAGCTTATACATCCCATCGTTATTCGTGGTTATTGTCCATTTTTGATTATCCGTGCCTAGGTCAGTCCCGATTTGCACATTTCCGGTAGCTGCATCTATTTGCAGCGCCTTATTGCTGTTTATATTAATCAGCTTGTACGTGATGTTCGCTTTAACAGATTTGGTGAACTTCCATTTCTGCGAATCACCACCGTCATCCGTCTGCATGATGGTTGTATTGCCTGCAACAGCCGCCAAAACTTTACCGTTCTTCTTATTCTTTATTTTATAGTAGCCGAATTCGACAGGTAGAATATCCCAAGTCTGCTCGATGCTGCCGTCAATCGAATTGATAATCGAATCGTTGCTTGAAGCATCCATATCCAGCGCCTTGTTGCTCCCTTCTTGAACGATCGCAACCGACGAGCAGGACGGTCCTTTCAGCACCCATTTCTGACTTGAACTTTCCACATTCGTACCGACTTGTGTTTTGGTTCCATTCTCCGAGGCTGAAGCGGGAGTTTCCAACACTTGATTAGTTGCCTTATTGGTTAATTGATACGTCGCGCCAGGAGTCAATTGCGTACCTAGCTCTTGGTAAGACGGCGGTGCATCATCAGGTGATGTTCCCCAATTTACATTAGGCTGATCACTCAACCAGAATTCCAACGTTCCGCCATTGGCCACCTGCTCATAAGGCACCCAGGTGTTTGTCGTTTCCACACCGTTCAATTTCATTTTTTGAATGTACTTGGCAGCGTCAGATGCGCCATGTCCTATAATTTTGATCGAGTTGCAGTTAGGCAAGTTGATCGTAATTTCCGGGAACAACGGAGCATTCACGGTAAAGCCCCCTACGCCCGGGATAAAAGGATAAATGCCCATTGCGGCAAAAACATACCATGATGAAGTGGCGCCGGCATCATCGTTTCCAACAATTCCACCCGGACCGTTATAGAAGAGCGTGTGCATCACTCTACGTACAACATCCTGTGTCTTATAAGGAGCACCGGCAAAATTATAAGTCCAAGGGCCGCCAAAACCCGGTTCATTTCCCATAAAGGCATGCGGCGAATTAGAGCCTGCATTGAGTTCTTGGAAAAAGAAATCGAGTCGCTTAATGGCTTCTTCATTGCCTCCCATTCTTGTAATTAGCTCTTTGATGTTGTGAGGAATCATCCATGTGTATTGAGCCGAGTTTCCTTCATGAAAGCCTCTACCGCTAGTAGGATTAAATGAGGTCTCAAAATTGCCGTTGCTTAATTTCGGTTGAATATATCCGGTTTGCGGGTTAAAAAGACGAGTCCAGCTTTGTGAACGGTTCAAGTACGTATTGTATTTGTCCATGTCGCCCAGGGATTTGGCGAACTGGGCAATCGCAAAGTCAGATGAATTAAATTCCATCGTAATGCTCGCGGCTTGTCCGCTTCTCTCGATAGGAATATATCCATAAGACAGGTAATCCATCAGACGTTCACGTGGATTGAGAGGCGATGGAACCGTTCCTGTCTTATCCAAAACCGCTAATGCATCCTTCGTATTGAAATTCCTCGCTCCGAAAGCATAAAGGCTCGGTATCATGGCCGAAACAGGGTCTCCGGACATGACGTAGGTTTCCGTATTGGCTATTTGCCATAACGGCACATAACCATCGCGTTGAATCGCGTTATTCACGAGCGATTGCGCCATATCCCCCGCTTCAGTTGGAGCCAGCAAGGCAAGAAGCTGCATCTGAGAACGATAAGTATCCCATCCTGAAAACAATGAATAGTGCGTATAGCCTTCCGCCCGGTGTACCTGTTGGTCGGTGCCCAAATAGTCTCCGTTCACGTCACTGAACGTACTTGGATGCAGCATGGAGTGATACAAAGCAGAATAAAAGACTTTTTTCTGTTCCTCCGTGCCTCCTTGTACTTGAATGGTGTTTAATTTTTGCTCCCATTTGGATTTCGCTTCATGCTTGATGGTGTCAAAATTCCATCCTGAATTTTCGGTTTTCAAGTTTAATTTTGCGTTTTCCACACTGGTATAGGAAATACCAATCTTGACAAGCACTTCTTTTTTGTTAGTTGTATCGAATTGCACAAATGCCCCGGCATTCGTTGTATTTTTACGCTGCTTTACGGATGTTGAAACGTCTGATCCTGCCCAAGTGCCTGAATTTGCAAACGGCTGGCTAAATTCCGCAGCAAAATAAACATTATACTTTTTATTTTCCGCCAAGTTTGGGCCGTAACCAATTTCGCAAAATCCGCCCGTTCTGGTATATCCGGTCACAACGTTATTGCCTTCAATATTGACTTCTCCGCCATAGACGTCGCCGCCGGCTACTCCGGTATTGATCAATACCATTGCGTTATTCGTTGCCGGGTAAGTGAGTCTGCCAAAGCCCGTTCGTAACGTAGACGTCAGTTCGGTTTGAATAGCGGAACCATCCAGACGCACGCTGTAATATCCAGGGCTTGCCTGCTCGTTAGCATGGTTGAAAGTGGAAGCGTAATCCCCGAAATTTGTTCCTGGCGACCTGCCAATTTGTCCTACAACAGGCATGATCGGCAAGGCTTGTCCGATCCTGCATCCAGGTCCGTCAACATGAGTCATACTAAATCCTTGTATCACATTTTTGTTATAATCGTACCCGCCGCCACTAGGTGCATTACCGCTATAACCGTTATCCGGACTCCATTGAACCATTCCGAAAGGCAGGGTAGCACCCGGGAACGTATTCCCGATGTTTCCGCCAAATCCGTCGTCAAAGCCAGTATCAACTTCCTTCGTACCGACAAAAGGATTGACATATTCCGTTAAACTACGATCAGCGCCTCTGAGTTGAATATTATCGAGGAACCCCCGAAATGTGCCTGGAGAATCCGATTGTTTGTATGAAATCAGAATACGCTTGATCGTTTTGCCGGCAGCAACGGAACCGATGTCGGACATGATAAAGTTCCACGAATCCAGTGCCAGTTTCCCGCCTGCCCCTTGATATTGCGGATCCAGCTTAATGCCGTACTGATCTACAGATCCGGCGTCGTGCAAGTAAGAGCCATCATCGAACGCAAGATCCACGGCGACATAAGTGCTGTTCTTCCCATTGTCTACTACATTCCCATTCATACTTGATTTTCCTTGCGGATAAATCCAATACGATAAGGAAGTGTCAGACTCTACAGGAATATTGACATCGAACACTTTATTGTAGGCGAAAGACTTGCCTGTACCTGCGCTTTTACCAGAATATACAAGTGCCTTTTGACCAGATTGGTGAATCTCGCCAGAAGTGTCCGTCTCCATCCCGTTTAGTTGACAACATATTCCTTCAACATTCAGACTGCTTTCCGATTCATTTCTCCATGTCGGTTGAATATCTTGATCTTCGAGACCGGAATGGAAATTTGCGGCTTTCGCTTCGGCTTTTGGAACGGGGGCAAACGGCAAGTTTAGAACCCCTGACAATAGAACAAAACAAAACATGAAATGAAACCATCTTCGTATGGTCCTTTTCTTCATCTAATGAATCCTCCTCGGTTTTTCTGTTCCTACTTCTTATTGTTGTTCGATAACGTGTTTGCTGTCGCCCATTCAAGATCGACTTAAACACTGCATAATCCAACCATCCTCCCGCAACATTTGCGATGACGGATATAAAAGCGAGTAAATGAATCATGATCTAGCACAGCAATGCGCTTCAACTGCGGTTCTTAGCGGCACATTAAGCTTGCTGACGACGAAATACCAGTGCTCTTTTTATTCCCCATTGAATCCCCCCTGATGAAGTTATGAAAGCGTTTTACATTCTTTATCTTAAGGGTATAAAACAATGGATAAAACGTAGCGAATCTATCATTTATTCCGATTTACATCCAATATCGAAAACGATTTAAGTATGTTTTCTGCGATATTCAACCGGAGACATACCTGTATTTTTCTGAAACCACTCTCTGAAACAACGAGGGTTAGTATAAGCAAGCATATCTCCAATTTGGTAAATTTTCATGTTGCTTTCCACAATCAAGTTGCAAACTCTATTTATACGAATCTGTGAGATGTAATCGCTGAAGGACTGTCCAGTTTCCTGACGGAATAATCTACTCAGATAGTTAGGCGTAATTAATAGATCATTAGCAATATCTACCAATAAAACCTCTTCGGCACAATGATCGTGAATATAATTCAGCGCCTTTTTAATTAGATAGGAACTCGGCTCTTCAGATGGCTCTGAACGATTTAATTGTTTAAATGGTCGGACTCCGTCCGAAGTACAGAGAGTCTTAGCCATTAATAGCGCATTTTCAATCTCTACCAATTCCGAGGGCTTAAGCAAATAATCGACTGCCCCTAAGCGCAGGGCTTCCTGAGCGAATTTGAAACACTGTAACCGCTTAAAAATATAACCTTAATGCGGGACAAATCGTCCGCCGCATTCTCGCTTGCGCTATCGCGAAGCTTGGCCAGCATTTCAAGCCCTGTCATATTGGGCATACGGATATCGGAAAGAATAATATCCACCGGATCTTCTTTCAGATAGGCAAACGCATCGGCCCCATCATGAAAAACTTTAACGAGAGCGATCCCGAGCTTCTTCCATTCGATATTTTCGCTTAGCCCTTCCCGAATCCAGGCTTCGTCGTCTATAATTACCGCTCTACACTCCGCATTAGTCATTATGCATACCTCACATTCAGCTTGTAGTCAGTTGAAAGATGTTCCGCGATTCGACGAAATCTTACTTAATTTCCTTGCTTTCTACACATCGATATAACCCTATTTTAGTTTCCCGTCCTAACACAAAGAACAACAAATAATACAGTTTTCTCTAAAAAAAGAATAAGTCCCCCGATTTTTTATAGAGGCGACTTAACAAGTGATACCACAAATAAAGGATTCGTTTTCGCATATAGTCCCCCTAACGGATGGTTTCTTCCGGAATATAAATGAAACGCTTTCACAATATCTCTTCAGGTGCTTTCTTGGCGATTGGCAAAGTGAAAGCATGAATTTCAATGTTGAATTGCACTAAAACATACTTTAACCCCAGCATAAAGGTTGCTTTTATGTCGGGGTTAAAGTTTATGTTCGTAAAAATTTACGATTTACATGTTATTTATTGATTTAATATTAAATTTTCAGTTTTGCATTGAATATCCTAAAAATACGTACAATTATCACTAATATTGAACTTTTACGATATATACAATATTTTCAAAAATTCAAACCACCAAATTTGAATGAGAGTGCCCCAAAAGTGATTTTCATCAATTTGGGGCACCCTCATCCTACAAGATATTTTGATTTATCATCCTAAACTTTTGCACCGAACCTTGTAGTTCAGCAGCCATCACTGACAGTTTGCGAATTGCGTCTGTAATTGCCTGAATGGAAGCACTCTGCTCCTGTGCTGCCGCAGCGACCTCCTCATAACCTGCAGATTGCTCCTCGGTGATCCGTGAGATTTTCTGCATCGCATTCGAAATGAGTTCAAACGAGTTGACAGCTCGCTCAAGTGTATACATTAGGCGATCTGTCCGATCAGAAAACAAGGATATTCCATTGAAAATCACTTTAAATTTTTCATAAGTATCATGAATCCATGTTTGTCCTTGCTCCACTGCTTGCTTTCCTTGTGCAATACTAGCCATCATGATAAGGCTTTCATTCTGTGTGCTAGATACAAGTTCCGTAATTGAGCTTGCAGCTTTTGCTAATGAAGTAGGTAACGCCGCAAACATACCTAGTATGCCGGGAATGGAGGCCATCGGTAAAATATTAGTCAAAAAATATTTGCTATGATACGGATGAGCATGCAGCAGCTTTAACACCTCTGAACTCACTTCATCCATGGGAACGCTATCCCTGGGTATTGAGCTTTTTCGTATTAGATTATTGTAAAAGCTCCCAAACCTATTCTTCTCGCCGTAAATTGGTTTTCTCCACTTTTCACAAAATAAAAATAAGGGATTGTCCCTTCCCCATAAACCATGGATTTAGGTCAATCCCATTACTTTTGCACACTTATAATTCGACAAATCCATTATTTATTTTTTAATGGCCGCTAGAATTAATGTAACAGCTTCCGCTCTCGTGGATTGCTCAAGTGGAGCGAATTGATTACCGTCTCTTCCTTGAATAAAGCCTGCCTTGTACGCCGCCGCAACGTAGGTGGCAGCCCAATCCGGAATTTGGGAAACATCGGAGAATGTGGAAGCAGTAGTTGAATTCACGTCTAATTTCAATGCTCGAACTACCAAAGTCGTCATCTCAGCACGGTTAATTCGGTTATCCGCGCGGAAGGTATTGTCTTCATATCCGTTCACAATGCCTGCCGACACGGCTGCCGATATGCCCGGCCTTGCCCATTGCGGGATGCTTTCGTCATCTGCAAAGTCCGTCACTGCATCCTCAAGGCCAGGGAGTTGAAGCGCTCGAGTCAGCATAGCCGTAAATTCCGCGCGGGTAACAAGTCCTTGAGGGCGGAACGTATGGTCTTCAAATCCGTTCACGAAACCTATTTTTACCGCTTGCTCAATCGCTTCTTTCGCCCAATGATCGGCAATATCCGTGAATGTTTCAACCGTGTCGCCCTGGATCTTGGTTGTGATTCGAGCGTCGCCCTTTTGTGTAACTGAAGCCAATTGACTGTTTACCAACATCACCTCGTTCAGTTCTACTGTAGTCTCGCCATTGCCAATTGCATCAAATGCAAATGTACCTATGAGCACATCTCCATTCTTCCCGGCTTTATCTCCGATCATGGTGTTAGCAAATTGAATACTGCCGTTCTTCACGATTGGCGTTATGGACATGCCAGGAATGTCACTCTTGGCCTTCTTGAAACGTAATCGTTCGGGATCATACCCCAAGTTGACCTCATAAGCGTATAAGTCCTTAAGATCATGCCCTTTTACGCTGACTATGACCTCTTGGCCAGCTTCCGGTCTTTCGTTTGATATCGTTAAAGTAAATGAGGCGCTGTCTGCCGCAAAAGCTGCAAATGGAATCAGGAAGCTGATCAGCAACAGGGTCAGGCTAGTCGAAAGAAGTTTTCTTTTCATTTCATTTATCCTCTCTAATTTTTGATCAAAACGCTAGGATGATTAGTTAAGTTTCAGGAGTCCACCTCCTCCTTTGAATAGGATTGAAATGATACCTATGCTAATATTGCCTCTGACTAATCATCTAGTTGCCCTCTCAGATTATCGTATTACTATCATAAGCAAAGTGAGCATATATGCTGAACAACAAAAATACATGAATTCTTCAAGTTTTGAAGAAAATGCGTCTACTTCTTTTAAACATTTCTCTAACTTCTGCGGCTGGCAGGAGGATATAAACTTTCAATAATTCTTCTGTTACTATCATCCAATTGAATAATACCTGCCATTGGACTAGGCCATCGTGGGATGACTAAAAATGGACTTAACGTGGTTCTATTCTCGTAAATCGCATAGTACATTAGCCTACCCTTATCAACTTTGGTCTCATAGCTGCTAATGAATCCTCTTTCAACGATTATCCCTTTTTTAATTAAATATAAGTAATACAAAACACCACCGTTTTCAATGTCTTGTCTCAAAATGTCACAACTTGGTGCGCTGCTATTAAAAACATATCCATCTTCTCGATCTGGAAAGTATTCATTGTTTTTTCCACGACTTCTAAACAAGTATGTTTTCATAAAGTTCCCTTCATGTTTGTGATACATAGTTATCTTATAAAAATGCCTTCGGTGAAACTATCCTAAAAAACGATACAACTATCCGAAATAATGAACACACTCTAAGTACGGACAGTCCAAGCGACCTCCAGAAAATGAAAAAGTCTCCAAAACCCAAATGGGCTTGAAGACTTTTTGCTATTTCCCGTTAGCTTTACGCCATTCGTCCAGCTGCTTCTGTTTCTCGGCGATAACCTTATCGACACCCGATTTCTTTAGCTTGCCAATAAATTCCGGCTGAAGTTTGTCAGGATCGCCGGTTCCTGTCGTCAGTACAGATAAATATTGATCGATTATGGCCTGGCACTGGGCAATTTCAGATTTGACAGCTTCCGTATCAAAAGTAAAACCGAGGATAGGTGATAGATCGGAATTTTCATTCAATTGATTCCATATTTCAGATGTTTCAGATGTATCGTTCTCCGTTTTCCATAGGATCAAATTATTCCCGAATACCCATGGAAAGTTCGGATCATATCCGCTATCCTTGATCCGCTCTATACGAGTATCGGATATCTTTTTATATTGTTTGCCCTCAATACCAAAGTTTAATAAATTGGCAACTTGCGGATCGCTGTTCATCAGTTCAAGAAACATCATAGCCCGCTCCGGGTTCTTGGACGTTCTGGAGATAGCTGTGATTGTTGCCGCCGCACGGTCAGTCGTTATGATTGGCTTGGTAAAACGCTTTCTGTACCATTCCACACCTGTTATTGACTTCAACACCCCGCCAATGAAAGGATCTTCAGTCGAATCCAGCGTTTGGTATGCTGGTATCGCCATTGCATATCTCGCAGCTTTTCGGTCAGCTGCTATCTCTTTCGTTGTGGCAGCATCTTTTCGAAAATACCCTTTTTCGTACCACTTTCTGGATTGCGCAATGAGTTTCTTAAACTCTGGAGTGTCGTATTGGTCAATTACTTTCAAGTCTCGATCGTTCAACCGAACCCAGCCGGGCATTTTTTGATCGCCGATAATATCGAAACCATAGAAGGGGGCGGCACCTACAAAAATGTCTCCAGTCGTCGAATATTCCAGCGGAATCTTGTTAGTCTCCCCTTTTTTCACAGCATTCAGAATAGGTTCTAAATCTTCAAAGGTTTTTGCATGCTTCCAATCAAAGTGATATTTATCAGCGAGTTCTTTCTGTACATCGAATCCATAGCTGGTAGCCATAACCTGGTAGTTGATCACACCGTACAACTTGCCATTCACTTTGGCAGCGTTCCATATATTAGCGGGTACACCTGCTTTTGTTTGGGGGCCATACTTATCAAGCAATTCGTCAATCGCTATAAATGCTCCTTTGGATGCATTTTGAAAGTAATTGTTGATCCACGTCGATGTAAACGCCAGATCAAATGGTTCACCTGAAGAGATCATCAAGTTCATCTTCTGGTCATAATTCCCAAGGTCAATCATATTTAACTTAACTGTGGCATTTATTTTGGGTTTAATTAATCTGTTCAACTCTTCATTAATAGCTTGCAAATCCTTTTGCGGTGGAGAAGGGAAATAATAAACCAATTCTACCTGCTGCAGATCTTTCTGACTTGGACGATCAATCGCCAGGGCTTGCTCAGTTGTTCCAGGCCTATCTTTGGCTGGTTCTTTGGAATCACATCCTGAAATCAATGATGCCGTCGCAAACAGGATTGCCAAAATAAATTTAGAACGCTTAGACAGCCTTCGTCTCATCAAGTTTTTTCCTCCAATGGAAATAGTAAGGATCTATGTGCCAGTATTCTACATTTTTTAGTCCAAGTACGCAAGACATAAAACTGTCTAGAACATTCACCAAAAAATGCATTTTTCTACAAATTGTATTGTTTTTCACATATCCAGAAAACTCCTTGAAGGATAAAAGTACTGTCTTGGAGAAGTGAGAAGTATAAAAAACTATCTTAAGGAGGTTAACTCCCTCATGGCTTTCCAGCTAAAATCTCCTCGCAAGACCTTATTTGCAAAAATATTGTTTACTCTTACGGTAACGGTTACTTTATTGATTATAGGACTATCCTCGCTGCTCTATCGAAATTTTTTTACTTCTTCTTTGGATAATATTAATCGAATGAATACTTCTATCCTGTCTCAAACCAGTTACAGTATGAAGTACATGGATACTTTGGTTAGCAAATTTACAAATACCGTTATGTTGAGTCCCTATACATCCGTTCTGCTGCATAATCAGGAAAACGATATGGTTATGCTCGGAGAAGCATTGCGCAACCTAAATAACCTTTCACTTCCGCACGATTATGTGCACTCGGTATATACGATCAATCTAACTTTGAATCGTATCATATCCACAGAGACGGGCAGTTTTTATACAAAAGAAAATTTCTACGATCAAGACATTTTATCATTGCTGCAAACGGTGAACAAAGATTCTCTTGCCGAAATGCCTTTTTCCAGAAAAGTTCCAATGCCCCAAGCCGCAACAGATTCTGAACTTGCTAATGTGTACACCTATATCATGCTCGACAGCCTGGGAACGAATCCAACCTCGAGCATTGCGACTGTCATCAATATCAAAGCAAGTGTGCTTCGCGATCTGATCGCTTCATTGAATGCCAAAATAGCAGGATCAGGCAACGAAATTATCGTGATCGATTCAAAAGGAACCATTGTGAATCATACCTCAGAAAGCATGTTTCTGCATAGCGCGAAACAAGAGTCGTATATCCAAACTTTACTTGCATCTGATCAAGAATCGGGAAGCTTTAAGACGAACCTAAACGGTCAAGATTATCAAGTTACCTTTGTTTCTTCAGATAAACCAAAATGGAAATTTATTAGTTTGACTTCATACGCAACATTTATCGGCGCAGCTGATTCATTCAAAACCTCAACACTTTGGATATGTCTAACGATACTGGGTCTTGGTTTATTCTTCTCGTTCATCCTGTCAAGATCGCTTTATATTCCTGTCGGCCGACTTGTAGAAACTGTTAAAGGACATGTTAAAAGCACTCATCATAAGGATCATCCGACAAATGACATCTATTTTCTGCAAAACGTATTCAAAGAAATGATTACGAAAAATAATGAATGGGAACACAAACAAAGAGAACAACTCGCTCCCCTAAAAAACAAATGGCTGCAAGATATACTGTTTGGGACCAGATATGTTGATCAAGAAGAGTTGCGAGTTTCTCAAAAAGAATTTGGCATACATTTGAATCTAAATGGCCCACTAAGGCTGTTAATACTACGTCTAGACAACTATCGCGATTTCCTCGACAAATACGATGAGAAAGACCGTTGGCTCTTAAAATTCGGCATTGCAAACATCGTTAATGAGATCCTATCAGAGGAATATAAACTGGAGACCATTTACCTGGAAAACGATCAGCTCCTGTTGTTGTTGGAAATCAGCCCATCCGAAAATGTTGAAACTGCAGAAAGTACCTTAAAGGGGCTTATTGAATTAGCGAATACCGCTGTAAATCAGTACTTAAAGCTCTCTTTTTCCGCAACCCTAAGCAGCCCAGTCTATTCCTACTTGCAGCTCAATGAGTCTTATTCCGACACATTGGCACTATCTTCCTATCGGATCATCGAAGGTCACGGCAGCTTCCTAACTCCAACTTTTCGAAGCTCGATCAAGGAAACACCAATTTCCTTTCCCGAGAGTAAAGCCAAATTGTTGCTGGACTCCTTGAAATTGGGGCATTTGGACAAAACCATGGAAGCATACGCCGACTTTATTAGCCAACTCTCCGGAACGACTTATGAAAACTTGCTTTCGTCCTTTATGCAGCTCAGCTTCATGTTGAAGACAACTTTTAATATTATTTTGGAAAATAATGAGTTCAAAAGGCCGGAATTATTTCAGCTTGTTTCCAGGAACATTGAGCAATTTGAAACCATTGACGAAATTCATGAAACCTTTTCATCCCTATTTTCTGAAATCATTCGGGCCATGGAACAAAATAAACATAATAAACACAATACGATTATTTCAAGAATTATGCAGGTAATTGAGGAGCAATACCGTGATAATAATTTAAATCTACGTCTCATTTCCGACGAATTTCAAATGTCTAATGTTTATTTAGGGAAATTATTTAAAGACGCTACAGGTAAATCCGTTTCAGAGTATATTACTGAAGTGCGTATGAATCATGTCAAACAACTGCTGGATAACAGCAATCTTTCAACCAAGCAAATCTTAGATCGATGCGGATTAGAAGAGACAAACTATTTTTATACCATTTTCAAAAAACGCTTCGGCGTATCGTTGTCTCAATACAAGATTGAGAAAAACAAAACATGAGCTTTGCCTACTCCAGAGGACAATATCCTAACTAACAAAAAGGTATACTCCTCGAAACATGAGGAAGTATACCTTACTTTTTCTCACGTCTTATGCCATAGTCGTTTATTTTCAGTTTCACGCGGTACGTAACAGGGATCTTGCTGAACTCATTATCCCAATCTTGTTTCACATTTTGCCACACTTTAGGATAATGGATTCTTAGCTGCGTGCCAAACCCGGCAACATCCACGCAATACTTGTTTTGCATGGATTTCCGAACCTTCTGACTCCAGCGTATCTTTCGCAAATCCCCTGGCGACGAGCACAAGACTGCTTTCTCTAGTCCTGTTATCTCGAGATCGCTGATCGAGCAGCGTCTGCAAATCCATGCTGCGCACTAGTTTTTCTCCAAATACAAACATTTTTTGATGTTGGTTAAATATAGGTTTGGACTCAAGCGAAAATTCAAGCGAAACTTGGTGAATCATATCCCCTGTAAGGGATTTATTTTTGTAAGGTTTCTGGTCCGATCTGCTCCTAGACGCGGCAATCTTGGGAATGATGATCTGCCAGGTGATCGTAATCAAGTCTTGTTTATGATATCCTCTGCCTTTTTCTTGTATTTTCTTCTCCACCGGTGACGGATCGCCTTGATCGATGGCTTCGCCTATCACAATCGAATATTCCGTTATGCTTTTGCTGTCCCAGCAACCAGTCAAAAAAAGTAGCGACAGCATGAGTAGATTGGCTGAGATTATTTTAATTTTGCACATGGGAAATCTTCCTTAACAAAGTAATAACAAGAAGGATTGGCGCTATTAGACCAACGATTCCCAAAAAGACAATACCGATAAAGTCTCCGAGTGCTTTAACTTGGTTCATGCTTTTCGGATACATGGCTATGATGAAAATCACTGGAAGTACGGCATACACATAGCGAGAATACTCTTTCTTACATGTATGCGAAAATCCCAGAGAAACGATGTAATGGTAAATGACAAATCCAGTAAATACTTGTACGACTCGAACCACGATGAGCAAAGATTCGTACCGTTCGAGGAAGAAGCCGGTAAGTTCATAAGAACGGACGATGGAAATCGAGGGCCATGTCAAAGTAGACACTTGTTCGAACGGAATGCTCCCCAATACGACGATGACGGTTACCAAATAAATGCACACGGAAATCCCGATACCTGTCAGAAGCGCTTTGTCTGCTTTTTCAGGTCTGCTCATAAAAGCTGTAATGAATAACATCGTTTCAATTCCTATAAAAGATCTCCAGGTTTCAGGAAGTCCTCTGAATACAGGACCAATCCCCAGCCCTAGCACCGGTCGCAAATTTCCAAGTTCGAAAAGCTTAAAGCTTAACAAATAGCTAATGAAAATTAAGATGATGGTGATGGGTAAAGTTATTTCGAGCAGACGAGCGATGGAGTTGATCCCTCCCGCTGTCAGATATACGCCTACGCACATGAAGACGAGGATGATAAACTCTTTCGGTGTTCTTTCAAGAAAGTGAAAGTTAATCAACTCTGACATGTCGCGGATTTCAAATCCGGCATAGAGAGCATAATAAACGATCAGAACAAGGTTTAGCGCCTTCCCGAACCATTTGCCTGTAATGATTTGACTGTATTCAAAAAATGTTTTTCCCGGAAACCGCTGACTGAGTTTGACCACAATCAACCCGAAACCAAATGCGATGATACCCCCGACGATCACCGTAATCCATCCGTCAGGGGTCTTCATCGTGGCCGGTCCGAGTAATGCGACGAACGCTGCGAAAAAACGCAATAATCGCACTAGAGAGGATGGGATCCAGTGAACATAATAATCTTCCGGTGATTGCAACAGCATGCTGAACGTCACGGGAACGATGGACACAAAGGAAGATCCATCTGTCAGAATGGCTACTCTGCCTTCCAACAGCTAACCTATGACACGATCCGGGCGTTCTGTACTTTGTACTTGAGGGAATGGAGACATGAAGTTATCATCAATTAGCTGTTCAATATATCCTGATTCAAGCGGGTCATCGATCTTGATTTTCTCAATTCTTCGCTTCACCTCATCCACCAATTTCGGATCGGCGATTCCATCTACATAGGAGATGACTAAGTTTTTCTTGTTTCTCTCCCCCACCTGGTAATTCAGCATTCGCAAATTGGGATCGGATGCCCTTGAACGCAGCAGAGAAATATTCTCATCCACTGAATTGGCAAACCCAATCCTGGGACCCCGCACTAGCGATTCCGAAGATGGTTCTTCAAAATTTTGTTGCACAGAGGATCCCGTTCCGAGGATCAAACTGCCTGATATACCGTCGATAATCAAAGCTGTTGACCCTGTTAACACTTTTTCAATAACTTGAAATACATGCTCTGCTTCGTCTATTTTGGTAATCGGCAGTACGTCCTCTTTAATAAAAGCTTTGAAATCTTCGTTGTCATACAGTTCTATCACATTCGTTTTCGAAAGATCCATCATTAATGGTTTCAAAACATACTCTTGAATAATCGTAGAATCTGTTATTTGGTTTATATTGACGATAGCCGCGCGAATATGGGTCCCTCCGATATTAAATTCGCGTATGCCAAAGTCCGAGTTGTCACCTAAACACTCGGATAACATGTATAAATTCGCTTGTAAATTAGTAGTCAGCTTGTCGGCAGGCGGCCAATCCTTCCACTGCTTTCGTGGCGAATTATTTGCAGTTGGAAGGGCATCCCCTGAATCTATTGGCTTGTTCTCTTCGTTCCATCCTCGATTGACCCGTTCCTTATGATGAAACCACCGAAATAATCTAGTGGTAATGTATGGGATAAGAAAAGTGAGAGATGCCCATATGAGCATTTTCCAATCGGGGAGAACATCTGCTATCGTGCGCCACATTTATAACACCTCCGGTTATAGCATGGTTAATTAACATAATTTTCATGTGTTGGATTTGAAATCCCATAAAACAAAAAAATACCGTGATTTACGCGGTATTTACTAAGATATTGGTATACAACTTAATCACGAATTATGTTATTCTCATTAACGTAATTGTTCAATTATATGATCCGCTGAACGAATAGCCAGTGCAATCGTAGAAAGCGTCGGATTCGCGGCGCCCATGGATGGAAAAACGCTATTGTCCGCAATATACAGATTAGGTACGCCATGAATTTGACAATACCGATTGGTCGCAGATAGGGCGGGATCATCTCCCATACGGCATGTTCCCGCGTCATGAGCGGATCCAGGAGGTTTAAGACAAACCGCAGGTTGGCCGTCTAACCCCGCCAAACGAATGCCAGTAACGTGTGCGATCTGTTTAACAGCCGCACTCATTTGCCCTATGACGGCTTGATCCCTCCCGCTTCGAGTAAAGTGAATGTTTATTTCCGGCACACCGTAGTCGTCCCGCCGATTCAGATCCAGTGTCACTCTGTTTTCAAACCTGGGTTCGACTATACCCAGACAAAGAAATGCGATCACCCAGTCTCCATTAATTAGCTTATGCTTGTAGTTTAGCCCTACCAAATCATTCGGTCCGTGGATCTCAATCTGATAAGGTTTCCCCTTCGTCTGGGCAAGCAAAATACTGATTGTGCCTAGAGCATCCGAAATATTGCCGCCATTCATGATTCCAGTAGCAGTCACCAAAGAATGATCCATTAAATAATGGCCGATAGCTTCGCCTTGAATCTCTGAATTAAGCAAGATACGCGGCGTTTCTAGCGTACTTGCAGACAGAACGATCGTTTTCGCTTTTAAATAATGGGACTTTTTATCGGGAGACATCACTTCCACGCCGACTGCTCTCCCTTTCTCAGTGAGCACGCGTACAGCGCGTGCATTCGCGGCCAAATCAAATGGACGCTGATTTAAGGAATTTCCCAGCATTACGATCGAGCTAAAAAACACGTTGGAATGAATTTCTCCATCCGTAGACATTTTCAGATCGGCCGCCAGAGGCAGTACGGTAGCTTCAGGATATCCGTAAGCGTGCAGCCGCTGCAGCATCGCATGGGTAACTGAGGTCCTATACGTGTAGTCTTGGGTAACGCTCATCATTTTTTCAGCAATGCCGTAATAGTAGGCCATTTCCTGCTGTGTTATCGGCCATTTTGCAATTTCAGAAGGCGTCATCCGTGGACACTCAGTGGCCCAGAACAAAGTCCTCCCCCCTAGAGCAAACACTTGTTCCGAACCGAGGAATTGAGGATAAACACCTCGTCTTGATATTTTGGGATTATAGAAATATTGATCGAACCGGTCATAATCCAATGTGGAAATGTTACGAGCATGGGTCGGGACGAGCAGATCCCCCCGCTCAACCATGCCGATCCGTTTACCGCTTCTCCTCCACTGTTCGCATAACCTCCACAGAACGGCTCCTCCGCCCGCACCGCTTCCGATAATGAGGACGTCGTAATCCGTTTGTGCCATTTGCTCTATAGGGACTAACGGAATCCAATTATCGATAAAGCGAGTCGGGATAGTGGGGGCACAACTCGGAAGCTCAGTGTCTGAATCAACCGGCTCTGGAATATGTACGTGCACACCGTCAATATCTCGAACGGAATCGATAATATGTGGATTGTGGGCAATCATCGTTTCCAACAAGATGTGGAACTTGATCGCAATCATCCCGAGTGTTTCTCCGCTCCCCGCGACATAAATCTTCAATATCGTCCCCGCCCTTCTAAAGCTCTACCAATTAACAAAATGGACGCCGAACGGTTATTCCCCTCTTTTCATCCTATGAACTTTTAATAAAGCTTATGAAGAAAAAAATCCTTTATCCTGATTTCGATATTACTTTTAGCAATGTCACACCTGTTAGAATCATGATTGGCAACCCGCCCCCTAAGAAAACGATTAACGGCCAGACCATCATCACCATATCCAAGAATTCCATTTCATCGTTGAATAAGGTTAAGGTTAGAAGGAAACAAATCATAGTTAGAGGAAAAAACAGAATTCTGTCATCCTTCAATTTCAGCAGCTGTGACAAGCTGAGATTAAGAACGAACAGAGCGATAGTGGTTTTCATATAGGAACCAACGATAAGAGCTAAACTAATAACAGATTCAATCCTTTCGATAAAATCCTGCACGTTGACCATTCGGGCAATTACATAAACAGAAAATTTCAATTCGCCGGAAAGCGGTCCCAGAGCCATTATCGAACATAAAGTAACGAGAAATATGCAGAGGCCATTTACGAGAAGTGCAATTATCATGTTTTTCGCCAATGCAGCTTCTTTTTCTTGCCGAACAAACGGTAAAAGCATAGCCATGATAACCAATTCTCCATAAGGAAACCCATATAGGAAAAATGCACTGTGTAAAATCGGTTTTATTCCGCTCGGCATTACCGGAAGCAAATATTCCAGGTGGAATCTCGGACTTGCGAAAAGTAAGACCGTGAATGTTGATCCAAACATAACATAAAGCAGAAAAGGAAACATCCGAGCCATTACCTCAATCCCAGCACGCGCAGTGAGGGTAGCAGTAAGCAGGATGAGTACATAAAAGACAAATGACGGGGTTTCTCTAAACATGGTTGTGGTAAAAAATCCGCCAATATCGATGACGATAAAAGCTACTAACAATGTTGCAAAAATTAAGAACGGGATGGCAATGGTTATCGTAAGCCCATTTCCAATTGCTTTCCGACTGTAATCGATAAAGGTTAGACCCGGATACTGCTTGTTTAAATAAAGCACGCAAACAAGAAGCAAGAAACCAGCCGAGATGGATATAAAAATAGATATCCAGGCTCCATTTTTCGCAAGCCCCAAAATGGGGGAGGGAATATTAATAATGGCTGAGCCAGTCATGAAAGCCAGAAATAATATAGCCATCTGTTGTGAACTAATCGTTTCCATCTTCTTCATCGCGTGTCCCTCCCCTCCACAATCATGCCTAGGATCCCACATGCAGCAAATCAAAGATGCTCTTCGCCGGATTTTCTAACAGTGCATTGACCAAGTTAGACAAGTTCGGCCAATCCATCCCTAACACATAATCAAGTCCCAGATATATCGAGACAAGCATACATAAACCGTATGAAATACGCTCAGAAAGGTTATTTCTTTTCATTTTCGGAACATCATATACCAGTATCGCCGTGTATAATATCAACACTACAACTATTTTTTCCATCATATACAGTCCACTCCTGCCAATTGGGCGGAACTTACGGCGATTTTAAGGAAGGTTGCTTGCCAATGGTCACACCAAAGCTTTTAATGGTCACATTCACATCGATGTCAAAATGACTTTCCTCAAATCGATCATCCCAATTCTTTTTCCACTTTTCCCATACATCTGGGTGATGCCTATATATTTGATTTCCGATCCCGATCACATCCGCTTTTTTCTTCTGGAGCACTTCAATTGTTTTCTGTACGTTCTCCTTAATCGCAGTCCCCACTTTTTCGGAAAATACCTTCGCTTCTTCACTATTCATGATGGAAGAACAATGGAGTTCACCAGCAAATCCATCTACTTTAATGGACACTTGAACGTTTAGCGAATCTCCTTCAATGATAGGTTTAACTTTGGTCTTTACAGAACTGACCTCTAACGTTTCTTTCAGCTTCTTCCTTCCATTTCCCTTGTTAGTGCAAGGAATTTCAATTATGCCTCCCTCAAATTTATCGATGAGCATAATCAAGAATTTGACATTTGCCGTCGAAATGTCGTCCACCATTTTTCCGTTTTTCAAAACAGCTGCTCCATCAATTGTAATATGTGGTGAAGTGCCTCGGTTTAGATGGATAATTGGTATAAATAAGGTATTCACTTCGCTTTTGGTTTTAACAGCCACATCCAATAACGTGACGTCAATACTCTTTGACGTATTTCGGGCAGCCGCTATTTCTACTCTTCTTAATTGCTGGCCCAACGTATGTTCAATATACGGTTGAACTTCTAAATATTCACTAGCTTTGCCTTGCGTAATCAAAATTGAGATTGTTTGTCTCGGTTCGTGATCGCGCATAAAGAAATCGGTAAGATCGTTTACATTCATCTTCCTGGCCGTTTGTTCACTGATCAGAATAATTCTTGTGTGGCTCCATTGAGCTTTGCGTCCCAGATGAAGGGGGATATCGCGAATGGCTTCAAAAACGGAATCCGCTTCTGTAGTGACATTAATGTAGGCAGTTTTCCCATTATGCTCCATTGATACTCCTCCACCCGGTTTATAGATATGCGTTTTCAGCGTGATATTCCCTTCATCGGTAAGATCAATGGCTACCGCTTGGACAACTCCCCACTCGGTCAACTCGGATTTATTCCAGCAACCGGACAGAACGATAAGAGAAAGCATAGCGAGTACGATCATGATGGGTCTGCTCATGGATTGTATCTCTTGGCCAGCTGCTTCTGGCGGTTTCGCGGAGAACGAAACAGGGTTTTCAACGGAATCCGGAAGAAGAGTAACAGTGTGTCCCGCAGATTAATTGGTGCCAATGTTGACAAATAAGGCTGGCCGAGCGACCGCAAACAAGTCAGATGCAGATAAGTCAACAAGAATCCGATCATTAACCCAAACCCTCCCAATGTCGTAGCGAGCATCATAAAAGGAAATCGCAGAATCCGTAAACTGACTCCAAAGTTATATTGCGGAACAGCGAAGGAAGCAATCGCGGTTGTGGCCACTACAATGACCATGGCTGGAGAAGCGATATGTGCTTGTATGGCCGCTTGGCCGATAACTAACCCGCCAACGATGCTAACTGCAGGACCGATAGGCTTCGGCAGACGGACACCCGCTTCCCTTAGAAGTTCCAGGAAAAACTCCATTAACAGTGCTTCAACAAAAGTGGGAAAGGGAATACCTTCACGAGCATCCAGTATCGGCAGTAAGAGAATGGAAGGCAATAATTCTACATGGAATGTGGAAAAAGCAATATATACACTAGGCATTCCAACCGATATTGCAAATGCACTGATCCTTAAAAATCGAATCAAATTGGAGTGAAGCGTTCTTTGATAGTAATCTTCTGTTGTAGTAAAAAACTCAACAAACAAGCCTGGGCAAATTAAAATGGAAGGAGATCCTTGCGTCAACACGATAATTTTCCCATCTAACAAAGCGGACACCGCTGTATCCGTCCTTTCCGTATATCGATATTGAGGGAATGGAGAATAAGTTGAATCTTCAATCAGTGCTTCAATATAGGATGAGTCCAGAATTTCCAGACTATCATCCATATTTAAGATTCGATCAATAAATTCTTCTAATGTAACCGGATCAACTGCACCTTCCAAATATCCGAAAATAACTTGGGTTCTGCATTCTTTTCCGGCGGTGAGCATTTCAGTCTTGAAGTGGGGGCTTCTGATCCTTAACCGGATCAACCCGATATTTTTATCCAAATCTTCAACGGTTCCTTCGCGAGGACCTTGCACCGACGATTCAACAGGTTCACTGACTTGTCTTGTTTCCAAACCTTTCGCAGCATAGCTGAGGGCACAATCCCATCCGTCCACAAAAATGACAATATTGCCGTCCAGTATTTGCTGCACAGCTATGCCAAAATCATCAAGCAGTATGGCTGATTTCGAAGATACCCCCTGGCTGCTGAAAAACACCATCAACTCTTCCTGAGTAATCATCGTTGCAGGCCCCACCACATGCGTAACAAGATCCTGAAGTGACTCTTTCATGTAATTGAACTGTTTGTTTCCGATAATTGTTTGGAAATACACTGAGAAAGCTTTGTGCTTAAACTCAGGGCCAAAGCTCCATGGAAGAATAGTGATATCGCAGCAATCAGCAAAGATCTTTTCAATATGCTGTCGGTTCACTGTTAATAGCGTTGAAATGGTATCAATTGCCATTGTTAGATCTTCCTCCATCAAGTTTGCTTCTTCAAGATTTAGTATTTGTTAGGATTACTCAATCGTTGGATAAATATGCAAACTATTACGGCTCAATCTCAAAATCTGGTGTCCTGCAAAAAATGAATTCATAAAAATCCTGCCAAATCTATATGATTTAGATAAAGCACATAAGGAGATTGCTTAAGGACAGAAATCATCATGCATACTGGAAGCGGGGGCAATTCTCAATGATACGTGCAAGAATAGGAAGTCGCATATTTTGCGAAGTGCCATTGATCAAAGTAACGGTTTGGAATGAAAATGTTCATGAAACTACCCATGGACCTAAATCAGATCAGGTTAGGAAAATTTATCCCAAAGGCATTCATGGCGCGATTGCAGATGGCTTGCTACCCTACGGCTTCCAAGTCCGGACAGCCGTTTTCCAGCAGCCTTAGAACGGCTTGTCAGAAGCTGTGCTAAACGATACGGATGTGTTGATCTACTGGGGGCATCTTGCCCATGAGCAAATATCGGATGAGATCGTCGACCGCCTTCAGCGCAGAGTGCTGGAAGGAATGGGGCTCATTCTTCTGCATGCTGCACAAAGTTCCAAAATATTTAAAAGATTGATGGGTACCTCTGGCCTAGAAAAATGGCGTGAATATGGAGAGAAAGAAAGGCTTTGGATCGTCAATCCCGCTCATCCGATTACGGAAGGAATCGGGCCCTATTTTGAATTAGAGAAATAGGAAATGTACGGTGAGCTTTTCGATATTCCTACCCCCGACAGCCTCATTCTGATCGGCTAGTTTCAAGGCGGGGAAGTGTTTCGCAGTGGATGTACGTTTTACCGAGGAATAGGCAAGGTGTTTTATTTCCAGCCTGGCCATGAAACGTTCCCAACCTATCACAATCCGACAGTACAAAGAGTTATGGCTAATGCCGTACGATGGGCGGTCTCTCCACATGGGGAGGTTGTTTATGGAAATACATTGCCATTGGAAAATATCGGAAAGTTCTGAGCTGCAGAAGAACCCTTCGATTCTCGAAGGGTTCTTCTTTACTTTATTTTACTTGCTCTGCCACATAATCTGCTGTTCGCAGTGCCAAAGCCATGATGGACAGTGACGGATTAGCCGACCCGCTGCTTGGAAGGACGCTGCCGTCCGCTACATAAAGCCCTAACACTCCATGGATTTGGCCGTAACGGTTTGTAGCCGAAGTCATCGGGTCGTCTCCCATGCGGCAGGTTCCCATCTCATGGAGCTCCGCACCCGGATCGGCCGTATTCATGGAGGTCAGGGACACCCCCATCGCCGTAGCGGCCCTCTCGATCCCGACTTTTATTTCCTGAATCGTCATCATATCTTGCTGGCTGTAGGAGAAATTGATGTGTAGCTTTGGCACTCGCGACTCTATTGCCTGCTCTCGAATAGCCGAACGATCAGGCCAGTGCAGCCCGACTGTTGTGCTGTTCCACAATTCCTGCAAGCGATCAAATGTATAAGTAGGCATATTCATGAGATGGGTGGGAGCAAGAGGGTAACCCGCTTCAATGACCCCAATCCGCTTGCCGCTTTTGGCCCATTGCTGCGCCAATCTCCACAACACCGCACCTCCGCCAGCCCCCGTGCCTACAATGATGGCATCGTAATCCCTCATCCCCATTTGTTCGATCGGCGTTAGCGGGATCCATTCATACGGATTTTGTGCAGGAGCAGGAGTCGAACACACTGGAATCGGTAAAGTCCACATCGCCAAACCTCCCTAAGACATGATTATGCCGCATATTCCGTCATGACCTGGTCTTTCAATTCTTCGTTTGGCTAACGATATGATCGGCTGTCCGCATCGCCAAAGCAACGGTCGTCAACATCGGATTTGCCGGTCCAGAAAGACGGACAACGCTGGTATCGGCGACGAACAGGTTTGCAATGCCATGGATTTGACCATAGGGATTCGTTGCAGACGTTTCCGGATCAAGCCCCATTCGGCAGGTGCCGCATTCATGATTGTCTTCCCCAGGCTTGATCATCCAAGGCTCTTTTTCTAAATCCAATTGCATACTGCCAACCGCGCTTCGCATCACATGGAATAATTCAGGAATCCTCGCCCTATCCTGATTGCTGTGTGAGAAATTTACTTGCAAGCGCGGAACTCCGTATTCGTCCTGAGTGCCTGGTTCAAGGAATACTCGGTTTTCATATCGCGGTTCCACCGTCCCTGAAGAAACAAATCGAAATTCTTGTCCCAGGTCATGACTTGGACGCCTGCGGCTTTCCCTTTATCTGTCAGTACTTGCACCACACGCGTATTGACGGTCAAATCGAAAGGTCTCCGATTCAGCGCATAAGATAAAAAGTTAATCGAACTAAAAAATACATTCGAATGGAC
The DNA here is from genome assembly GCF_059692035.1 of Paenibacillus sp. J22P143. Lineage (NCBI taxonomy): Bacteria > Bacillati > Bacillota > Bacilli > Caryophanales > Paenibacillaceae > Paenibacillus > Paenibacillus sp. J22P143. The sequence goes on from NZ_JCAUAQ010000022.1 coordinate 33,085, forward strand.
CTATCCGTACTTGGTAGTCTCGAGATCGACGGCCAAAGGTGTATCGGTTGCAGCGGGAAACCCGTTCGAGCGAAGACGTTGAAGCAGCGTTTCCTGAATCGATGACCCGGCGGTATATCTGGTGGTTACATTCATGAATTGTTCGGCGATCGAATAATGGGGGCCTGATTCGATCATGCCGATCCGTTTGCCGTTTTTTCCCCACAGCTGGCATAGTCTCGAGAGTGCGGCTCCGCCTCCGGCCCGCTACCGACGATGATCACATCATATTCGGTCTGCGACATCTTCTCGATCGGTGTTAAAGGAATCCAATGATCCATGTTATCAGTTTCTTTGCTCATTGACGGTTCACATCCTTTTTACAAATGATAAAAGAAGTTCTACTGTCTCATTTTTTTAGCTGGGAAATCTCCTTTTTCAGCCGCGTAATCTCTTCAGCTTGACTTTTTAACTCTTCTCCCAAGGCAGCCATCTTCAGACTGGACTCAACAAGCTGTATATCGCGTAAAATAATTGTATTGGTTCTTTCAACGATTTGAATATCACGTAATGATATAACGGTAGTCAGCGAAGCGATTTGCTCATCTCGAACGGAGAGGGTAACACTTCGTTCCGCAATTTGCTCATCTCGCACTGCAATGATGACATTACGTTCCGCCATTTGTGTGTCCTTTAAAACAATTTGAGCTTGCAGCCTTTCAATTTCTTTCCGGGCCGCTTCAAGTTCCGACTGACACGTTTCTAGTTTCTTACTGCATTCTCCTAATTTCTGGGCACAATTGTTAGAATTATTCAGCTTCCCGCTCTGCTTCTTAACGTAATTGTTCAATGATATAATCCGCTGTCCGAATAGACAGTGCAATCGTTGAAAGTGTTGGATTTGAAGCGCCCATGAATGGAATGACGCTATTGTCCGCAATATAAAGATTCGGTATGCCATGAATTTGGCCATAACGATTGGTCACCGAAGAAGCGGGGTCATCTCCCATACGGCATGTCCCCGCGTCATGAGCAGATCCGGGAGGTTTAAGACAAACGGCAGGTTGGCCCTCTACCCCCGCCAATCGAATTCCTAGATCCTGTGCGACCTGTTCAACAGCCGCATGCATTTGCCCAATGACTGCTTGATCCCTGACGCTTCGAGTGAATTGGATTGTTATTTCCGGCACACCATAGTCGTCCCGCCGCTTCAGATCCAGTGTCAATCTGTTTTCTCTCCTGGGTTCGACTACACCTAAACAAAGGAATGCGATCAACCAGTCTCCGTTTATTCGATTATGTTTGTAGTTTAGTCCAACCAAATCATTCGGTCCGTGGATTTCAATCTGATAAGGCTTCCCCTTCGTCTGGGCAAGCAAAATACTGATTGTGCCTAAAGCGTCTGGAATTTTACCACCGTTCATGATTCCTGTAGCAGACACAAAAGAATGATCCAATAAATAATGGCCTATCGCTTCACCCTGTATCTCTGAATTTAGCAAGATACGTGGCGTTTCTAGCGTACTTGCAGAAAGAACGATCATTTTCGCTTTTAAATAATGAGACTTTTTATCGGGAGACATCACTTCTACGCCAACTGCCCTCCCTTTATCAGTAAGTACACGTACAGCCCGTGCATTAGTAGCCAAATCAAATGGATGTTGATTTAAGGCTTTTCCCATCATTGCGATTGAGCTAAAAAACACGTTGGAATGAATTTCTCCAGCATTAGCCTTTTTTAGATCTGCTGCCAAAGGGATTACAATAGACTCCGGATATCCATAAAAGTGCAATCGCTGCAGCATCTCATGAGTAACTGAATTTCTATATGTGTAGGATTGGTTAACATTCATTAGTTTTTCGGCAATGCTGTAATAGAATGACATTTCCTGCTGTTTTATTGGCCATTGTGCAATTACAGACGGTGCCATCCGAGGACACTCCGTGGCCCAAAACAAAGTCCTTCCGCCTAAAGCGAACACTTGTTCCAATCCAGGGAATTGAGGATAAGCGCCTCGTCTTGATATTTTGGGATTATAGAAATATTGATCAAACCGGTCATAATCCAATGTAGCAATGTTACGAGCATGTGTTGGGACGAGCAGATCCCCTCGCTCAACCATGCCGATCCGTTTACCGTTTCTTCTCCACTGTTCGCATAATCTCCAAAGAACGGCTCCTCCTCCCGCACCGCTTCCGATAATAAGAACGTCGTAATCCGTTTGTTCCATTTGCTCTAAAGGAGTTAATGGAATCCAATTATCGATATAGCGAGATGGGATATTGGGGGCACAACTCGGTAGTTCAGTGTCTGGGATAACCTGCTCTGGAAGTTGTACGTGAATCCCGTTAATATCTTGATCGGAATCCGTAATCTTCGGATTGTAGGCAATAATCGTTTCCATTGAGATCCGGAACTTGCTCGCAATGATCCCAAGTGTTTCTCCACTCCCCGCGACATAAATCCTCAATAGCGTTCCCCCATTCTTGTTATAAGCCCTGTTTACTGGACTTCATAAATCTTGTCGGGCTTGTGCCTGTATATTTTTTGAACACATAGTAAAAGTACTTATATTCACTGAAGCCCGTCATACTTGCTATTTCATATATTCGGGATTTACCTGTGGCCAGCAGTTCTACAGCTTTTTGAATCCTGTTGCGATTGAGGTTCTCAATAATTTCCCTAAGTTTTATTTCGTCCACAGGCATTAACATGCTTTGAAACGAATATATTTTCGAAGCCTGCTCCAACATTTCTATCCCATTCATAATAGGTATCCTAATCTCTGTAATCACTAAGTCTGGCCGAAGCTGCTGAATCAATTGAAGTCCTTTCAGTCCGTCATCCGTATCTGCTACAACCATACAGTTCATTGACAGCCAATCAATGGTGTGAACAAGCCTTTTTCTAATAATCTTCTCGCCTTCAACGATGATTACCCTCAGTATGCTCACTACCTCCTCTATCAACCGACAAAATGATCCTAATGTTTGTTCTCCCAGGATGCTCGCTTGGTATATCTAATCCAAACTTTTCGATTTTAAAGTTCTCTTTAGCATAGTCACACCTGTTAAAATCATGATTGGCAACCCTCCCGCTAAAAAGACGATTAACGGCCAGACCGTCATCACCATATCCATGAACTCTATTTCATTGTTGAATAAGGTTAAGGTTAGAAGGAAACAAATCATTGTCAGTGGAAAAAAAAGGATTCTATTATCCTTCAATTTCAATATTTGTGACAAGCTGAGATTAAGAACAAAAAGAGCGATAGTGGCTTTCATATAAGAACCCACGATAAGCGTTAATCCAATAACAGACTCAATCCTTTCGATAAAATCCTGCACATTGACAATACGGGCAATGTCATAAACAGAAAATTTCAATTCGCCGGAAAGCGGCCCCAGAGTCAATACGGAACATAAAGTAACGAGCAATATACTGAGGCCATTTATTAGAAGTGCAATTATCATGTTTTTCGCCAATACAACTTCTTTAGCTTGTCGAACAAATGGTAAAAGCATTGCCATAACAACCAATTCTCCATAAGGAAACCCATATAAGAATAATGCACCATGTAAAATCGGTTTTATCCCGCTCGGTATTGTCGGGAGCAAATTTGCCATTTGAAATTTCGGACTTGCTAAAAGCAAGACTGTGAGTGTCGAACCAAACATAACGTAAAGCAACAAAGGAAACATCCGAGCCATTACCTCAATCCCAGCACGCGCAGTAAGGGTCGCAGTAAGCAGGATGAGTGCATAAAAGATAAATGACGGGGTTTCCCTAAACATGGTTGTGGTTAAAAATCCGCCAATATCGATAACGATTAATGCTACTAACAATGCTGCAAAAATGATGAACGGGATGGCCAAGGCTATCGTTATCCCATTTCCAATTGCTTTACGACTGTAATCGATAAAGGTTAGACCTGGGTACTGCTTGTTTAAATAAAGCACGCAGACAAGAAGCAAGAAACCAGCCAAGTTGGATATAAGAATAGATATCCACGCTCCGTTCTGCGCCAGCCCCAATATTGGGGCTGGAATATTGATTATGGCTGAGCCGGTCATAAAAGCCAGAAATAGTATGGCCATCTGTTGTGAACTGATCATTTCCATCTTCTTCATAGCGTGTCCCTTCCATCCATAATCAAGACTAGGATCTCACATGCAGCCAATCAAAGATGCTCTTCGCCGGCTTTTCTAATAAAGCATTAACTAAGTCAGACAAGTTCGGCCAGTCCATCTCTAACACATAATCAAGTCCGAGATATATCGAGATAAACATGCATATACCGTATGAAATACGCTCAGAAAGGTTATTTTTTTTCATTTTCGGAACATCATATACCAGTATCACCGTGTATAAAATCAACACTACTATTTTTCCCATCATATACAGCCCCCTTGCTGCCAATTGGGCAAGAATTACGGTGATTTTATGGAAGGTGCCTTGCCAATGGTCAAACCAAAGCTTTTAATGGCCACATCCACAGCGATGTCAAAATGAATTTCCTCAAATCGATCCTCCCAATTACCTTTCCAATTTCTCCATACATCTGGGTGATGTGCGTATATTTGATTTCCGATCCCGATAACATCCGCTCTTTCCTTCTGGAGCAATTCAATGGCTTTCTGCACGTTTTCCTTAATCTCTGTTCCCACCTTTTTGGAATATGCCCTCGCTTCATCACTATTCGTTACGGAAGAACAGTGGAGTTCACCAACAAATCCATCGACTTTGATGGACACTTGAACATGAAGCGAATCTCCTTCAAGGATAGGTTTAACTTTTGTCTTTAGCGAACTAACCTCTAGCGTTTCACTCATCATTTGCTTACCATTTCCTTTGTTAGCACAGGGAATTTCAACTATGCCTCGCTCAAATTTATCGACGAGCATTAGCAAGGCTTTGACGTTCTCTGTCGGAATGTCATCCACCATTTTCCCGTTTTTTAATACAGCAACTCCATCAAAACTAATAAAAGGCGAAGGGCCGCGCTCTAAACGCGCATATGGAATAAAAAAAGCATTCACTTCTCTTTTGGATTGAACAGCCAAATCCAATAGTGTGGCATCAATGCTCTTTGACGTATAACGGGCAGCCCCTTTCTCCATCCTATTTATTTGCTGGCCCATCGTATGCTCAATATAAGGTTGAATTTTCAAATATTCACTAGCTTCGCCTTGTGTAATTAGCACAGAGACTGTCAATCTCGGTTCGTGATCGCGCAAGAAAAAATCGGTCAGATCATTTACATTCATCTTCCTAGCCGTTTGTTCACCGATCAGAATAACTCTATTGTGGCTCCATTGCGCTTTGCGTCCCAATTCAAGGGGGATATCACGAATGGCTTCAAAAATGGAATCCGCTTCTGTATGGATGTTAATGTAGGAATTTTTCCCATTTTGATCCAATGAAATTCCTCCACCTGGTTTATAGATATGCGTTGTCAACGCGATCTTGCCTTCATCGGTAAGATCAATGGCTACCGCTTGAACGACTCCCCACTCAGGCAGCTCGGATCTATTCCAACAACCGGACAGAAAGATAAGAGAAAGTATAGCAAGTACGAATATGATAGGTCTGCTCATGGATTGTCTCTCTCTTCCCGCTGTTTCTGGTAATATCGCTGAGAACGAAGCAGGGTTTTCAAGGGCTTCCGAAAGAAGATTGACAGTGTGTCCCTCAGATTAAATGGCGCTAATGTAGCCAAATAGGGCTGGCCAAGCGACCGTAAACAATTCAGGTGCAGATAGATCAACAAAAATCCGATCATTAACCCAAATCCACCCAATGTCGTAGCAAGTATCATTAAAGGAAACCGCAGAATCCGTAAACTGACTCCGAAGTTATATTGTGGAACAGCGAAGGAAGCAATCGCGGTCGTGGCCACTACAATGACCATAGCAGGAGAAGCAATATGTGCTTGTATGGCCGCTTGGCCGATGACTAACCCGCCAACGATGCTAACTGCAGGACCAATCGGCTTCGGCAGTCGGATACCTGCTTCCCTTAGAAGTTCTAGGAAAAACTCCATTAACAACGCTTCAACAAAAGCGGGAAAGGGGATACCCTCTCGAGCATCTAATATCGGCAGCAAGAGAATGGAAGGCAATAATTCGATATGGAATGTAGAAAAAGCAATATACACACTAGGAAGCCCAAGTGATATTGCAAATGCATTAATTCTTAATAAGCGAATCATATTGGAGTGAATCGTTCTTTGATAGTAATCTTCTGTCGTAGAAAAAAATTCAACAAACAAGCCTGGGCAAATCAAAATGGATGGAGATCCTTGCGTCAAAACGATAATTTTCCCATCTAACAAAGCGGACACCGCCGTATCCGTCCTTTCGGTATATCGATATTGAGGGAATGGAGAATAAGTTGAATCTTCAATCATCGCTTCAATGTAGGAGGGATCCAGAATTTCCAAACTATCATCTAAATTTGCAATTCTGTCATAAAACTCTTCTAATGTATCCGAATCAACTGCACCTTCCAAATATCCGAATATCATTTTGGTTTTGCATTCTTTTCCGGCGGTGAGCATTTCAGTCTTGAAGTGGGGGCTTCTGATCCTTAACCGGATCAATCCAATATTTTTATCCAAATCTTCGACGGTTCCTTCGCGAGGCCCTTGCACCGATGACTCAATAGGTTCACTGACTTGTCTTGTTTCCAAACCTTTCGCAATATAGCTGAGTGCATAATCCCATCCGTCCACAAAAATGACAATATGACCGTCCAGTATTTGCTGCACGGCTAGAGCAAAATCATCAAGCAGTATCGCTGATTGAGAAGATACCCCCTGGTTGCTGAAAAAAACCATCAACTCTTCCTGAGTAATTCTCGTTGCAGGTCCTACCACATGCGTAACAAGATCCTGAAGTGACTCCTTCATGTAATTGAATTTTTTATTTCCGACAATGGTTTGGAAATACACGGAGAAAGCTTTATGCTTAAATTCTGGGCCAAAACTCCATGGAAGAATAGTGATATCGCAGCAATCGGCAAAAATGTTTTCAATCTGCTGTCGGTTCTCTGGTAATAGCGTTGAAATGGTTTCATTTGCCATTGGAAGATCTTCCTCCATAAAGTGTGACTAGTTTTACTTTTATATTTACTCAAATGATATGATTCTTCTTGCGATATTCTCCAGGTGACATTCCCATCTGCTTCTGGAACCATTCACTAAAGTAACGGGAATTCGGATAGCCTACCGATTCGCCGATTTGATAGACTTTCAATGTGCTTGACTTCAGCAGCTCAGTAGCCTTCTCCATCCGCATATCGGAAAGATTATCGCTGAAGGACCTCCCCGTGACCTGCCGAAATAATCGGCTTAAATAGCTCGGAGAGACACTTACGTACTTGGCGATTTCGGAGAGTGTGATATTCGTCATGTATCTGAAGCTCATGATGTCGAGTGCCTTCTTGATAAGGTATGAGCCCTGATCGATCTTGCCCTCGCTACGTTCATCGAAGTTAACTTGATATTTGTATTTTTCTTCAAGGAACGAAACTTCGATTCTCAATTTCCTCCGATAAATTTCATGTATGATTTTATTAATGAATTGCGTATCTAATTTTAGTGTCGTGGCAATATTCAGAAAATTTAGCAACTCGTCATCCTTTAAAGATCGCATAATTTGACACCCCAAATAGTAATAGCCTTTTAAACTTGATAGGTAGAGGGAAGAAATTACATTACCTTTCGCTCATTCAATTCTGAAATGGGTTCACTACTTATTTTAAACGAAAGGATAAGCGCTTTTAATGTGGTGAATTTATCTTTTATTTCGTTTTAAGACACAACTTTCTTCTTCCTTCACACTTTTTCACATTTTACTAAAGTAGTTGACTTCTATATTGATTGCTAAAGTATCGCTGCAGCTTTAGATTATGGGAAAAGTGATGCTAACGGTAGTACCTTTACCTTGCTCACTTTCAATATAAATAGAACCTTTGTGTGCTTCAATAATATTGTAACACACCATTAATCCCAAGCCCGTCCCCTTCTCCTTAGTAGTAAAAAAAGGTTGACCAAGTTTAAGGATTTGACCATGGGGAATACCATCCCCCTGATCGATGAAACGGAGTAGAACTCTATCACTAGCTACTTCACTCTGAATAATTATATTTCCTCCGTTAGGCATTGCTTCAAATGCATTTCTTATAATATTAATAAATACCTGTTTTAGTTGATTCCCATCACAAAAAATGGGAGGAATGCTATCTTCAAGTTCATAAATGATTTGTACATTGATAAATATTGCTTGTGGTTCTAAAAGAAAAATAACATTATCCACTAGCATTTTTAAATTATTTTTTTTCATATTTGCAATTTGAGGTTTTGACAGCAACATGAACTCATTTACAATTAAGTTTATGCGTTCAATTTCCTCCAACATGATTGTACAATAGGAATCACAATACTTACTTTTTAGTAATTGTGTAAATCCCTTAAGAGTAGTTAGAGGATTTCGTATTTCATGGGCAACTCCTGCAGCTAATTGCCCGATAGTAGAAAGTTTATCTGTTCTTTCTAAAAAGTCTTCGTTTCTTTTCCTAGCAGAGGTATCTCTTATCACACTTTGTATAACTGCCCTCCCCAAGAAATTAAACGCCTCTACACTAGAGATTTCAGTTTCAATTTCTTCTCCATCGATACGAATTAATTCAATCGGTATGAAATCAAGGTAATTATCTTCAACTCCAACTTCGAGAAGACGACGCTTCACTATTCCATGGTAATCAAATAGAATAAAGTCAAAAATTGATCTACCAATTATTTCTTTTTGAGATTCCGCACCAATCAGTTTTAAGGCTGCTCTATTTAAAAAGATAAGAATTCCCTCGCTATGCACGATTATTGGTTCTGGAGAGATTTCAACCATGCGTCGATAACGGTTATCACTCACTTGTAACATAGATTGCTTCGAAGTAAGATTTTGACTCCTTCTAACATGTTGGTATCGATGTCCATGGTTGATTCTCATAATTTATTTCCTTCTTATCCTTCAATTTTAGTATTTAGAATTCAAAGCGTTGCATAGAAGCTACTTGACTATATAACCAAATTTATGTGTTTATAGTGAATCGTTCCCACCTACATACCGGACTATGTAGAGTTTCCATATAATAGCCGGCATTTTTTATTTCATTTTGCCATATCCACTCGTGTTACTCGAAAATTAGAGGAGACCCCTGAACTTAAGGGTCTCTCTGATTTTGTTACTATTCCATAATTTTCCTTGCAATGAATGCCAGATCTGTGATGTCAATTTGTCCGTCATTGTTCGTATCAGCGTCTTTCACGCTTTCCCAATCAGGGCTTGTGGACGTTTTGCCGTAATTTGCAGCCATCTTGCCCAGATCGCCAATCGAAATTTTCCCATCATGGTTCAAATCGCCAGGGATAGCGATAGGAAGTGGTGTTACTTGAACGTTTAAAGTGGAATTTAATACTTTAAACTCATTCCCTCGCTCATTACCAAGCGTAGTATCTGTTACAGCGATTGTCGTTGTAGTAACTGCATGAGTCAGCTTCGATCGAAATGAAAGTAATATCAGCTGAGCATCACCAGTGACAGAGTGACCAGCACCTTGACTTGCGGCAAGTAAGCGCAGATTTCCTGGAACATCTTTTACGGTCTTCACAATGCTGAAGTTTGGCAGCAATGCTTCGGCCGATACGAATTCCATCACATTCGGATCGTAAGTTAATGTAATGTCCTCGGCATACACCTGCTGCGTCACACTGCTCAAACCATAAGTGATGCTAATCGGCTGTCCGCTTTGTATGCTGCTGCTTCCCGTTAACGTCGTGTACGGGCCTTGGGGAGTAACAACCTTCACCACTACCGCAGCAGTTGCTTGCTTCCCACCGTACGTTGCCGTTACAACAGTTTCACCTGGGGATACACCCGTGATCGTACTGTTTACTAGCGAGGCAAGAAGCGTATTACCTATCTCCAACACGGATACAGTGCTCACATCTTGCTTGGTTCCGTCCGAATACTGAGCCGTCACTTTAACCGGTGTAGATTGCCCTTGACCCATTTCATAGCTCGCCGCATCAAACGCAATGGTTTGTAGTGTAGGAGCTTCGACGATCTTATAAACATTTAGTTCAGATGCGGAAGCAAAGTTGCCTGCACCCGCAGTTGCTTCAAGCTTGATGAAAGCGGCTTTCACCGGAACAAAGTTCACTTCTTTCACGGCATTGCTTTGCAGCCATGCTCCGCTCGCTACTTTCGTATACTGGACACCGTCCTCACTGACGTATACGTTGTAAGCGGTAATCGTTCCGTTTCCAGCATCCGGACGAGGCGTGTAATCCAACTTGCTAATTTGGTAAGTCCCACCCACATTCAAAATAATGGATTGTGGCAGCGGATCAACATTGAACCATTTGATGTGCCACCATGTACTTGGATCTCCATCAATCGCAAATCGCGGTTCATTACCCGCCTGTGAGCTTGCAGCGGTCGCCGTCATTTGCGTTTGCGGGATTTTCACCAAACCGGTTTGCCCAGTTACGGTAACATCCACAGTCGCTCTAAAACCGCCATCCGCTGTTGTTACTGTAATCGTTGCCGTACCTGCCCCTTTCGGGGATACAAAGCCATTACTATCCACCATCGCAATAGCTGGATTGCTTGTGCTCCAACTAACTGAAGTGTTCGCTGCATTCAAAGGCATGACCGTTGCTTCGAGTGCAACTGGCGCATCTAATACATTCAACGTGATCGCCGAACGATCCAAGGTTACACCCGCTGCCTGCGCTGTACCGACGATAGGCAAGCCGATCACCTTCACGTTGGAGATGCTGGCTTTCGTATTCGCATCAGGCAGTCCGGTTATTGTAATTCGCACATAGCGCCCTTGGCTGCCGAATGTATCTTTCAGTACTTGGGCAGCTTCGGTATTGTTCATGCGATTTAACACTTGAATCCAGTTGCTGCTGCCCGCTTCGCGGACTTCCAGCTTGTATTTGTATACTTTATCGCTCTGTCCAAACGAAATCTCTAATCCTTGAATCGAGTACATTTTCCCCAAATCGGCGGACCAAACATGACCCGGATTGGCATCATTCGCCGACCACATCGTAGCCGCATTCCCGTCGTTGGCATTACTTGCCGGAAACGCGGGATCCGTGCTGTCCGCCGTTGCCGGTTTGCCTTGCACAATATCGCCTAACGTAGGAGGAGCTACAGGAGTTTCATACACGTCGATTTCGGCAGCGGACGCGAAGCCTCCAACTGCAACTATCGCTTCCAACTTCACATAACGTGCATCAACAGCCGTTAATGGAACATATTTCTTCACATTATTTCGTGCCCAGTCACCCGTACTTACCTGCGTATAGTTCGTTCCATTCGTACTTACATACAATTTGTAAGTCGTAATTGTGCCATTGCCAGCATCGGAACGAGGCGCGTAACGGAATTGGCTAATATTCTTCACTTTGCCAAGATCGATAATAATGGATTGCGGCAATTTAGCAGAGCCGTCCCATTTGGTATGCCACATGGAACTGGAATTACCATCAATGGCTTTGGACGCATCTTCGCCCGACTGGAAGCTCAATGCTGAAGCTGTCATCTGATTTTTCGGAATCGCTTGAGGTATCAGCACGGAACCGTCCCGGTACACGTTCAGTTCAGCAGCAGACGCCAAACCATTCACACCGGCAGTCGCTTCCAATTTCACATACTGCGCTTCCACGGTTGTGAACGTCGCTGTTTTTTCCAGCTTATCCGCATTCCATGTGCCAGTAGCCACTTTTGTAAAATTAGTTCCATCTGTACTCACGTAGACGTTATAGGCTGTAATAATACCGTCCGTCCCCAAATATTGCCTAGGCAAATATTTTAATTTATTTACGGAGTACTTCATACCGAGATTAAGCGTGATCGACTGTGGCAATGGTGTACTGCCATCCAGCTTGGTGCTCCAGATCGTTTCCGTACTGCCATCTAGCGCATTGGCAACAGGAGCAGTCGTGTCGACACTTGAAGCCGTTCCCAAGATGTCACCTTGCACAATTTTGGTCGGATCGTTATCTGGGTCAGGCAGTGGTATAACTGTCGCGTCTGTAAGCGGTGTCATATCTGCCTCAAAACCGGCTACTTTCAATTCAAATCCTTGATCTGCTCTCATATCCGGTGTTTTCACATACAGGATGCCGCCTTTATCCGTTGGATCGAAGTACCAACCGTTTGCGGATGACGTCCATGCAGTTTTAGTTGCCAATTCCGTATAAGCCGAGCCGTCAACAGTAACGCTCGCCGGTTTCGCATGCATATGAATTTGGAATTGATTTGTACGTGCTGCCAATTTGCCGTTGTATTCGCCAACGCTCGCGCCTACTTGAACTTTCAGGTCACCCGCTCCTATTTCAGGCGCAATCGATGTAATGACTGTTTTCGCAAATTTACCAGTGCGGTGTTCCCTAGTCACGCCGTCATCTTCGTACATGGTAAAGCTGGAAGTTTTGTACGGATAGATGTCGTATGTAATGGGATTCGGTGGCACTTGCCCGTCATATAACGCTTCCGGGTACATCGGGATGATGGCTCCTGCCTTAACAAGAAGCGGCAGCACATTCAACGGTGCATTGTATTCATCAAGCATTTTAGAGCCGTAATGTTCCGTGCCTGTCCAGTAGTCAATCCATTTACCTTTCGGAAGGTAAATACCATTCCTGATCGACGTATCTTTGTAAACAGGTGCAACCAGCAAAGACGAGCCAGACATGAATTGATATTGCGTTAGCGTATTCTTCGTATTCGGGTCATTCGGGAATTCGTAAACCATCCCTCTCGTAAACGGTGCTCCCGATTCATAAGTTTCGTTCAAATTGGTGTAGAAGTAAGGCGTTAAGCGCTGTCTAAGCTTTAAAATATCGCGATTATAGCTTGTATAAGGCTCTCCATAGCGCCACGGTTGCTTATCTACGGATGCCCAACCTGACATACTCATAAGGATCGGCGTGAAAGCTTTCCACTGCAAATCGCGTACATACGTCTTTGCGCTACCGCCGAAAATCCCGTCCACGTCACCTGTCGCGTACGGCATGCCTGACAGTCCCGCTCCAATCATCGATGGAATATGAAAGCGGATATACTCCCAGTTCCCGGATTGGTCGCCTGACCAAACGGTTGAATAACGCTGTGTCCCCGCCCATCCGCCAACGGACCATACGAATCCACGAGAATTAGAGTTGTTCTCAACGCCTTGATGAGCCTGCTTCGTAGCATCCAGCGCAAAGTCGTACCCAGGTCCGACCCAAGCAACGTCCAGTTTGTTCAAACGCGTACCGGCCACACCTACTTCTGTTGCAATATTAGCAAGGCCATTCTGCGTCCACAATCCGGTGTAAAAACCTAAATCATGAAGCTGCGCAACAGTGCTTGGCAGCTGGACATACCCACAACCATATCCGTCGTTCGGCAGCAGCCAACCGCCAGGCATGTCATTGTCGCGAAAGCCTTGAGCCACCTTCAATACATCCGGCGTCGTCAGTTTATTCGTTTTGTTAGCGCCAGTGTTGCTTGTGTTATAACAATCCGCATCACCCATGCTCATTCCCCATCTGGGAATAAGGCTAGGCTTGCCGGTTAAATCCGTATAACCGTTCAAAATATCTTTGAACGTATCGCCGTAAAAATAGTACGCATCAAAGCGGTTCTCATTGTGTGTCAGCTGAGCGGGGCTGCCGAAATCGTAAGTTCCGACTTGGAACGTGTTTCGGAGTACCCCATAGCCAGCTGTGCTCAGATAAAACGGAGACGGATTGGACACGGTGCCACTGCCCCAGTCTCCGTAATTATTAGCGATCTTAATCGTCTTATCGCGGTGAGAGAAGAAGCCATTCTGCATCCCTCCGCCATAATAATACTCGTCGGTACCTCTGACAAGCTTCTGAGTTGTCGAAGATGAGCTGTAGTTTAGCGGTGATTCCTCTTGCCATACAACTGTGGTGTTGTCGCTTTTATACATCGCGAATTTGAGAGGGCTTTTATAAGCACGCATAACAAATTTGCCCGTTGTGATTTTGTAGTAGGTCCCCTCATCCGACCAATTCAGACTAACCGGTCCGAAATCCTCCTTGATCACGATGGGCTCTTTCGGAGTTGCTGAGCTTTTACCAGCCAGCGTTTGGAAATTCCCGCCTACCCCGAGCCAAATACGAACCATGTCATTGCGATTAAAAATCACCTTTACCTGATCCGAACCCGATGTGATCGTAAACGTCTTCGCATCCGTTTTTTCAAAATTCGTGATGTCGCCAACCGTCGCCGCATAAGTCGTGTTCCCAGCGATGAATAAGATCACGATGAGGAACATCAGACCACCAACAAAACCAAATGCATTTTTAAGAATCCTCACTTCGTACATACCCCTCCCTCATTCTCAACCTCATTTGGCCAATCATTTGAGGACTTTCTAACCTTTTAATGCGCCAGCTGTCATCCCTCCTGTAATTTGTTTTTGGAAAATACTATAAAATATAATCGTCGGACCCATAGAAATGATTAGGGCAGCGAAGAGAGGTCCCCATTCTGTTCTGTACTGCATTTCACCCTGCATGACTGCAATCGCAACCGGTAACGTATATTTACTTGGATCATTAATAAGCACTAGGGCAAAAACATACTCATTCCAAATATTCAGCACGGTAATAATAGCAACCGACATCATTCCTGGCTTAGCCAGTGGAAGCATGATCCGGAAAAAGATGCCGTAATGGGAAGCGCCGTCTAAGGCAGCTGATTCTTCTAATTCGCCGGGCAATGATTTGAAAAAACTAACTAATACAAATACAGCAAAAGGTACTGCCGTTACCGTATAAACTAAAGTGAGGCCTAACAAACTGTTTGTTAAATGAAGATCATTCAACAGAAAGAATAAGGGAATAATGCCAAGAAAGGCAGGAATCATCATATAGGATAAATAGGAATAATAGAGCAAACCGTTTCCTCTGAATGTAAACCGGGCAATCACATAAGCTGTCGTAGCTGATAGTAGAACGCCAATTATCGTGCTTACAAGCGTAACAACGAGTGAGTTCACAAAATTGTGCCCAAAATTATATTTTTCCCAAACAAACGAAAAATTGGACCAAAGCAGCGGAAGCTTGGGCAGATCCCATGGTTTGCCTAAGAAAAACTGTTTATTATCTTTCAGTGCGCTAAGGATCGTCCAGATCAGGGGATACAGAACACATAAGGACCATGCGATAAGGCTGAGTTTGAAAAAAAACTGAAATACTGGATTGACTACTCGTTGATTCATAAGAATAAAACTCCTCTACGTTAATTCGATGGTATCCTTTTTCATTAGCCTCTGAAGACCTGCTGTGGTAATTAAGGAGAGCACCAAAATGAGGACGCCAATCGCAGACGCATAACTGAATTTGCCGAACTTGAATGCGTTCAAATACAAATAGGAACCCATAACCTGTGTAGCATTATCTACTCCGCCATCAAAGGTCATAATCGTGACGATGATGAAGGATCCATTGAGTGTCGTCATGACAATCCAGAGAACGGATGTCTTGATTTGCTCCCACGATAGTGGAAGTGTAATCATCCAAAATTGATGCCACTGTGACGCTCCATCAATCTCCGCCGATTCATATAACGACGACGGAATGCTTAGAATACCTGCAATCAGTAAAAGGATCGTAAAGCCTACACCTGCCCATATGGATGGCGGTATCAGCGCGAATATCGACCACTTGTCGCCTAACCAAGCGAAACTATACGGTTTATCTGTAAATAAGGAAATAAAGGAATTCAAGAACCCAAGGTTAGGGTTATACACGTAGCGCCATAGGACACCGACTACAACAACCGAGAGCACATTAGGTATAAAGAAAATGATTCGATAAAAACCGGAACCTTTGAGGTTGAAACGAGTTAGTGCAACTGCGAAGAACATGGACATGAACATGAAACCAACTACTTTACCGATGAGTAAAATATAATCGTTACGGATTGACTTCAAGATGACACTGTCCTGAATCATTTCCTTGAAGTTACCAAGTCCTATAAAGTTATAGGTTTCGGAACCGCCCGACCAATCGAATAAACTCAGATAAATCCCTTTGAACAACGGGTAGACGGTAAACACGAGATAAAGAAGTAAAGTTGGAAGTATAAAGGAAAGAATGAACATATTACGCTTCATCTTCGCTGAGCCGGTTCTAACACTTATTTTCTGATCGATCATGCCAGTTGCGGCATTCTTACTCACATTCATACCTTCCTCCAATCTAAATTATTGAATGATAATAAGGGAGTCTGCCTTTTTCCCTTATTATCATCCAAAACCTAATCATTGCTTATTTTTTTTCTTTTGAACGAATCTTATCCGTCGCTTCTTCCATACGGTCTGCCCACTGCTGAGGTGTAATCTCACCTTTCGTAAGCGCAAGCGTCGCGTTATTTCTCGCTGTTACCAGCTCCTCAGGGATAACGATTTCAGGCGCAACTACGGTGTTCGGTGAGTTATAGAATTTAGCTGCTTCTTTCGTTAGAGCAGGTGCATTCGTTCCTTCTAGATCCGCTTTGATGTTCGAAGGTGCTTTAGAAAGCTCAGCCCAAGCCTTGCTCTGTTTTTCTGTGAAAATATATTGCATGAACGCTTTAGCCGCTTCTGGGTTCTTGGCTTTTTTAGCGATTCCTACAGTAGCCGTGTACGGATTAGCAACGAACTTTCCGCCTTTGTCTTGGCCGATGGAAGGTAAGAATCCAAATTCGAATCCTGCTGGAATATCTTTGGCCATTTCACTTTCAACCCAAATGCCGGTCGGTATGAATGCTGCTTTGTGCTGTAGCCATTGCGTTTGGGAATCCGTGTGATTCAGCGCCGGTGCCCCTTTATCGATGAGACCCTTGTCTCTCATTTCCACAATTTTGGCAAGTGATTTCATAACCGGCTCGCTCTTCCAAACGCCTTTTTCAAGGGTATTGATTTTCTTAGAGATGGAAGTGTCATAGTTGTTCATGGCAACAATCGTTGGGTCTAACAAGCCCCCGTTGATGTAGTACGGATAAACCCCCGTATGAATGTAATCGCTCATTGTACCATCAGCTTTAATTTTTCCTCCTAAAGCCATGAAGCTTTCAAAGTCGACAGGTGCTTCCCACCCTTTGCTTTTGAATAATGCTTTATCATAGAACGTCCCCCAGGAACCGAAGACTAACGGAACTGCAAATGCTTTCCCTGGTTTATACTCCTCCGGTTGTGCGATCAGAAGGTCGAGGATCCTCTTCCCATCTATGTTCTTAGCATCTTTCAACCAGTCTGTAATATCCATCAACTGATCATCCGTTACCATTTGCCTTGTGTTGGCTCCGGCTCCGTCAATATAAACAAAGTCAGGCGGGTTACCTTGAATCCAACGAGGTTTCATTTGATCATTAATTTTAGCGCCGGCAGATTCTTTGATCTTCAGGTCAGGATTCAGCTTCTGGAACTCACCAATAGCTTGTTTCCACCATGCATCGCCATACCCACCGATAAAGTATTGAATTTCAAAATCCCCGGAAAGCTTTGTTCCCGCAGGACTTGTACTAACTGCCGGTTTGACACTCTCCACAGGTTTTGTGCTTTCAGCGGATTTACTTCCAGTATTACTGCCACAACCCGTCAGTGAAAGTATAACAGTCGACAGCACCATACCCATTGCCACTGTTTTTTTTGAATTTCTCATGTTAATAACCTCCTAGTTTGTTTGCGTTGCTACTCTTTTATCATAGTTATGTCGACAGATTACTACCATTGAAATTAGTACTGTAAATAGTTGAAAAACTACTGTCTTTTGGGGCCATCTTTTGGGAAACATTACAAAGAGGAGACACTAGGTGTCCCCTCGCACTTCTTTACTGATCCAATTAATCCATAATCATTCGAAGCTGTTTCAGTGAATGATCGCAAACGCTACGATTGCCAGGTCATCAATGTCAACCTTGCCGTCATGATTTACATCCACTTTCTCATTCCAGCCTTCTTGGCCTGGAGTTAGACCATAAGCTCCCGCAACAATAGCCAAGTCTCCAATTGAGACACCGTTTCCATTGATATCTGCGGTTATTAGCTTGCTTTCAAACAACTGAACTGCTGCTTCCAATGCGGCTTTCGCATTATCCACCTGCTGCTGAGTCGCGTTCGAATTATTCGCTATTGCAGTAGCCGTATTGATAGCCGACTGCAATTGCGTTTTGGAACCAACCACATACAGACGATCTCTATTGCCCTCTGCTGCTGCATCGTACTTCGCCTGAGCGCTTGTGATCGCCCCGTTCAAGATCGACTTCACTACAGGTATAGGTACAGTTATTTGAATCTCACGGGAGGAACCGCCCAGCTGAAGCTCATTCCCCTCACCATTAGCAATAGCAACATTGCCAACAGAAATTGTCGTATTGGACGTCTGTGCTATAGATTTGGCCGTAAATTTGATTGCAAACATATCGCCTTGGGCAGGCACGTTTGCACCCACGCTAGCAGCCAGAATATGGATTTGTCCCGGAGCTGTTTCCTTTTTATCAATGACTTGAAACCCTTCTTTTAGCGATGTAACTGAATCGAATTGCAAACTTGCAGGGTCATACTGAAGATTAAAATCATGGGCATACACTTGCTGGTATACGCTTTCCGTAACGCCTGTCAGCCCCATCGTCAGATTGAACGTTTGGCCAGAAGTTACCTGCTGTACACCAGTCAATAAAGAAGTTAGTTTTGGTTCCGGGGTCAATTTAATATAATCAATAGGTATAATATAGCCCGTGCTCGATGGATTCTTACCAACGATCGTAAACCTGACTTTTTTCGTGCCAGGCGTGCTGAAGTACACTGTACCTAGATCAAGTTCTTGATATAGAGAGCCGAGATAAATGTCTTGAACCCCGCCTACATTTACTCCGTCTATGGACAATTGGTACTTGCCGCGACTTCCACCTTGTTTGTGCCGTGTTTTTAAGTTATAACCCCCCGGAACTGGTACATCAACGGAAAACTCCAACTGGTCACCGATTGCATTCGCTTCAAATGAAATAGCTTGTCCATTGCTATAGTTGGTGTCGGAAATGGTTTTATACAAGTCATTGGTAGGCGAGGATACGGTCAAAGCTTCTG
The DNA here is from genome assembly GCF_059692035.1 of Paenibacillus sp. J22P143. Lineage (NCBI taxonomy): Bacteria > Bacillati > Bacillota > Bacilli > Caryophanales > Paenibacillaceae > Paenibacillus > Paenibacillus sp. J22P143. The sequence continues at coordinate 52,226 of NZ_JCAUAQ010000022.1, forward strand.
CTTCATTCAGAATCGGAACAGTTGATGCTGCCAATGTTTGATTGGGAAACGATATCGCTGAAAGCATAATACTCGAAGCTATTGTAATAGCCAACACTTTCCACTTCTTCTTCATTTATAACACTACCCTTCATTATGGTTGTAATCTAATCCAAAATCATTCCTAGCTATTTTATTTAAGAATCTCAAATGCTACGATTACCAAATCTTCAATGTCAACCTTGCCGTCATGATTTACATCCACTTTCTCATCCCAGCCTACTTGACCTCGATTTTGACCATAAGCTTTTGCAACTAAAGCCAAGTCTCCAACAGAGACACCATTTCCATTGATATCTGCGGTTATTAGCTTGCTTTCAAATAACTGAACTGCCGCTTCCAATGCGGTTATCGCATTATCCACCTGCTGCTGAGTCGCGTTCGAATTATTCGCTATTGCACTAGCCGTATTGATAGCCAACTGCAATTGCTCTTTGGAGCCAACCGTATACATACCATCCTTATTGCCTTCTACTGCTGAAGCGAACTTCGCCTGAGCGCTTGCGATCGCTGCGTTCAAGAGCGCCTTATCTTCAGGTGTACCTGGTACAGTTATTTGTATCTCGCGGGAAGCACCGCCAACCTGCAGTTCATTCCCCTGTTTATTGGCAATCACAACATGATCAACAGAAATTGTCGTATTCGTTGCCTGGGCTACAGATTTGGACGTAAATTTGATTTCAAACACATCGCCTTGGGCAGGCACGTATGCACCCACGCCGGCAGCCACAATATGGATTTGTCCCGGAGCTGCCTCATAATTATCAATGACTTGAAACCCTTCTTTTAGCGATGTAACCGAATCGAATTGCAAACTTGCAGGGTCATACTGCAGTTTAAAATCTTGGGCATACACTTGCTGGTACACGCTTCGCGCAACGCCTGTCAGCCCCATCGTCAGATTGAACGTTTGGCCAGAATTTACCTGCTGTACACCTGTCAATGTAGACTTAAGAGGGAACAGAGCATTCAATCCGTTCAGTGCCGTTTGCAAACTGGCCGACGCAGCATCGATTTCTGCCTGGGTTGCAAATGCACTCGCAGACACGCTTGTCGCCGTTGTTATAGCTGTTTGAAGTGCAGCATAACTGTCAGCCGTATACTGGATAGCGTTAATCGCTGCCGCTTCGTTCAACAACTGCGTGAGCAAATCCTTGTCAATAAACGGCTTATTAAGCATTATTTCTCCAACGTTAGCAAATCCGTTAGGCGTGTAATAGCGGAAATAACGGAAAGGTGTCTTGTCGGCTGTCGCCACCGTATACACTTGATAAGAGCTGAGGCTGCCTACTGTATAAAGATTGACGAAGTTCGTTCCATCGTTGGAGCCTTGGAATATCGCTCCGTTCATCCGGCCTATATTACCCGATCTAGGATAAAACATGATGGTGTCGATCACTTGCTTGTTGTTTTCGCCAAAGTCTACAAGCACCCAGGCTGAACCCGACAACGTATCGGGCGATGTGCCTAAGTCGCCATCGAACGCACGCCAGCCGTTCTGCTGCGTTGTCCCTGTGCCAGGATATTGATTCGTGGAAGCATTGACCATCGATTGCGTAACTGGAATAGCGGTCTTGGATGACCCGATAGTCAGAGGCGAGTAAGTGTCGTTACTCGTTGTGAATTTCCCTGATTTCTTAACCCATTTGGCTATCCAAGCCCATGCCGCATGATAAGCAATCGATTCTTCTCTACCCTCGTAAACATTTTCCCCTGCCGTAATATACGTATGACCATCTGTAGTTCGATTCTGCATATCCAATACTTTTTGCGCATGGAAAGGCTCCCAATAGGCTCCTTTTCTTGAAGCGAGCCCGTCCAACCCAAACGCGTCGACAAACGCATCCATTGTTGCGAAATGCAATTTCATTCCTGGTCCCCAGTCATTTCCTTGCGGATAGTACAAGTCTCCACTTCCAGGAATATAGATCGTTCCTCCTGGCGCGTTATAAGGAGGGGCTGAGAAGTCACGATCTACTAGTGCGTCATAAATCTTATCAGAGTTGAAGAATGTCGCACTTGGCGTTGGTTTACCAGCAAGGGTAAGCTGAAGCGCCGCAGTATCATTCAAAACAAAGGACTCAAAGTAGTCCGGATGAACCCTGTCGTGGTTAATTAACGTTCCGTCGTCGTTCAAGTTCGTCCCCTTTAACCAATCACTCACTTTCTTTCCGTTATACACGGTCGTATTCGTTAAATCCGACGGCGTACCAACAGAACTGATCATCAACTCCGTAAGTTTGTACATCCAGATCGAATAGTTTGGATGATTCGGCATCATGCTGACGGCAAGTTGGAGAATTTGACTGTTCCAAGCATTTTCCTCCGCCTTCGTATCGCCGGCATAATTGACAGTACCATCCACATTTTTCCAGTATGGAACATTGTACGTATTGAAGCGGTTTGCTTCGTATTCTACCATCTTGCGCACATACTCCTGATCCGTCGAGCTCAAGTCCGACCAGATCAGCCATGCGGCGAATCCCCCAAAATGGGCCCAATGCGCGCTTTGCCAAGCGTCTCCCCACCCACCGGTGGTGTTGGCTTTATGCAGCTTGGCCACTGAGTTGACCAGTTTAATCGTGGTATTCTTGGCATCGGATAAAGTTACGCCTGTCTTCGATTCATCATATAAGCCAAATGCGATCGAAGTTGCGAGTCCAAGTGCCATCCCTGCCGGATGTCGTATGTTATGTTCACCAGTTCCGCCAAGGTTTAAATATGGTTCTGTCTGTGCGTCATAGTTTTTCACCGTATTATACCAATTTGTCAAAGCAAATTTGTTTGTGTTAAGTAATATGGTTTTGAGACGCTCAGAATTAGCATCTGTAGGGTTACCTGCAGTAAATGCAGACCAATTAATCGGAACGACAGCAGTTGATGCCGCAGTTGATGCCGCCAATGTTTTATTGGGAATCGATACCGATGAAAGCATAATACTTGAAGCTATTGCGATAGATAATATTTTCCATTTCTTCTTCATTTTTAACATTACCCCTCATTATGGTTATAATCGCAGCATTTATTTCACATTATTTACCTCAAATCAACAAAGTTGACACTGCATATACTCTGATGGATATGAGGCGGTAAACACTTTCATCTATTTTTCAAGATTTGTACAAACCAAGTCATGACTAAACTCACCCCCTTCAAATATCATTATCGTTACTAAAGTAACTCATCCCTAAACGCTTTCCGTATATTCCCATTATTCGGGTTGAAGTTTAATCATTCGATTTTTCATAACTAGTTCAATTTTTCAAATTTGTCTCGATAATCAATACATTTTTTCAGGCAATCTGGTAACTTTTACATTGCTTCGCCTTATCATAGTGATTTTCACGATTTACAACCATTGAAATTACTACTGTAAACAGTTAAAAAACTACTGTCTTTCTTTCCATAATTCAGAAAACAAAACAAAGGCCAGGAATCCATCCCTGACCTTAGTCTCTCAGTTCCTTCGTCTGAATCCGATCCCGTTCTCTTAGTGGATCTAATCCATAATCATTCGAAGCTGTTCCCGTATTGAATTTCCTCAGTTCCTTATGAAACTGCTCAACTGTCAGATTACATTTCCGACTTGTCCCATGTCGACATTGTCGATCGCTCTCGGTACGACATGTCCTTTAAGTACTTTCTAGGGATGGCCCCGGAAGACCTTGTCATGGATTCCAGTTCCTTGACCAAATTCCGAAAACTTCGTCTAAAAACGGCACTCGGTTTCATGTAAAACAAATCTGGCATGTCATTAGCTGCAAAGGCGATCTTCAAATATTGTTCTTTATTATCCCTCCATGTTGGATAAATACTAGGCTGTCTTCAACCTGGTCTCATCTCATACCTTTTGTAAGCGTAAACAAATGATCGAATTCGTTATAAACATGATCTATTATGTCCTTTCCTATTCCGTATCTTGGAGATTATTCATCCCTATAACAGAAAGCCCTCTCTCAAGCAGCTATTTTAGCGTGCGTGACGAGAGGGCTAATTCAGTGCTTACATCTTAAGTCAATTATTATTATTGTAGGATCAGACGGGCGATACCCGCTAAATCGATAATATCGATCTTGCCGTCATTGTTAATGTCAGCAATTTTTGCCTTATTCCAATCCGCGCTAGCCGACGTTTTTCCATAATTCGCTGCTACAATAGCCAAGTCACCTACACTTACATGACCATCACCATTGATATCTCCTGGCAAGGCAGTGATAATCAACTGATTAAAGGCTTGCAACGCTTGGTTTAACGTGTTAGCTGCGCTATCGATCTGCTGCTGGGTAGCCGCTGGATCCGAGTTGGTTGTTTTAGCTGCGTTAATAGCAGACAACAACACAGCTTTGGAACCTACCGGATATTGACCGGTTAGAGAACCCTCTACCGCTGTATCGTATTTGGACTGCGCTGTGTTAATGACCGCTTGTAAGGATGTACGATCAACAGGGATAACCGATACCAATAATGAAGTCAATGCGGCTCCTGTCTCTTGACCCAAGGCATTGGAAAGGACAGCACCGGTCAGGTTCAAATTGACTTGCGCCACCTGTGAGAGCGACTTCGCTCTCCAATTGATTTTGAATACATCTCCGCTTGTCGTTAACGCTCCCATTGCCCCTTGAGCCGCTGCTATAATTCGAACTTGTCCTGCCGCGTCAGTCTTGTTCTCAACCGCTGCGAATCCGGGCTTTAACGGTTCCACCGATACAAAATCAATGCCATTTGTTCCAAAGTTTAACGTGATATCCGCAGCATATACCGAGGAATTGACACTGTTTGCCAGATTGCCAAAGCCTACATTCGTGCTGAATAATGCTCCACTCTGAACCGAGGTTGGACCCGTTAGCGTTGCAGCTACTTTGGGCGAGCCAATTGTAAAACTAAGATTCTTAGGTTGCTCAACAAGTCCCGCTTGATCGGTTGAACGAACCATAACCATATACTGGCCTTCCTCTACGAAAGTAACAGGCGCTGTATACGCTACCCATGCATTCCCGTTATCCAGACTGTACTCCGTCTTCTTCACACCTGACAAATTATCATAGACACTTGCTGTCACCGTGACTGGAGTGATGTATTCGCCATTTGTTCCGTCCGGCCCGGCTGGTGACAGGGTCACTGTTGAGACTGGCGCTGTTTTGTCGATTTTAACGGTTACCGTATGCCCAGCTTCTGTGTTGCCCGCGTCTACGCTCCAGTAGTTGATTGTATGAACGCCCTCCGTTGTCAGCACGACCGAGGATCCGGTTTGCTGAGTTCCACCATCGACGATGTAATATGTCGTCAAAACGCCAGATACGCTACCCGTTGCGTTTAAGTTTACCGTGGTGTTCTGATTAACCCAGCCACTTGGCGCATTGTCCGTTGTCGTTAATTTCACACTGGTAGATGGGCTTCTATAGACCTTAATTTCTGCTGCGGATGCAAAACCGCCATTGCCGGCCGTTGCCTCCAGCTTCACATACTTTGCCGTCACTGGCGCGAATTGAACGTTCTTCTCTGAAGTGTCATTGGTCCAACTGCCAGTTGCAACCTTCGTAAAATTCGTTCCATCGCTGCTGACATAAATATTGTAGCCTGTTATAGTGCCGTTCGTGCCTCCGCTCTGCCTTGGCAAATATGTGAGATTCGTCATATTATTATAAGTGCCGCCAAGATTCAAGGTGATCGATTGTGGAAGCGGATTGCTTAAGTTCCATTTGGTATGCCAGATTGTCGAATTGTTTCCATCCAATACATTAGCAGCTGAATTATTAGTACTTGCCGTTTCCTCACTCGTTGCCGTTGCTGTCATTTGCGATTGTGGAATGATGACCGGCAGATCGTAGATCACATTCAATTCTGCTGCGGATGCCCAGCCGCCATTGTCGGACGTTGCTTCCAGCTTCACATACCTTGCCGTCGTTGCAGATGCGATTTGAGCGTTTTTCTCCGTCGCATCATTAGCCCAGCTGCCAGTTGCGACCTTTGTAAAATTCGTTCCATCATTGCTGACATAAATGTTGTATCCTGTTATATTGCCGTCCGAGCTTCCGTCCTGCCTTGGCAAATATTTGAGATTCGTCACATAATAAGCGCCGCCAAGATTCAAGGTGACCGATTGTGGAAGCGGATTGCTCAGATCCCCTTTAGTTTGCCAAAATGTTGCATTATTTCCATCCAACAAATTGGAAGCTGAATGATTCGCGGATGTCGTTTCCTGGCTGGTCGCTGTTGCCGTCATTTGCGATTGCTGTATAATAGCTTCTTTTGTAGCCGCACTAACCGGGGAACTCCATGCGCTGGTTCCTACCGAATTCTTGGCCCTTACCCTATAAGTATGTGTTGAGTTTGAAGCAAGTCCGAGATTAGGATATGGACTACTCAACGTGTTTACTACCGTTCCATCAACTTCAAGATCATAATCGAACGCTACAGGGGAAGCATCCCAATTTACATTTATTTGTGAAAAGTTTACAGCTGATGCTGTTAAGTTAGTTGGTACTTGAGGGATAGACAAGTTTGAATCAAATCTGAACCAGTTCATATTAAACAGATACCCCGAGCCGCCTGTAAAAACAAGGTATACCTTCTGCTTGCCTGTAGCCGCTGCATTGCTAATATTGCAGGATTGGGACTTCCATGTCTGCAAACCGCCAGTAGGAGCAACTGCACAGGTACCTACTAAAGTGCCTGTCGGACTGTTGAGCCTGATTTCTATATTGCCGCCACTCACTGCCGCTGCAACCCTTGCGCTGAACGTCGTCGCTCCATTTCCGAAGTCAATTTGATCGAATTTCAACCAAGAACCATTAACGATCCAGCCTACATACTGGTCTTTTCCATTGATGATCTGATCATTGACCCAATCAAGTTTGACGCCAGATTTGTCGTCATAACGCTCGGCTTCAATGGTTTGACCTATTGTAAACAAGTTTCCGGAGGTCTCGCTCGTCGTAATATGAAACCAGTCAACATCCACGTATCCACCTGTTGCAATCGTCGCATACGTAAATATACCGAACCTCGCACCTACGTACCCGGATTTAATAATGGGTATCGATCCGCCGAGTTGTTTAAAATTAATCCCATCTGTGCTGAAAGAATAGTTTACCATTGCAGACAACTTCGGAGATTCCGCTTTAAACCAAATTTGGTTTCCTGAGAACGGGGCGTTGGCTACCTCTGTCCCTAAATTCTTTACGACAATTCTTTTAATTCCATTAACGTTGTTTACTGCGATAAAGCTATTATCTTTATTGAATATACTCAATCCAGCAAAATCGCCGTTTGCCATATTGGTAATATCCATCTTGATCACACCTGTGGAATCCGGTCCGAGAAGCCTTTGAGTTAGCGTATTTCTTGAATAAGTTAGGTTGGACGTCACATTAGCTGCCTTTAATCTCATGAAGCCTGGTCTTTCTGTCAGAGACCATTTGGTATCATCCGGATTATGATTCCATTGCCAAATAAGTCCAAGTTTCGTGCTGTCGAACTCATCCGAAGTCACAGGTTCCTTGATCGTAGTCGTCACGGACCCACCCACATTCGGTTTTGGGTAAGTGACTACAGCTTCTTTATTGATTCCCATAATCGGGTAGTCGCCAACCCATGTAACCGGTTGCAATGTAGGTACACGTCCATAAGGATATCTATCTTGGAAAATGATCGACCACCATTCTCCTGTCGGCGTATCAACGATCGCACCTTGGTGTACCCCGCCTCCGGCCCAGTTCGAGAAGCTGGTCATAATATCGACATCTTGTCCATAAGGCCCATAAATGTTCGTGGCTGTGTGAACAACTTCTTTCTTGGAGCCTTGACTCCAAGTCGGTGTATTCAATACAATATAAACCCCGTTTCTCTTATAAACCCTGGAGCCTTCGCAATAACTACCGGTATTACACGTATAAAGCATCTGTTGAGGTGTCTTTACAGCCTTTCCATCTGCAGTCAATTCCGTCACATATAAGGTGCCTTGACCATGTACAACATAAACTTTACCATCATCGTCAAAGAACATGCCTGGGTCATATAACTTTACGCCTGTGGACTTACCGTCTACAGTCAAAATCTTATTCAACGTCCAAGGTCCTGCCGCATCGGTAGCTGTAGCAAGATAAGCTCCTTCCCGATTGGAATTAAACAGGACATAAAACGTTCCGTTATTATACCTCAAGCTAGTTGCCCAAGGCCCTTCATTGTATTCATCTCCACCAACGAAGCTGTAGGTTGGACTGTCCATCTTTTGAACGGCATAACTACTAAACTCCCAATTCACCAAATCTTTGGATTTCATTATGGGTACACCTGGAATCATGTTCATACTTGAGGAAACCATATAATAATCTGTCCCCACCCGAATGACGTCATTATCTGGATAGTCCCCCCACAAAACCGGGTTGGTGAATGTACCGTTTCCATTATCAGATACCCATGCATATGCTGGCTTAACAGTCCCTAGGATCATCACAATGCCAAAAATGAATGCAAAAATTAGCGTTGCTTTTAAATTTGTATACTTTCTCATCGTATGTCTCCCTCGTTAAAAAATGCGATCGGTTTAGCTCACTTCAACATTGGGAGAAGAGCGGACGCAGCCCCCTTCTCTCTGATTAATTCATTAATTCCAAGGTTTCGTGTTCTTGATCGTATCTTCAATATTTGTCTTTTCTACTACAATCGTGCCCGTGTCAACAAATTTCTCAGGAGTTCCACCATTAACAGCCTTATTCAACTGTATATGCTCTCAAACATGGTTTTCTAATATACCGTTATTTCCATGTATAGAGAGGGAAGGCTCTTGAGCCGTCCCTCTCTATTACTACTTCATTACTCTAAAATCAATTTGGCGATTGCCGCAAGATCGATAATATCAACCTTGTTGTCATGGTTATAATCAGCCAATAGATATTGATTCCAATCCGGATTGGAAGAATTCTTTCCATAGGCTGCCGCTACTTTGGCTAAATCTCCTATGCTGATACGACCATCTCCGTTTAAGTCACCCGGAATGTGGGTTACAACCAGCGCTTCGAATGCCAGTACTGCTGCATGCAAGGCCGTTGCTGCTTGATCGACTTGCTGCTGCGTTGCTGCAGGGTTGATGTCTATGGATAATGCCGAGTTGATCGCATTCTGCAGAACCGCTTTCGAGCCTACAGGATATTGACCTGGTTTCGTTCCTTCCATCGCAGCATCGTGTGTAGACTGGGCGGAAGTAATCGATGCATGTAATACCGCTTTATCTGCCTGTGCAGTGACCAGCACATCACGGGAAGCCCCGTTAACTTGCAATTCGTCACCCACGTTATTCCCGATACCAACACGAGTCACGGAGACAGTTGTATTCGTATCTTGGGTCAATGATTTGGCAGTGAACGAGAATTTCAAAGAGTTTTCATTGGGATTGATCGCATGATCTGCCCCTTGGCTGGCGGCCAGAATTCGAACACGACCTGGCGATTCTTCTTTTTGGGTTACGATCGCAAATCCAGGCTTCATGGATGTGATCGCATTCAGGTCAAACTTAGTAGGATCATAATTGAGTGTAAGATCTTGTGCATAGACGCTCTGATACACGCTATCCGTCACATTGCTCAGTCCAAACATGAAATCGAACGACAGACCTGAAATAACGGTATTGGCGCCACTCAATTGGGCAGTTGGAGACAAAGCCTGGCGATTCACGGTCAAGGTATAGGTTTTCGTTGTCGAGTCTTGTGCCGTTACCACTACGGTAATCGTATTGGTGCCTACATTCAGGCCGATCGGTCCGCTTGCCTGACCACTGGTCGCCGGTTGTCCGCCTACCTTTACCGTCGAAGTGCTATCGTCGACCGATGCCGTTACGGTAATACTGCTCACATCGCCCGCCACATTCGCCGTGTACGATGTCGTCTCCGCTGCAAATGCTGGATTCAACTGGCCGCTCGACAGGCTCAGCCCTTTCAGATTTGCGTTTGCATTTAATGGTACTGTCAGTTCGAGTACCGGATGGTTACTGACCGTCGTATTCTCGAACGTTCCGTAACTCACATCGGATGTACCGCTCGTAATCTGCGCCGCATGAATTCTCACTGATAATTTCTTGCCTGCAGCCAGTGCACTCTGAACCTGACTCGTTACGTCGATTGTATTAACGCCTAAGACAGGGGTAAAAGTTGCAATTACCGTAGATGAGGCTGGTTTGTTATTCCAATTGATCGTGGTCTCACTCCACGTATTGTCACTGACTAGCTCCACCACTTGATTTGGTGCCGAGCTGCCTTTCATGATGGCATTCAGCTTGATTTGGGCCGCAGATACGGAGGTAGTTACCCCGGACAGATCAAATTTCAGATACGATTCGCGGGAATAGCCTATTCCGTCCATTTTGACAACGAGTGATGGATCCTTACCGAAGTTCGTTGTCGCAGATCCACCATCTCTTACATACGCATCATCTATGGTGTCAAGCACAATCTTGCCTGGCGTCGATTGCGAGTTCGCCGGCGTAGGCACAATTGGTGTTGATCCCGACGATGCACCCAGATTCTTAAGTGTTATGTTGTCGAAGTATACGAGAGACTTGTTTCTAACCGAAAAGCCGGTGCGTCCTGCCGTCGTTTTCAATGCAGGAATGTCGCCATCATAGCTCAAGATATTGTCGACATAAAGCGTGTAATGTGTTCCTGTATAGGTCAGCTTGACTTTATGCGGAACTCCTGTCGTCAGTTCGACTCCAGGCATATTGATAATACCTGTATTTCCTTGCGGGTCCCAATATCTCCATCCATTAGCCGCCGAATCGAAACCTATGCGTGTATAGCTGTTCGGCGATGTATAACGGATGATCGCTCCTGCCACATTGTTGTTCTGCGGCGTAACCGTGAAGGTTAGCTCTCCGTCCGCAATATCTGGCGTATTTTGATCGAGCGCTACGGTTTCATTTCGATCTGTACTCAACGCCAGTTGCTGGCTGGCCGCCTGAACAGAACCATTCCCATAAGCGTCAATCCAACCGCCGACTTGCCCGGTGTCGAAAGTCTGTTCCGCTGTCTCGATTGGAGGAGCTACAGTTCCCAAATCCACTGTGAAATCGTCGATGATGAAATTATCCCATCCGCCGATGTTATTGAAGAATCGAATGCTATAATCGTTTGAACTTCCAGTTGTGAATGTCTTACTATAGAAATATTTAGAGTTATCGATCGTTTCATTGAATAGGTCGACCGCACCGCTGCCGTAGCCGCTGGTCACTGCAATGTTATAGCTGTTCTGCAGCGACATACGGTATGGGAAACTTATCGTGTAGGTCGTGTTTGGCAGCAACCTTACTGTGGAAGGAATAGTTCTCATTATTTCGCCTGTGATGCTAGTAGGAGTCGTGCTATTAGCACGCATTTTCAACGAATTATTTCCATTAATCGTATCGTTCGTAAATCCTGCATGCAGTTCCGAAATATGAGCTTTATTCGTATTAATTGGAATAAACGGTCCAAGTCCTTCATTATTGCTTTCGAAATCATCGAAGAAATAATGGTTTCCTTGTGGTGCTGGATTCGTAAGTTCCACCACGCGAACATCGTCAAAATCAACTTCCGCCGAAGAAGATCCCGCTACCTGAGCTGCTTTCATATAAATCGTTGCGCTTGAATTACCGGTCGGCACCGTGAAATTAACACTTAGCCGTTGCATATTATTCGTTCCAAGGTTATTCGCATTGATCGCTTCCCGCATCGTATTGTAGTATTTGTTCGGTATGTTGGATTGGGACATCGTATTGGTTACTTCTGTTCCACTGTAGTTCTTCACACCGACCGTGGCTGTCTGACCGTTCTTGACCTCTGTCCAAACAGACATTTGATACGTTTTGCCGGCCGTCAGACCAGTTATCGTTTGGGAAATCGTTGCGTCAGCCCCGTTATTTCCTTTCACTTGCAGGTACGGGTCCCCTGCCTCATTCGTTCGGATCGAAACGTGGTTCGTGCTGCCGTTTGTGGAGGTTACACTCCAATTGTTCAGTGCTCGGCTGTCAAAACCTGGATCCTTAACGAATCCGCCTGTACCGAAATCTAATGATGATACTGGCGTGATCGCGTCGGTTTGACCGCCTTTATAGATGACATACGGCTTATTGGCTGTCGCATTGATCGTAACTTGACCTGAGGTTACCGGCAAGCTAGTCACCAAGGTTTTGCCTGTGTCGGACAGTGTATACAGATCTACATTGGTTACACCTGCCCAGCTGGCGGGAAGTGTCCATGTCGTATTGCCGCCCACCGAGTTCCAGTGATACAGTTTGGTCTCATTCTGAGGATCCCATGGAAGCAAATATTGCGTCAATTGCGAATCCACAGTCTTAGTGTGATAACCAGCTGACTCTGGAGCAACAATCTTTTTCTTAAATGATTTTTGGTAAGTTGCAAGCAGTACACCGTTCTTTTTCAATTCAACCTTGGGATTGTTCGTGACATACGTACCGTCGTTCGTGACTGTACCCGGGTCTACGACTTGACCAACCAATCCGTTGTCAAACGTGACGCTTGTTGATTGATTCAGTGTCGAATTGACATTCATTTTCATGATATTGTAATTTTGCATGTACTTGAACAGCAGGGTTTGAGTAAAAAAGATGTTCATCTGATCATTAACAGTCGAACCAATCGTTCCTTGATCTGAGTCTTTATCGTTCCCGTATCCCATCGCACTGGCATGGCGAGTTGTCAGCAAAATCGGGTCGTACATAAATTGGTCAGTGACATTATTTTTGATGAAACGTTCCACCTTGCTCTCGTTCTCGTTCACATGGCTCCAGACGCTATAGCGATTCAATGCTCCGCTAAATTCCGAGCCGATCATCCAGCCGTTATTGTTCAACTCATGTGCCAGTTTCCACTGGTTATAGCCAAGGCCGGTATAGACGTCTACATAAATCCATTTCAAGTTCGGAACATTCTGTTTTAATTCTCCTAATCTCGCTGCCAAACCCTCCGGCCCAGGGTCGATAGAATCCGCATGGCGTTTCAGATAATACCCTGTATCCATGGTTTGCCATGAAATATTACCAATTTTATCATAGGAATAATGCTGTGCTTCCGGGTAAGCATCATTCAAATTTAAATGGACGCCGACATATGTATTATACTTGCTTGCTTCGTTGACTAACGTATTCAGATCGGTTACGCCGCCTAATCTTTCGTTGATAACGTTTCCGTAATCATTAAAACCGTCATCATGCCCTTCATGTTGATGGCCTTTGTACTCAAGCAATTGGCCGAAGCCATCCGTATACAGATAAAACTTCTTGACCATATCCAGCGTCCGCAAAAACGGCCACTGGCTCAAGCTCTGTCGTGAATAAGCGATTTCCGGCATCACTTTAGGCATGACATCAGAACCCTTAGGCAAAGGCATGATTTTGCGGTAAGCAATCCCCCCATCCTGCCAATTGATGGCTCCGTCTCCATTCGCATCGTCGGTAATAGCGACCTTAGCGTAGGGAAGCTCAACAATCTCCTGATTGCTGCCATCCGTTTCCCGATACGTCCAAGGATAATTCCAGACTCCCAGCTTCTTGTAGCCGGTCTTTGCCACAGTCTGATAATAGTACCGTTTCTCTGGGCCTTGGTTGCTCACATCGCTATCTTTGTTCTGCAGAATCTCGAATGCATTATTGTAGATGGTCGCTGCCAACTCATTCGTATTTAATATCACATACGTTTTGGCAACGGGCGCCGCATCTACCGCTTTATTCGCAAGTAAGTTGTACTCTTCCTTAGATGAATTCCAAGATCCAACATCTACACCCGTTTCTTGCGCGCCTGCTTGCGTGTCACGGATGGACACCAGACTTTGGTTCGGAAATTCTACGGTTTGCACCAAAGTAGAACCGTTCTCTTGAATATTCTTCACTCTAAACTCCAGCACATTATCGACAACATTGATCACGACTGTCATGACAACATTAATCGTTGGGAAGGTCAACGTGTACGTCGCATTATCAATCCCATCCTGCACGAACGAAACTGTTGGCGTATACGCCACTCCATTGATATTGACTGTGGTCAGCGTATCCTCTTGCCCATACATAACTTTCCCGCTGCTTAACCATTGATACTGAATTACCCGCGGAAATTTATCGTCAATCGTTACCTGCATTTTGGCAGACTGGATCATCGTTGAAGCAGCGTAAGCCGTGCTTGCTCCCCCGAAGAATGCCGGGACGCCTAAAATTTGTGTGATCATAAAGCCTGTAGTCATTAATGAAACCAGTTTACTTGAACGTACCGAACGCTTAACTTTCAAAACAATCATCTCCTTATGATTTTTCAAAGCGCTTACATCAATTAATAACAGCACCTCCTTTCATTTTTTCTATTTGTTGGCATATAACAAACGGTTGGTGGGATCTGCTGTATTTCAAGCATGATCCACCCGTCGAATAGCCCTTATCGAGTACCTAACCGTTTGAAAAGGAAAAATAAGCTGCATCGTTAAATCCTGTCATTTCCGCTATTTGATAAGTTTTCAACTCGGGCTGTTTAAGCATTTTTTTAGCTGCATCCAGCCGAATTTCAGTAAGAAACTCAATATTACTTTGGCCCGTTTTCTTCTTAAACATCACACTGAAATACGATGGATTCATATATATGTGCTCCGAGATCGCAGACAAGGTCAAATTTCGATTGAAATTTTCTCTCATGAACTGTGAGGTTTGTTCAATTGTTTGCCTTGGGATTGGCCCAGATTCCATTAATAATCTGGTCGGTAAAGCGGCCGACTCCTTCCATACATTCTGCAAGGACCAAGGAAACCAATACAATCCTACGTTCCTCGTATTTGTTCTGAAATCGGACAACATTTCCATTTCTTGAATATTGCAAGTAATCTACAGCCGTCATTGCAGGCCACGTAAAGTGCAGGTAAGTTTCCCCTCTGGAAATCCAATATTTTCGAGTTAGATCAGGAAGAGATTCCCATATTACCCTTTTTTCAATCTTCGGATACGGATGATAGTTTGGAAAAGGGGGGATCAGTGCCAATATATCATTTGCATAGCGATCCATTAGCATGCAATCACTTCTCCTACTTAAGTATAAATAATTCTAGCTGCTACGGAAATCGCCGCCCTGCCTGTTATACCCTTCAATATGTTTAGAGAAGGAAGGCTCTTGAGCCTTCCCTTCTTCGTACTACTTCATTACTCTAAAATCAATTTGGCGATTGCCGCAAGATCGATAATATCAACCTTGTTGTCATGGTTATAATCAGCCAATAGATATTGATTCCAATCCGGATTGGAAGAATTCTTTCCATAGGCTGCTGCTACTTTGGCTAAATCTCCTATGCTGATACGACCATCTCCGTTTAAGTCACCCGGAATGTGGGTTACAACCAGCGCTTCGAATGCCAGTACTGCTGCATGCAAGGCCGTTGCTGCTTGATCGACTTGCTGCTGCGTTGCTGCAGGGTTGGTGTCTATGGATAATGCCGAGTTGATCGCATTCTGCAGAACCGCTTTCGAGCCTACAGGATATTGACCTGGTTTCGTTCCTTCCATCGCAGCATCGTGTGTAGACTGGGCGGAAGTAATCGATGCATGTAATACCGCTTTATCTGCCTGTGCAGTGACCAGCACATCACGGGAAGCCCCGTTAACTTGCAATTCGTCACCCACGTTATTCCCGATACCAACACGAGTCACGGAGACAGTTGTATTCGTATCTTGGGTCAATGATTTGGCAGTGAACGAGAATTTCAAAGAGTTTTCATTGGGATTGATTGCATGATCTGCCCCTTG
This sequence comes from Paenibacillus sp. J22P143, assembly GCF_059692035.1. Lineage (NCBI taxonomy): Bacteria > Bacillati > Bacillota > Bacilli > Caryophanales > Paenibacillaceae > Paenibacillus > Paenibacillus sp. J22P143. Next base: position 68,031 of record NZ_JCAUAQ010000022.1, read on the forward strand.
GCTGGCGGCCAGAATTCGAACACGACCTGGCGCTTCTTCTTTTTGGGTTACGATCGCAAATCCAGGCTTCATGGATGTGATCGCATTCAGGTCAAACTTAGCAGGATCATAATTGAGTGTAAGATCTTGTGCATAGACGCTCTGATACACGCTATCCGTCACATTGCTCAGTCCAAACATGAGATCGAACGACAGACATGAAATAACGGTATTGGCGCCACTCAATTGGGCTGTTGGAGGCAATGTCTGGCGATTCACGGTCAAGGTATAAGTTTTCGTTGTCGAGTCTTGTGCCGTTACTACTACGGTAATCGTATTGCTGCCTACATTCAGGCCGATCGGTCCGCTTGCCTGACCACTGGTCGCCGGATGTCCGCCTACCTTTACTGTCGAAGTGCTATCGTCGACTGATGCTGTCACCGTAATACTGCTCACATCGCCCGCCACATTCGCCGTGTACGATGTCGTCCCCGCTGCAAATGCCGGATTCAACTGTCCGCTGGACAGGCTCAACCCTTTCAGATCTGCGTTGTTAGACGGTTTCGGTGGTGTAAGTGTCATATCAATGATCGATACATCCCCCATTGGTACGCTCACATTCGAGCGTGACGCGTCACTGTATCCCGCTTTACTTGCCGTTACGGTATAACCAGAACCTGACGGTATGTTTGTGATGGTATATGTTCCATCCGCTGCTGTAGAGACTGAAACATTCACTGCACTGGAGTCAGATACTGTCACAGTTGCGCCAGATACCGGCGTGTTACTGCTGTCTACAATCTTGCCTTTAATACTTCCCGGAGCCGTATATTCCACCACCGGCCAGTATTGCGAAATACTATTTTCCTTCGTCGCAAATTGACTATCTGCTGATCCGCCTCTTAGGAGTGCATTCGTTACTTTTATGGAGATATTTTTATCTTGGCTAGCAAGTGCACTCTTTGCAATATTGGTCACATCAATGACTAACGCCGTGTTAAGCACAGGCATGATAGGACTTGCATTCAATTTGGTTCCTATTACCGAAGGCTTGTTGTTCCAGTTTAGTGTAGACTCGCTCCACGTATTCTGAACAAGCTCAACATTAACCCCTGGCGATGTTGCGCCAGCTATCGTTGGATATAACCTAATCTTTGCACTGGTCATATTTGCTGGTATACTGCCCAAGTTAAATTTGTAGAAGGCTTCACGGCTATAGCCTACTGCATCCCACTTAACCGCAGTAGTTGGCTCAGATCCATAGTTCGTCGTTGCTGACCCACCGTCTCGTACATATGCATCCGCTGTTGCAACGATTGAAATCGCATTCGTTGACGCAACGCTTACTGGCGCGCTCCAATCCGTTGTTTCTGCAGCATTCTTTGCCCTTACCCTGTAGGTATGCGTAGAATTTACAGCCAACCCGGAATGAATGTAAGGGGAGATAGCAGATGTTACTACTTGGCCATCTACTTCCAAGTCAAATCCAGTTGCTAAATCCGTCTCGCCCCAGCTTACGCTTATCTGGGATGGGCTTAATGCAGTCGCTATTATACCTGTAGGTACTGTCAGCGGAGGCGGTGTGGGGACAACGTCAATCGCAAAGTCATCGATGACAAAGTCAAGCTTTCCTCCCCCGTTCTTACTAAATGAAACGTAAGTATCATTATAGTTACCAGTTAAAAATGTCTTTGTAAATGTTGAATATGCGGAGCCGCTAACTGATGATGGAATTGACACATTGGACAAAGTAATTAAACCGTTGTTTCCTTTGACACCAACAGAATAGGCTCCACTGTTTGTCGGATCAAGCAGATAATTAAAGCTCATCCTATACATCGTATTGGGCTGCAACTTGACGTTGTAAGGCACAGTCCTCATGTATTCTCCTGTTTCAGTTGAAGTAGTCTCTCTCATCTTCAATGAGTAATTACCGTTGATCGTATCGGTCGTAAAACCGCTATGAAGCTCCGATCTGTGAATGCGTGAAACAAGCTTGGTCTGTACAAAAGGTCCTAAGCCTTCGTCGTTGCTCTCAAAGTCTTCGAAGAAGTAGTGGCTTCCAAATGGCGTAGTATTCATTTCTACAATACGCACGTCATCAAGGTACATATACGATGAACCAGTCCCTGCATTTGCCTTGAAGTAAATGTTTGCGCTTGTCTGATTGGCTGGCACCGTAAATTCCAGTTTGATTCTCTGCATTTTATTGTTAGATGTATATCTTAAGGTGTTATACATTTGATTGTCGAGCTCTGATTTAGCCATGGTATTCGTAACTTCAGCCCCACCATAGTTATTGACGCCGATTGTCCCAGTCCTTCCATTGACTTCCATCCACGCAGAGAGCTGATAGGTCTTACCTGGGGTCAGCCCTGTGATGGTCTGGCTCAATACCGCATCAGCGCCGTTGTTTCCGTTCACATTCACATAGGTCTCACCAAGACTGCTGTTCACTATGTTTATATGGCTTGTGCTGCCGCCAGTAGACGATAGGGACCATGCCGAGGTTGCAGGCGATAGGTCATGGCTGTCGAAACCCGGGTCCTTCACATATCCGCCTGCTCCCCAATTCATAACAGGATTGGTTTGCTCACCTTTGTAGACAATATACGGGGTATTGGCCGTTGCTTGAATCGTTACCTTTCCGTTAGTTACCGTGAGGTCTGTTACAAAAGTTTTGCCTATATCAGATAACTGGTAAAGCTTCACGGTGCTCAGACCTGACCAACTGTTAGGAAGATCCCAGGTTGTACTTCCTCCGTTCGTGTTGTAGTGGTAGATTTTAGTCTCATTCTGAGGGTCCCACGGGATGAACAATTGGGTACTTACGTTAGTTACGTTAAAGGTTGAAGGATCATAATTGTTCTGATACGTGGCAAGCTTTTTATTGTCCTTGTATAACTCAACTACCGGGTTAGGCTCAGATGTAGTTTGTTGCACATAGACATTGTTAGTAAAATCAATTTTGTTATTTGTCCACTTCATAATGTCAAAGTTCTGCATGTACTTCATCAGCAAATTGTTGGTGTAGAATATCTTCATTTGGTCAGTTAAGCTGACAGAAAAAGACTGATCGTCGTTTCTATCGTTACCGTACCCCATGGAACCTGCATGCCTTGATTTCAGAAGCATAGGGTTAAAACCATAGGAATCTGCAACCCCGTTCTTCATAAACCTTACTACCTGGCTCTTCATCTGTGGAACATGGTTCCATACCGCATAATCTTCAAGTGCGCCTTGGAATTCCGTACCCACAATCCAACCGTTCTTGTTTAATTCTGTCCCTAGCTTCCACTCCGGATATCCCTGAAAATAATACACATCAACATAAACCCACTTCAGGCCAGGCACATTTGCTCTCAACTCTGCGAGCCTGTCAGCCAAGCCGTGAGTCCCCAAATTGGTCGCATCCTTGTACTGGTCAATAAGGTATGACTGGTCCAGTGAATTCCAACCGCCCACGTGCGGCTGTCTAAGAATATCTTCACTATAGTATTGCGCTTCCGGATAAGCCTCGGTAGCGTTGATATGTACACCAACATTCGTGTTATATTGAGCCGCCTGATTGACAAAATAATTAAGATCAGTCAGCCCCCCTGCTCGCTTATTAATGTTGATCCCGTAGTCAGGGTGGTTTGAATCATGACCTTCAGCCTGATGTCCCTTATACTCAAGGAACTGTCCGAATCCGTCCGTATAGAGGTATGTCTTCTTGACCATATCCAGTGTTCTCAAGAAGGGCCACTGGGCAAGGCTTCCACGGGTATATGCTATACTGGCAAAGCTCTTTTTAATTGTGTCTGCACCATATGGAATTTTCATGATCTGCCTGTATGCAATGGCACCATCCTGCCAGTCTACAGTACCGTCAGTGTTTGCATCGGGTGTAATGGCAATTTTCGCATATGGCAATTCCATAATCTCCGTCGCTAATTCCCTGTAAGTCCAAGCATTGTTCCATGCCCCCATCCTCTTATACCCGGTCTTATTCACCGTCTGGTAAAAGTATCTGGTTTCATACTTGTCGCCGAGAATTTTGCTCCCCGTAGTCGGCGTCGTATTAATGGCATTATTATACAGAGTTGCCGCAAGCTTATCGGTATTCAAAATAAGATAAGATTTTGCTACCGGGTTTGCGTCAACTGCTTTGGTAGTTAATGTGTTGTATTCTTCCTTGGAATTGTCTGTATAACTAACAGACCCCTTGACGTCAACCCCTGTTTCCATGGCATTGCTCTGATTATCACGGATGGCTATCAGGTTTTGGTTGGGAATTTCAAACGTCATTACCTTCGTTGCGCCGCTTTCGGCAATATCGCTTACCTTGAATTCGACAATGTTGTCAGTAACCTTGAAATACATCTTCATGGTTACCCCTATACTTGAAATGGCAAGTGTATAGGTTATCGTATCCCCTGTAATAACATTAGTTACAACTGGTGTGTACGTCGTACCGTTGATCTTTACCTGACTCAGCGTGTCTTCATTTCCGTAAAATACAGCACCGTTAGACGCTCCTGCCCCCATCCATTGGTATTGGATAATTCTTGGAAAAGCGTCATCCACTGTCACGCTCAAATTTGTTGACTGAATGTTTGTCTGATTTGCTGCAAGAACTGCCGTCTCACCAAAAAACGATAGATTACCGACTGAGAAGAACTGTGCCAAAAGAAACAGAAGCGATAACGTGATCTTAAATTTTCTTCCTAAAGTCTTTTGAATTAATCTACTCATTCTTGACAAGATAAAATGCCCCCTTGCATCTCATTATTTTTAAAAACGCTTACAAATTCAATCAATGAAATCGGATTTCCCCATCTTGATCGCCTAGTTAAAGGCAGCTCTAATAGCATATGAACGGCTGGGTGATCAGCTTACTTGCAGCTTATCACCCACCGTAAAGACCAATCTATATGCTCGTCAGTTTGAAAATGCTTTCTTATTTACCACTTTTGGCTTTATAGGCATCGTTCACTTCTTTAATTAACTTTTGGAAAGAAGCGTCATCCTGCATGGATTTGACGAACTTATCCCAATCGTCCAAGCTGCTTTTGCCTACAAGCGTATTGATTTCATTGTCATAAATTTTCTTGAGGAAATCGCCTCCCTTTTCTCCATTTGTAGGTGTATTGATGCCTGTAGCCGGATCCAAAATGGATTGGCTGCTGATCGAATCAATCAGATCGTGGTCATACTTGAGAACCTCTGGTGACATGTCTCCATTTTCGGCTCTTGCATATTTGTTAAAGAAGGTCGGTATCCATTGACCTGGGTTCGGTAACATATTCTGCTTTTTGGCGGCATCCGTCTGTACGACAATGGTCGGAAGGTTAGTATCTGTATAGTCTTTATCCTTCACACCGTAATTGATCAGCTTCCAACCTTCAAGTGTATTGCCATAATCCATGAGTTCCAAAATTTTCTTCATTTTATCTTCTGACACTTTCTTACTGATCATCAATTGACCGAAATTTCCTGAACCTTTTTCATAGTAACGCTTGCCATCTGGAGCTGCAGGCAGTTCATAAGCAACTGCATCCGCTTTCGGATTCACCTTTTGAAGTTCTTTGATCACATTCGGCGCATTGTAAATATCCACGACATTACCGATATACATCCCGATTTTCCCTTGGATGAACATATCCTTCAACTGTTGGGCCTTCATAACTGGATAATCTGGTACGACCAATCCATCATTGAACGCTTTGCTCCAGTAAGTTAGCGCAGTCTTCATCTGCGGAGAAGCGAATGCCGGAGTTAATTGACCAGCGTTGTTTGCCCAGCCTTGCATAAGAACGCCAGCTGTAGAAGAACCGAACATCGAGAATAAGTAGGTTTGAGGCGAAGGCGTAGCGTAGGCCGCAAATCCATAAGTATCAGGCTTTCCGTTGCCGTCTGGATCGTTTTTCGTAAACGCCTCCATGACTTTATAGAATTCGTCTGTCGTCTTCGGCGCCTGTAACCCCAGTTTGTCCAACCAGTCTTTGCGAATAATGAGCGATTCATGGCCATCCTGCGGTCTAACCCGCGGTACTCCAAAGGATTTCCCATTAAACGATAATGCGCTATACACGCCAGAATCGATCTTGGATAAATTCGGATAGTTCTTGATGTATGGGGTTAAATCCCAAAATGCGCCTTGCGAAAGCGCTTGAGTCCAATTTTGCTTCGTAATATCCCACACAACTGTCAAATCAGGCAAGTCATTCGACGCCAGCATAACGTTAACTTTATCATCGTAATTGTTGGAAGGAACATAGGAAGCATTGATTTTAACATTCAACTTCTGATTGACTTGTTGAAGGTTTTCCAAATCGTTAGTAGGTGCATCATTGTAAGTAGGTGCGATAATCGAGATTTCCGTAGGCGCTTTGGGCGCTGCTGAAGGTGCAGGTGTAGCTGGAGATGTCGATGACTGAGTTTCAGCCGGTTTATTGTTACCGCACGCTGTCGAAATCAGCATAAGGGCTGCTGCTGCCGTAAGACCACTCATTTTTAATACCTTTTTCATTGTGTGTTGCCTCCTCAAATTTTTTTTTTAGATGTTGCTGCCCGCCTTTTGAAAACATGTTTACATTATTGCCATTCCAAAACGCAGTATCACCCCTCTCAAGAAAGTTTTACTTAACCCTTCACAGAACCAAGTGTTAAACCCTTGACAAAATATTTTTGCAAGAAAGGATACACCATGACGATCGGAACTGCTGCAAGCACGACAGCTGCCATTTTCACCGTTTCCGCTGGAATCACTATTCCTGAAGCTTCATCAGGGGGAGCAGCGCTTGCGGCTAGCATTTGCTGCAAAACGACTTGCAACGGACGCAGCGTGTCCTTATTGATGTAAAGTACGCCATTGAAATACGTGTTCCAATACGCAACTCCGTAAAACAAACTGAATGCGGCTATGACCGGTAAGGATATCGGGAGAATAATCCGAAAAAAGATGCCGATATCCGAGCAGCCGTCCATTTTACCTGATTCCTCCAGTTCTGCAGGCACGTCTTGGAAAAAGCTTTTCATGAGCAGCACGTAAAATGCAGTCGCTAACCCCGGCAACACCAATGCCCAGAAACTGTTCAACAATCCTAAATTTCGAATCAATAAATAGTTAGGCATAATGCCAGGGTTGAACAGCATCGTGAACAAAATTGAGGTCAGGATGAAATTTCGCCCTTTCAATCTCTTGCGCGATAATCCATATGCCAACCCTGACGTCACGAGCAAAGCACCAACCGTACCGACGATCGTCAGTAGCGTTGTAATAAAGAAGGAATTCATAAATTGATTGGATGACATGATGTATCGGTACGAAGCTAAACTCCATGACTTCGGAAACAGCAAGACAGGCGTTGTTATAAATTCATGCGGATCTGTGAAGGACACGATCGTGATGTAGATGAACGGCAATAAGGTAGAGAGTGAAAATATGAACAGTGCTATATAGATGAAGCCATCTAACCATTTGGAAGAACGATCCATCCTAATACACTCCCTCCTCGCCCATTTTCTTTGCGATACGGTTCGCTGCGATGACCATAATGAAGCCAACAATCGATTTGAACATACCTGCGGCCACGGCAAAGCTGAATCTCCCTTGCTGAACACCGACGCGATATGCATACGTGTCGAATACGTCCCCAATGCTTTCAACAGGAGCGCTACTCATCAGATAGACTTGCTCGAAACCGACATCCATCACCGTTCCTAACCGAAGGATAAGCAGAACAACGATCGTGGACTTTATTCCTGGCAGCGTTATATGAATCAGTTGATTCCATCGGCTAGCCCCATCGATCTGAGCTGCCTCGTACTGCTCGGGATTGATACTAGTCAGCGCCGCAAGGAAAATGATCGTCCCATATCCGGCATCCTTCCAAATACTTTGCGACGTTAATAATAGCCAGAATGTATTCGCATTCGTTAGAAAATCAATTTTCGTTCCGCCAGCATCTACAATCAGTCCATTAACGATCCCAGAAGATTTGCTAAGCAAAATAAAGCAAATACCTGCAATGACGACCCATGAGACAAAGTGAGGTAAATAAATGGCGGTTTGCACAAATTTCTTAAACCGTGCTCGACGCACTTCGTTAAGCATTAACGCCAAGATGATCGGCGCCGGGAAAAAGAACAGAATGTTCAAGAAACTAATCGCTAGCGTATTCCTCAGAAGCTTGAAAAAATCAGGATTCGTTAAGAAATCACTGAAATATTTGAAGCCAACCCATTCGCTCTTCCAGAACCCAAGGAATGGGGAGTAGTTCTGGAATGCTAGCGACAAGCCCCACATGGGCCCATATTTGAAGATGAGAAAAAAGAGCAAGCCGGGCGTCATTAATAAGTACAAATACTTGTCTCGTTTCAGGGCTGCGCTCCAGCCCCCAAACCATAATGCCATACTTCGTCACCTCTCGTAGCTGCAAGTGCAGATTTTATACTTGCAATATACGATTCATACTTTGTCGCCTGCAAGGCGCAATTAAGGCGTAATTGGTATGCAGTCAAAAACCTCGCCAAATCAATGTTTTGAGAGGGTTGTCGCATTCCAGGCAGCAATGGTATCACTTGAAACAAAATTACGACATACGGCAGATTTCACACGAAATAAACGGCTACGCCGTCCTCTTAGGACGGTAGCGTTTATCTAGAAATATAGCCGACTTATTATGTGAAACATATAAATTCTTATATTTAAATAAAGCTTGCAGGATTGATCCCGCAAGCTTTATGGTTGCTGTACTATGCTTTTACTGATTCCCTGTATTGACCAGGAGTTATACCGACCTGTTTCTTAAAGACGCGCATGAAATTTTGACGCTGGTACCCGACGAGATGAGATATTTCGCTAACCGTCAAATCGGTTTCATCCAATATTTGCTTCGCTTTCTCAATGCGATACTCCGTCAAATAATCTGTGAAGGCAGTCTGCTTTATTTTCCTAAACCATTTGCTTATCTGAGACGCACTGGCACCGCAATAATCTGCGCATTCTTCAAGAGAGATATCAAGGTGATAATGTTCATGTATGTAAGTTACGGCTGACATCACCATTCGTTCATACTCGCCATGTCGATTGCTCTGAACGGCCGTAATAATTGGTGAAATAAGTGCTGTCACAAACCATCTTTTAATATCCTCAATACTCTTCAATTTACGTAAATGCGTATAAGGATCGTATTGTTCGAACAGTTGCTTCGGTTCCACCTTCAAGCTATAAGCCGTTCTCATCGTTGCGGCAAGCAGCTGATTACAGTAGAGCAGCACACCTTCCAGAGATCTTGCCTGCCTGCTGACCGTCTCCATGAAATCATTCAACATTCGTTCTGCTTCCTCTTGATTGCCAAGCTTCAGAGAGATCTCATAGTGTTGCTCTAGCTCAACGGGATAGCTGCTCTCGCTGGCGAGGCTGCCTTCGTCTAGCAGCACCATATTCCTTCCCGTAATGATGCGCGACTCCAATGCAAGCATAGCTTGGCGGTACAATCCCGGCACTTCCTTCGCCTCATATCCGATTACGCTTAACCCAACCGTCACTGGGAGCTGTAAAAAATTCGAGAGCGTATGTCGCATATTTTCGGCAAAAGCAAAGAAATCAGGCTCCTCCTTGTCTGCTTCCGGCGTCTCAGGCGCACTCCAAATCCAAGTCGCTAAGCTATCATTGAATACATTTACCGTTACGCCTCGCCAATTACTCAGTGGAATAAATTCGTCAATAATATTTTTCATGGAAAAGAGCATAAGCTCTTTATCACTGTCGCGAAATTTCCCCTGTCGGTCTGTATCCATATCAAACGCAATCGCAAACACGGCGAACTCGGCCAGATAAGGAAGATGATGCCGACTCAACAATTCGTTCAATTGGTGAGTCGTATATACGGAGAAATGACCCTGTAGCAATTGCAGAACGAAAGACTCGCGTATGATCGGCAACTGATATGTTAGTTCATTCTTGAGTTGGGATGCCCTATGCTTGAGCTCCACCCAATTTCTATGGACAAAGCCCATCTCATCGGAATCAATCTCCGTACCAGAATCGTTTCTAATATTGGCCAGCAATCGTTCAACAGGCCGGTAAATTTTTCGATTGCCGTAGAATGAACCGCCAACGCTAACTAGAATGAAAAAGAAGACGATGCCCATCGACATAGACGCTATTCCTCTTGATTTGACATTCAATTCTCTCACCGGAATCACATCGATATATTTCCACCCATTGTAGTTCGACGATATGCTTGTAACCAAATAGACGGTGCCCTTCCAAGTAAAATTATATTTGGACTTCCCTTCGCCTGCCCGCAAAATACTCTCATAGAAATTGCTTGACTGAAGCTCGTCCGATGTAGTGGTGACTAACTTTCCAAATTCGCTTACAACGAACATGAATTGTCCTTTATAGACTGTCGAATCCCCGATAGTTTCACGGAATTGATTAGAACTTACTGACGCAAGGACGAGTCCAATCGGTTCATTACTACCGAGAGGAAACTTATTGATCAGCGTCACGTCTTTGTCCGTATCCATATTTGGCGTCACAGGGAATGTCTCATTCAACCAACGCAGCCGATAATTAGCTTTCAACTCATGATCGAATTTATTCCGAACAGCCAAGCTTATAACATCTGGTCGGATCGTACCGTTCGTCGGAGAGATATATGCGATGTCCCGTATATAGAGTGCGAGTTCATGCAAATCCTTGTTGGTATTTTGAAAAGCCCCGAGTATTTTATATACTTTGCCAAAGAAGTCGATCTGATCCACTTTCAGATCCACATTATAATCCGTAAGAAAATAAGGCGAGTTCAATATTTGCAATAGATTAATCTGAATCGCCTGCAGCTTTTTATCCACATTTTCGGATGCAGACTTCAAAATCTGATAATTAGCTTTGTTGACTTCGGTTTCTACAACGGACGATGCATAAAGATAACTACACAATCCTGTAATTACCGTCGGCACAATCGAAATAAATAGCGAGACAATGATCATTTTCCTCAGCATCGATTCCTTTCGCTTGGAAAATACATCTAAAATTTTCATTTTCACTTAAATGGCTCACCTCCCTATGATGTAATAGTGCGTAACCGCTAACTTTTACATTGCTTCGCCTTTATCATAGTGATTTTCACGATTTACAACCATTGAAATTAGTACTGTAAATAGTTAAAAAATCTACTGTCTTTCTTTCCATATTTCAGAAAACAAAACAAAGGCCAGGAATCCATCCCTGACCTTTGTCTCTCAGTTCCTTCGTCTGAATCCAATCCCGTTCTCTTAGTGGATCTAATCCATAATCATTCGAAGCTGTTCCCGTATTGACAATTTCCTCAGTTCCTTATGAAACTGTTCAACTGTCAGATTACATCGCCTGTACTACTATATCAAATCGGAATGTAAGCATGCATTATTTATAAGTATCCCTTTTTCTTACTAATCTTATGAACTTATAGGACTGCCAACACCCCGGTTTCTTATAGAAGCGACTTAACATGTGAAACAACAAATATAGGATTCGTTTAAGCATAAGCCCCCCTTATATTGGACCTAATTCCGAACTCCCGAGCAATAACTTGTCATACCTTCGATCCAAGATACCCGGAACCTCATAAGAACAACCCGTTCCTGTCTATTATCATATAAGCAATAATTCAATGGATAAGCTCCTTTTTCCCCTTTATTTCTTTATGGTCGCTATTATCAAATATCCCCATTGATATACTTCAAATGGCTGGTATCAAAAGATAAATTGACCTCATATGCGTACAAGTCACTTACTTGCTTTCCACTCATCGTGACTTGGAAGTTATCACCTGCCGCTATGCTGTCATCCGAGATGGATAGCAAAAAGGCGGGGCCGGAGTTTGCTTGTATACCGATTGTTGGAAGTACAGGACTGTTATAAGAAACATCAGACTAAATGCGTGTATTTTTTTATCATCGAAGAAATTCTCCCTTTCATATAACATGGTGTGGGTTAGTTTATTGCAAATCACTTTGGCTACCATTATCGAAAACGCTTTCCAATCCTGGCAGATGCCGAATCCTTTTAGTGGACCATGCAACAATCCAAGGCAATTTTGAAATACTAAGGATCAATGTCACTCAAAACCAATTTCGGTACAAGGTACTCTTCGCAATCTTTATGTTGACGCCTAACGACTTCTGGAAATTTTCGTTTTCCGGTTTCATTCCTATCCCGGATGATATCGGAAGCCTAACTCAATCGGGAATTTTATTTGTCAGCACGTGGAAATGAAAAGGGGGAGACATTGGATCTCCCCTGCATTTCTTTACCGATCCATCTAATCCATAATCTTTCGAAGCTGTTTATTTCAAGATCGCAAACGCTACTATGGCTAGGTCTTCAATATCAATCTTGCCGTCATGGTTTACATCCGCGTTCTCATTCCAGCCCGCTTGACCTGGTTCTTTACCGTAAGTTCTTGCAACTAAAGCCAAGTCTCCAATTGAGACACCGTTTCCATTGATATCTGCGGTTATTAGCTTGCTTTCAAACAACTGAACTGCTGCTTCCAATGCGGCTTTCGCATTATCCACCTGCTGCTGAGTCGCGTTCGAATTATTCGCTATTGCAGTAGCCGTATTGATAGCCGACTGCAATTGCGTTTTGGAGCCAACCGCATACAGTCCGTCCCTATTGCCTTCTACTGCTGCAGCGAACTTCGCCTGAGCGCTTGTGATCGTCCCGTTCAAGGACGCCTTATCTACAGGTATCGTAGGTACAGTAATTGGGATCTCACGGGAGGCTCCGCCAACCTGCAACTCATTCCCCGGTGCATTAGCAATCACAACATGGTCTACAGAAATTGTCGTATTGGTTGCCTGAGCTACAGACTTGGCCTTAAATTGGATTGCGAGCATTTCACCTTGGACAGGCACGTTCACGCCCAAGCTTGCAGCCACAATTCGGATATGTCCTGGAGCTGTTTCTTTAGGCTCGAAGACTCGGAATCCTTCTATCAGGGATGTCACCGAATCGAATTGTACACTTGCAGGGTCATACTGTATTGTGAAATCTAGACCATACACCGACTGGAACACACTTTGCGTAACATTGCTTAAGCCAAACTTCATAGCGAGCGGTTGACCTGCCACAACAGTACTCGCGCCGCCCAATACGGCCACTGGGGTTACAGGAGCAGTAACATTCACGTTAGCTCTAGCCGTCTGAACTTGGTATGTGGCCGTAATGACTGTAGTTCCGGCTGAAATACCCGTGATAATACCGGTCGTAGGATGAACTGTTGCAATAGTGGGATCCGCAGAGATATAGGTTACCCCACTGGTCAACGTTGGAGTCGTTAGGTCAGAATAGGTTGCATTCACGATCGTACTCACTGTCGATCCCGTCACTACACTATAGTCTGACGGATTGAAGCCGATGCTTGTCAATGTTGTTTGATTTACTGGTACATAGTTCTCTATAGTAATCTTTAATGGATTACTTAAAATCCCTGCTGCATTTTTTACTACGATATAAATATCCTTTGCTCCTGCTGTTAAGCCTACAGGATTGGTTAATGTTGTTTCACCAGCATTGATAACAGTTCCTGATCCGAACGTATTTATAGCTGGTGCTGCCTGTCCAGCATTTACAACATCGTAGTAATATTGTCCACCTTGATTTGAGGTAAACTTAACTGTTGCCTCTGTGTCTGAAGTTCTGTTTACTTCCCCTAAAGTTAATGTTGGTGGTGTTAAATCTTTATATTCAAATACTTTAAAATCAAAGATTGAATATCCATAACTATTCGCCCTTGTAATTCCTTGCATTTTTACATATCTTCCTGTTACAGGCGCAAATGTTAACCTTTCTTCTCCTACTGGAGAATTTGACTTTTGAATGACATCTGTCCAAGTAAGATTGTCATTTGAAACTTGAATTTTGTAACTTGAAGCTCGAGCCGTTTCCCATTTAATTAATACTGAATCAAAGGTTTTATTTGCACCTAAATCTACTTTAAGCCACTCGTTGTTAGTATAACCTGATGCCCATCTAGTTGATGAGTTTCCATCCACTGCATTTGCTGCAGGTAAGCTTGCTGCTTCTACTGATGAGGCTGTTGCTGTTTTACCAAGTGCTAAGTCATTTTGAGTAAATACGCCTACTTCATTTGCTATCTCTGAACTTGATAGTGCTCTATTAATCACCTTAACTTTACCTAAATCCCCTACAAACCCCCCGATTTTTTCCAGAGGCATTACAAAAGTAGACATCGAAATTCTTTTGAAACCTGGACCGTTTTTGTTTGGATCTACTTCAGAGTTATTATCAAAACTCGAATTCGAACCAACCCTCTGTAAAGTTTGATTGAGTACTCCATTAACATAAAGCTTAGTATCCTGGTTTGTACCTACGATTGTAAGATCTGTCCATGTGTCAGTAGGTACGACGTAATCAAATTTAAAATTATAATTTTCTCTTGAGAAGCCTAATTTACCTGTATCCTTTTGTCTTAGCTTGAATACCCCGTCTTCTCCAGAAAAAATCGTTGTATCATCTGCATTTCCAGCCTTTGGGTTAATATCAAAGCTCACGGTCCATGGAAAACCAATTGATTTTAAATTCGTATTTATGAATTGATTATTGTCAGTAAATTCGATTCTATTACTTTGATTTTTCACTCCAGGTGTTAGCTGCCCATTGTAGATATTCGGTGAGCTATCTAATAACGTATTTCCTTCAACTTTAGAATTATAGTTTAATACTACATCTCCAGTTGACTTGATACTTCTTAATAAATTTGAGTCTGGACCTTCATTTACTTTGCCCAGAAGGTTTGTAAACTGCGTATACGTTTGATTTACATTCTTACCATACCAAGTTTTCTCCGCAATAACCTGTGTAGAAGTTTTCAATCGATCAAAGGTATCAAAGATGGAAATTCCATTGTTTACTTTGTCATTCCAAACTGCAAAAATTCCACCTAAAATATTTGGATTCCCATTACCAGCGTTAGTGGAGCCAAACTTATACGGTTCCCAATTGTTATATAAATTTTGATTATTCAGGTAGTCGTAATAATATCCTGCAGCCGGAACAATATACGTGTCTCCATCGTTAATATTAACAATTTGATAACCATCTTTTAATGCTTTAACGGGGTCCGAAAAACCTGTATTCCATACTTGCATTACGGTACCCTCTTTTGTTATTGGTGTATTGCCAGGATATGATGATAATCCTGCCCAAGCATGTGGCGTTTTACCATAACCTTTTATTAAATTCAGGTAATGATCTATATAAGTTCTAAATATTTCATTGATATTCGTACCTGAATACTCATCAGATCCAATATGAACATTTTTTGCAACAAACACTGGGTTTGGTCCATCAAGATATTCCTTAAATACACTATCTATAAATGGATAAGTACCCGGATTACTGAGATCAAGATGATCCTTAGAATTTCCATAGGCTAAATCAGGTCTAGCCTTAACAAACGCTAATGAGTGTGCTGGAGAATCAATCTCTGGAATGATATTTACTCCAAAGCTTGTAGCTTCATTTTGAAAATCTCTAAATTCATTCTTGGAGTATGATCCGTCTGTAGACGTTAAACCTGGTATATTGGATTCTAATCTAAAAGCCGAATAAGTGTCTTCCCAAGGTAATGTTATAGTTACTTTAGGCGTTACTGCGACGCCATTGCTATCTAATTTATCAATTTTAGTGAAACCGTTATCATTTAAGTGAATTTGAAATGTATTCATCTTGTAAAATGACATATATTTTACATATTCCTTTAAAAAGCTCATAGGGTAGAATTTTCTTCCTACATCTAAGGATAAACCTCTAAATTTATACTTTGGATAGTCCATAGCTGTTCCCTTTGGAACATTGGATTTTCCAGGGTCTTGCATGAGTATTTGAAGCAAGGTTCTTGTTCCATAAAATGCTCCAGTCTTAGATGTTGCTTTGATTGCAATGTAATTATTGACATCAAACACATATCCTTCATCACCTAATCTTGAAACTCCGCCACTATAAGTTAGGAATATATCCCCTTGATTTGGGGTGCCTACTACTACATTCAGTTCCTTCCCTGTAATTGTTTGTACATCTGTCTTAAGTAAATCTCCAAGACTTTTCAAATCTGCTTCATTGGCTGGATCAATAACAATCCTTGAATTACTAGAGATTTGAGTTTGCCCAATGTCTCCATGCCATTCTCGTAATGATGGAATTACGGTTGGAACTACATTTGTACCCGGTTGATTTTGATATGTTCCTGGTACAGTTACAATAGTATCAGGTATAATTGCCACCTGCCCAGTAGCTGAGTCTTTTAACTGAAAAGATAGGGTTACATTCGTATCTACTAAAGGCTCCTGAATTTGTCTATTACTTGTTATAATTTGCTGATTCTCAGAGCCTACTAATACATATTCATAACCTTGAGGTGCTGTTGGTACTGGAAGAGTCGTTATTCCCTTTGTTAACGTGATGGATAGTTGTTGTTGATTTGCTATTTCCTGCAACGTTAATGGCACTGCGCCATTGTAAACTTCCATTTCATACAAAGAAATTGAACTCCAAATCGTAGGGTTGTTTTTTGTTGCATACATTCTAACATATCGCGCATTTTCTGCTGGGAATTGGTAAACTTGAATACCACCTGAAGTAGCACCTGTTACCGTTTTCACCGTTTTCCATTGACTATTATCACTGGAAACTTGAATTTGATAATCAACAGCATAGGAATTTTCCCAGTATATCCTAACGCGATCAAATGTTTGAACCTGCCCTAAATCAACTGAAATCCATTGCGGAGTAGGAAAACCTCCACTAGACCACCTTGATGAACGACTTGTTGTGTCTCCATCAAATACTAGATTTGGTGTTAAGCTGCTAGCTTCATTGGCAGAAGAACTGGCTGTTTTATTAAGTGCTAAGTTCGATACAGCAGCACTTGCCGTCAATGAAAGGGGTGTTATCAACATTGAAGCAGAAAGTAGTAGCGAAATAATTCCTGAAATGAGCCTATTTTTCATTAAAAATCCTCCAATAAAGTAATGTTTCTCCTGTTTTTCGCCAAAGGGCTGGTTACCGATTCTTGCTCCTGTACGGGGTTATTGCCCTTATGGCATGTTATTCGTCGGCTTCTCCGGTGCTTCTAATGTCATTGCCTAATACATGTGAATAACTCAAATGACTACATTACAGGAATGACTCTTTTTTAATAAAATCATTCAGATTGCAAACTATTGAATGTCAAAGAAAGTCGTTCTGTTAACTCTCGAAATGACGCACCTCCTTTCCGCCTCGAAATTCCACCAAGTATCCATCGAATTAAAACTTCTTCATCTACGCCTTTATCATAGTGATATTCACGATTTACAACCATTGAAATTAGTACTGAAAATAGTTGAAAATCTACTGTCTTTTGCCCACTTTTGGGCTTCAAATCCATCCCTGATCTTTTGTCTCGTTTAGCGGCTTTTATCCATCGCGATCTGCTGCAGCCGATCAAGTGCTTGTTTCGGAGTTGTCTGACCGAGCAAAACAGTCTGGCCCATATTCCTGGTTGCATTAAGCACTGCAGACCATGCTGGATGATTGATCGGGTGGAACCTTGCGTTTTTTATGGAGTCAAGATTTTGTTTCATGAATGTATCATTCGCCGCTAATTTACCGCCTACTGTACGAATGGTTGGAAGAAACCCTTCCCTGAGGACAAACTCTTCATAGCGGGAATCTTCATAGATAAAATCAAGAAATTTACGCAATGCCGCCTTGTTTGTATGATCTGTCTTGAAGGACATCAACACATCCTGTACACCAAATACGAATGGAGTTTGCCCCTCTTTTACCGGGATGGGCCCTTTCGCCCATTTTAATCCAGGAAACTCCTGCGGGACGACAGTCTCAAAGTAGTTGCCGGAAATGAGCATCCCTAACTTGCCGTTCCCAAGAATACGTTGTTTCTCATCACGTGTCGTGACCGCCGGCTCGGGGTCAGTCAACCCCTTTTCATAAAGCGTCTTTAGAAAAGTTATTCCTTCCACATTCTCTGGAGAATTTATCGCCCATTCACCATTCTTCATCCAACCTCCTCCGGCTCCGTAGAAAAAGTAAGAGAGATACGACCAAATTTCGTTGTCCGTCAAATCCACACCGAAACCATCTATCTGTTTTCTCTCCTTGATTTTACGCGCAATTTCCTCCAGATCGTTCCATGTCTTTGGCGTTTCTGTAAGGCCCACTTCATTGAAAATATCTTTGTTATAATATAGTTCTCTTATCGTAGAAACATAAGGAACCGTATATTGAATGCCCTGCATTGTACTGCTATCCATAAGAAAAGGGTAAAATTTATCATTCAATTCAGGAGAAAGAAGGTCCTGCATACTGTTCAGCAAGCCATCCTTTGCAAAATGCGCGTAAATGTTCGATAGCAGTAAATCCGGGGGTTGATTGCGGCTAATCATTGTATTGTAAGCGCTATCCAGATTATCCCAATTAATGACCTGCAGTTCGACCTCGATATTCGGGTATTTCGACTCGAATTCTTTTACCGCATTTTCAAAAAAAGGCCTTGTAGACGAGCTATACTCAGGAGCCACAAAGGTGATTTTCGCAATCGCCTCATCATCACCTACAACCGAATGTGGCACGTTCCTCCACACGCACCCAGTTAGAAGAATTAACGGAAGTTGGAGAACTGCAAGCAAAGATCCCCTTTTATTTTTATCTAATATTCCCATCAAATCGACCACCCTTCCGTCATACCACTACTTCTCAACCAAAGGGAAAAGCAACTCTTGGTTTTCCTGCGTATACATATTTTCTTTGGTAATAACTACAGCATCTATGTTTACCTGTGGGTTCACTTTAATCCCGTTTAGTGCCTGTACTGTCGTTTCAATGGACATATAACCTAAATTGAACGGCTTTTGTACAATAGATGCCTGTAATATTCCTTCTTCCAATAATTTGATCCCATAAATGGAACTGTCAACGCCTACAATCTTCATTTTATCTGTCATTCTTTTTTCCTTAACAGCTCTTGCTGCACCTAAAGCAGAAGTTTCATTCAATCCGGCAATGCCTTGGATATCCGGATAAAAGAACAGCAAATTCTTCACCAGATCGTATGCTGAATCCTCTGTTCCGTCGAACTCGTAATTTCCTGCATATTCAACTCCAGGGAATTCAGCAATCGCTTCCTTAAATCCGTCCTTACGTTCCTGCTCCGCTATCGATCCTTTGCTGCTGAGCGTCATAACTCTGAATAATTTGCCTTTCTGCTCGTCAGCCAGTATCAAGCCAGCTTTTCTCCCCGCTTGGTTGTTGTTAGTTGTAATTAGGCTAGTCGCGTCCGAGTCATGGATCGATGAGCCGATCAAGATAAGCTTAATGCCGGACTCCTTTATTTTTTGAGCTGCTGGCGTAAGCCGATCGTAATCGGTTGCTGCAAGAACGATAGCATCAGGCTTTTTCAGTAGAACTTCGTCTATATTGCGAATTTGTCCAACCGTATCCGTTTCTGTTATCGGGCCTGTGATCTCGATATTTACAGCATATTCCTTCGCAGCCGCTTTCACACCTTCACTAACCATTTGCCAATAGTCTGATCGAATATTGTTCGTTTTTAAAACAACTGCTATTTCAAACTTTCTTTGATTCGTGATGTGCAGCATTTCCACACTGAAGACCACAATAAATCCGATAGCAATTATAAGCAGCACTGCCAAAAAAACCGGCTTTTTAAGGGCCATCTATAACTCCTTTCTGGGCACATTTGGGTAATATGATCGTAACCTCAGTACCTTCCCACTTTTCGCTCTTAAAAGAAAGACCAAACTCATTCCCGAAAAGTTTGATTCGCTCATTTACATTTATAACCCCAATCCCCCCCATGATGCCTTCTTTCACCTTCAAAATGTGATTTAGCTTTTCCGTTTCCATGCCTACCCCATCATCTGCAACAACAAAAACGATCGTTTCCCCGTCATCTCTGCCCGTTATTTTAACTAGACCGGTTTCTAACTTATTTTTGATACCATGATAAATGGCGTTTTCAACAATAGGCTGCAAAATAATTTTAGGAATATGCACGTCAAGAATACTAGGGTCAACGTCAATATGAAAATCCAGCTTATCCTTATATCTCAATCTTTGAATCAACAAATAACTGGTAATATGCTCAAGTTCTACCCGAATGGGGACCGTTTCATTATTTTTATTAATAATCGAGCGAAACAGCTTGGCTAGAGAAGAAGTCATCAGAACAACCTCATCGTACTTCTTACGTTCCGCCATCCAAATAATCGAATCTAGCGTATTATACAGGAAATGGGGATTAATCTGTGCTTCAAGCAGCTTCATTTCATTCTTTCGTTTACTTTCTTCATTCTGAATAATTTGATTCATTAAATCTTTGATTCGGCCAACCATGATATTGAAGGTATGACCCAGCTGTCCAATTTCGTTTTCGCTCCGAAATTCAGATCGGATACTGAAGTCACCTTTTTCCACTTGCTTCATGTTGCTCTGTAGCATCTTGATGGGGTGCGAGAGATGGCGGGAAAGGAAGAAAGATAGGTACAATGCGATAACTATAGCTACAATTGTCCATAAAAAATAAGACAAATTGATTTGATACTGGTTAGCGATCAACTCGCTTGCATAAGCGACACCAACTATTTTCCAACCGAAGTGAGTCTCTTGTGTGGTGTAGATCCTTTTTTTGTTTCCCTCACCAGTTATGAAGCTTCCGCTGCTGGATTGCTTGACTTCATCTATCATTTCCTCTTTCAGCTTGCTGTTAATCAGCTTTTGCTGCGGGTGATAAACGATGTTTCCATTCTTATCTACAATGAATACATATCCTCTTTTGCCCAGGTTAATATGGTTGCAAATTTCGTTAATCGCGCTCAAATTCAAATCAACCAAAAAAATGCCTTCACTTGTAATGCCGTCTGCACTCTTCAACTCCCGGCTTAATGAAACCACCCACCTGTACTCATTCTGAATAATGTTTTGCACATGCGGGGCAGAGATCACCGACTTACCGCCCTCCGCTTTCGCATTTTTGTACCAAGGCTGTTCCTCCATGTTGGCGTTTACATTCAAACTTGTAATTCTGCGATCTGAGACAAAGCGATTATTATATCCAAAAACCATAATCGAGGCAATATCTTTACGGGTAATTAATATCGATTGAAATAAATCGGATATTCTTTTCTCATACGGCCTGCGTTCCTCATCGCTAATAAAGCTCGTTTCCGTAATGTAATATTTCACATCTTTATTCGTCGATGCCAGTATAGAGATATCTTCCATGTTGGTTATGTAGGATTGGATATTGATATTTACCTGCTGAATAATTTTTGATATGTAGTGCTTGGAATTCATTTCTACGGCGTCAGCCGAGAGAAAGTAGGAAATAAAGCTCGTGATAACAATTAGAAATAAAATTAAGCAAGAAAAGACGACAGAAATACTGGACTGGATGCTTCTAAATTTAAAAAGAAACAATCCTACGTCTCTTTCTTTTCTCATTGGACTTTCTCCCTCAACAACTTTTCTCGGAACCCGGTAGGCGTCACTCCCGTTTGTTTCTTAAACAGTACACTAAAGTATTGGGGATCGCTGTAGCCTACTTTGGATGCTACTTCATAAGATTTCAACGGCGTATACTGTAGTAAATTCTTTGCTTTTTCAATTCGAACCCCTGTCACATATTCCATAATCGTATATTCTTTATGCTGCTTAAATACAGTACTGAAGTAGCTTTTGCTTAAGTGGACGTGGCGGCATATTTCATCGACTGAAAGGTTCTCCTTCATATAGTGCTTCTCAATATAGGCAATCACACTCTGAACCTGTATCTTGGATTGATCTTGTCTTTGCTCCGAAATATAGGAAATGACTTCTTTACAAATCTTGATGAGACTGGTTTCAATTTCATCCAATGTTTTGAAGCGATTGATATCTTGGAGTACCATGTCATGTCCTTTAAAATGAACAATGTCGTTCCCAGCTACTTCGTGAATCGTATTGACAATAGCGATAATGATCGATTGAATTTGCAAATAACAGCCACTCATTGGCATCAAGGAAGCCTTCAGGCTATTTATTAATTGTCCAATTAGTACTTTGGCTTCTTCGAATGTCCCTGTTTTTATCAGAGTAGAAAACTTGCGGTTCCATTCGATGTTAAGCTGCTGCTCGGGTTTATTCGCCCATTCCATGTCCAGAATGCTAATAACCCTATTTTCACCAAGAAGGAATCTGTAATCCAAGGCGGAAATTGCACCTTTGTAAGAATGCGAGAGTTCGTTCATCGTTCTACATAGGATACCCACACCAATGGTAACCGTGAACTTTAAATATTTCTCCACACAGAAACGAATCACTTCCGTTACATTGAGAGCGGTCTCATAAGGCTCACCTTCCGACTCTCCAGAAAAGATAACGATCATTCTTTCTTCCCTCGTTCGAAAGAGGACCGCTTCTTTTCCCTCCATAACTTCTTGAATAATATTGAAGGCTGCGGACCGGAAAAGCTCTGGATCGTTATGCCAGTCCCACTTTCCTTTAATATGTTCGTCTAACTCGTCAATCTCTATGGCTACGACAAGATAAGGTGGTGACATCAACGGAATACCGAAATATTGCATCCTATCGTGAATGGTGTCACCCCTTAATGTCCCGTTGATTAACTGTTCTAAAAACCGTTCCTTTAATAATGGCAAGCTTTGGTGGAGTTGCATCTTGAGATGAGAAAGATTTTCCCGATTCTCTGTTTCCATATCCATATCAGCTTTTACTTTATCTAGCAAACTTCGAAGCTCGTTAGCCGTAATTGGTTTTACAATAAAATCATGTACTTTCAAACGAAGTGCTTTCTGAGCATAGTCGAACTCATCATGACCTGTAAGGATAATCACCTTGATAAATGGAAATTTTAAATGTATTTGTCTAGTCAGTTCAATGCCGTCCATAATTGGCATACAGATATCAGACAAAACAAGATCTGGTCTTAGTTCCGATATGGCTTCCAAAGCTTCACTGCCATTCCTATAAACACCAATACACTCAAAACCGTGTTGCTCCCACTCTATGGTCTCTTTAATACCTTCCCTTACTTCAACTTCGTCATCTACGATCACGATTCTATACAATATGTTCACCTCTTGTGCTGCTCTAATCTTTTGTATAAGTGATTGGGGAATACCCCAAAAAATTTATTTTCCACTATTTTACAAGTCGTTGCACTCAATTGGACATAGAGCATTTATATATGTTTTATGAGTTTATTGAAATCGAGGCAATCACAATAGCCTGCCTCGGCAGGTGAAAAGGGTATTGTAGTACCCTTCTCAGCTCCTTAATTAAAAGCAGACCTATGCGAATATCACAGATCTGCTTAAAGACGAATGATTAGTCCAAGCTTTCCAATAATGTTTTTATTTGAGGGTTAAGGTTCAATGCATTCAGAACAACCGTAAGCGCCTCTGAACGTGAGGCGTTGCCATGCGGATCAAATATGCCATCGTTCTTGCCGCTGATGAGGCCTGCTTCAGCCGCATCTTTAATTTCGTTCACTGCAAAGGAGCTTGCACTTGCCAAATCTGTCAAGTTGCCCTTGGAAGGATCTTTACCCAGTTTACTCAAGTTGAGAACACGGGATAAAATGACAACCATTTCCTCACGGCTGATCGTTTGGTCCGGCTTAAATGTTCCGTCTTCGTAACCGGCAATCACCCCTGCACTAGCGAGTTTCTCAATAACGCCTTTACCCCAGTGACTGTCGATATCGTTTAGTTGGGCGGAATGATTAGCGCCGCTGCTGATATCAAATACGCGCGCAATGATCGCTGCAAACTCAGCACGTGTAATTTGGCCATCCGGTTGGAACGATCCATCCTCATACCCATCGATAACGCCCAGTTTCACAAACGTATCGACGGTTTTTTCGGCCCAGTGTCCTTTAATGTCAGCCAGTTCAATCTTCGTATTAGATGTCTTGGCTTCCTCTACCTTAGCCTGGATGGCTTGAACCAAATCTTTTACACTAACAATGTCGCTATTAAACACATCGCTATTTAACACATCATTTGTAGGTTTGGTCGAGATCCTGTTGTCAATATTAGCCGATACCTTACTGTTGCTAGAAACAACAGTAGACGCTAACTGCGAATTCACCAGTTTCAAGCTGTCCAGTGTAATTTCGGCCGATCCTTGACTCTCCGCTTGAAATGTCAGCGTTGCCAGTGTCACATCCCCGTTCTTTCCTGAAACATTGCCTGTTTGTGTATGCGCAATTTGAATTTTGTTCCCTTTCACAAGAGGCCCCACTGTAAATCCGCTGCTATCACCTGAACCATTGATATACTTCAAATGGCTGGTATCAAAAGATAAATTGACCTCATATGCGTACAAGTCGCTTACTTGCTTTCCACTCACCGTCACTTGGAAGTTATCGCCTGCCGATATGCTGTCATCCGAGATAGAAAGCAAAAAGGCCGGGCCGGAGTTTGCTTGTATACCGAGTGGTGGAAGTACAATCATTGTTAAGAGAAATATCAGACTAAATACGTGTATTTTTTTTATCATCGAAGAAATTCTCCCTTTCGTATAACATAGTGTGGGTTGGTTTATTGCAAGATCGTTTTGGCAGCCCTAGCAACATCAATAATGTAAACTTTGCCGGCTTTCTTCACAGTGCCAACTAGTCTCAGATTTCCGCATCTATACAATGAATTTTATACGTCGTCTAGGTCTGTTCCAACATTTTATCCATTTACCATTTTGGTCATCTCGATAAAAACGAATCCCGATTAGTTCAAGTGGCGTCCATAACTGCTCGAAATAGTATACAGGCATGTGATTATATCCTCCTAATTACTCATCGTTACTTCGTCCGAAAACTTCGTACTACAGATGCCTATTTCGATATTCCTTCGGAGTAAGGCCCACTTATTTCTTAAATAGGTTGGAAAAATAAGTCGCATCGTTAAATCCTGCCCGACAGCTGATTCAAATATCGATCTGAGCATGTATTTCGATAGCGGCAGGTAGCGGCAGGCGGCTTGATAAGTCATAACCATACCTTCATCTGATATCATGCGGTACTTCATCGCCTGCTTCGATTCGAAATTGCCATCTGTGATGTATGGCAAAGCATGCGATTGCGAAATACCGACGGAGATCGAAAGCTTCAAATATTCCCGAAATTTCACCTGTAAATCATGACAAATCCCAATCATAGTAACTTTCACGATTTACAACCATTGAATTTAGTACTGTAAATAGTTAAAAATCCACTGTCTCCCCCCCTTCTTTTAGTCAATAAAACAAAGGTCAGGAATCCATTCCTGACCTTTGTTTTTCTAGCGTTTAATGGCTTTATCCACCGTGACATGTTGCAGCCGATCAAATGCTTGTAAACGGAGTCATCTGGCCTAGTAAACAGTCTGTTATGACCCACCAGCAGCTTAACATACTGGCGGATCATCTACTTTCTTCAATTTCTGCTACCGATAACCTTATTGCTGCAATATCTTCTGTGCGACTCCAGCAAGGTCAGTGATGTCGACCTTATTGTCGTGATTGATATCAGCCTTCTTCGCGTTTTCCCAATCTGGACTGCTAGAAGTCTTGCCATAATTCTTCGCTATGATCGCAAGATCGCCGATGCTCACTTTGCCATCGTTGTTTAAATCTTCCGCGCTTCTTGTAATAATGGAGGCCTTAAAGGCATCGAACGCCTGCTGCAATGCTACAACAGCAACATCCACTTGTTCTTGCGTTGTGTTCGAATGATCAGCCACCACATGAGCCGCATTGATAGCCGCTTGAAGCAGTTGCTTCGCACCAACGGAGTACTGGCCGATTTGCGTTCCTTCCGCTGCAGCATCGTGCGCCGTTTGTGCTTCACCAATAAGTTCATTCAGAGCCGATTTATTAACTGGTGGAAGTGTGATTTGAATACCCTTCGAAGTTGAGGGCAACTGCGTTTCCGTTCCCTGATAATCGGCCAAAGTCAAATCGGATACCGTGATGACCCCTTCCGTCGCTTGCGGCACATTTTTCGCTTGGAACGTCAGCTTCAGCAGCTGCGCGCTGCCAGTGACAGCATTTTCGGCACCCTCGCTCGCCATAATCAGACGAAGTTCGCCAGGTGTATTCATCGGTGTCGTGAACAGGCTAATACCGTCCTTCAGCGTATCTGCCGACACGAACTCCATCAGATTGGAATCGTAATTCATGGAAACGTCCAGCGCATACACACTTTTCGTCACATTTTCTATACCAAGCTGAATCGTGAACTCTTTGCCGGATTGAACCGTATCTTCGCCCCCTAATACGATTGCAGGGTCCTTTGGTATCTCGACAGGAGCTCCTGCACCGAAATAGAGTTCGTTTAACCGCAGACCAGAATTCGCTTCCCATTTCAATTTAAATTCGCTAACAGGCCCATACGCTTGCAGCTCAATGATTTGATGCAGACCCGTAAATGTTCCGACGTCGATCCATTCCGCATTCGGCGCGGCTTTTTTGACTTGCAGTTTCACAGCCGATCCCTCGTTTTTCAACAGGATCAACTTGGTCGCGCCGGGGGTGTCGATGTTGTTGTACGTCAGTTCTCCCGCCGAGTTGCCGACTTCAACATTGCTGAAAATATCATTATCGAGCAGCAGCATCTCTTTGCCGCTCAGATTACCTGAGAGAGGGATGGCGTCCTCCTTGACGGTTGTATTGATCTTGACTTCGTTGACCTTGATCCATTGGTTCTGTACGCTATCGGTGAGCCTTACATAACGGCCCAATTTACCTCCGCAGTTGACGATATTGATATTTCCCGCGTTGATGAAGGTGATCGGTTCACGCCAGTTCGTTCCATCGGAACTGAATTCAATCTTACCGGAAGTTACCACGTCCGTAATGGAGTCGATAAGCATGTCATAAATCGGGATCTCGCTACCTAGATCGAATATAAAATTCCGATTTGAGGAT
>NZ_JCAUAQ010000023.1:0-94756 GCF_059692035.1 Paenibacillus sp. J22P143
AAGGCCACGGTATAGATGGAATAGTTGGCCTTACAATTAACAAAAAGTCTATAAAAACAACAAAATGGGTTGAGGACAATATCCTCAACCCATTTTGTCAACAGCCCCATAACGGAAAAGGTGGCTTTTTGTGTGTGGCGCCGCACCCATCCTCATTCCACCCCCCGCGCCTTCCGATTCGCCAGCAGCAAGAATCCGAACGAGATGGCGATGATCGCTCCCGCCCAGCACCAAGCTAGCGTGTGATTTCCGGCTTCAACCGCAATGTAGATGGCGGTGGGTAAGGTTTGCGTGCGATGCGGAATATTACCCGCGATCATCAGGGTGGCACCGAATTCGCCGAGGCCTCGAGCAAATCCGAGGATGTACGCTGAGCGTACAGAACGCCAGGCGAGCGGCAAAGTGATGTACGCCAGCACCTGCCATTCGTTAGCGCCAGCGGATCGAGCGGCGTTCTCCAGATCTATTTTGACTGAGGCAAAGCCCGTCTTCATCGTTTGATAAACGAGGGGGAAAGCGACGACGATCGAAGCGATCACCGCCGCCCCCCAAGTGAAAATAATCGATTGCTGGATGAGGGTGTCCATCACCGTTCCGATCCAGCTCTTCTTGCCCAACAGCACGAGCAGGATGAACCCAACAACAGTTGGTGGCAGTACTAACGGTAGCATAATTGCAGTCTCAATCAAGGACTTCCCGCGAAAGCTCCGCCTTGACATTTGCCATGCCACGAACCCGCCAAGCAGCAGAACGAAAACACTGGCAACCAAGGCAACCTTCAATGAAAGCAAAATGGGTGAAGCAAATTCACTCCATGTAAAGTTTTCCATGTTCTATTGCGCGACTGTGAAGCCGAATTTGACGAATACATCCTGTGCTTCTTTGCTTTTCAGATACGTATAAAATTCCGTTGCTTCTTTGTTATGTTTGCTCGCTTTGACAATGCCTGCAGGATATTCGATCGGTTTGTATGATTTGGGATCAACAGTGAGAGCAACCTTCACCTTCGTAGAGGTTAGCGCATCCGTTTTATACACAAAGCCTGCCTCAGCATTACCTGACTCCACATAGGTGAGTACTTGTCGAACATCTTTGCCTTGTACGATTTTGGCTTGAAGCGGGTCCCACAGCTTAGCGTTCGTTAAAGCTTCTTTCGCATAGCTGCCAGCTGGAACGGTTTGCGGTTCGCCGACAGCAATATGAGTTACACCAGCAGAAGATAGATCCTCAAGCTTTTGCACGTTCGATTTGCTATCTGCGGGAACGATGACGACTAAGCTATTCAACAACAAATTGCTTTGCTGTGAAGCATCGATCAACGATTTATCGACGAGTTCTTTCATGTTTTTGCTAGCCGCAGATAGGAAGACATCAGCCGGTGCACCTTGCTCAATTTGCTGCTGCAGGGCGCCAGAAGCACCGAAATTATACTGAAGCTTTATGTGTGTGTGTTTCTTTTCGTAGTTGGTTTGAATTTCTTTCATGGCATCCGTCAAGCTAGCAGCAGCAGAAATAGTTAATTCTACATTGGGCTGTTCAACTTGCTTGGAGCACCCTGATAATACAATCGATAAGACAATAAGAAGAAAAAACATAGAACGAAACATTACTTTTTTCAGCATAGTAACCCCTCCAAGATTAATTTATCTATCTATTTTGATATAAATAGTATGATTTAGATATAAATAATTATAGTTGAACGTCGCGATTTCGTAAATAACTAAAGTTTGAAATACATAGACCTTGCGCTTATGATAGAAGAAGACATTCCATGCATGGAGGAAAATGATGACAACAGATATATCCTATACAACGGAAGACATCGCCAAACTTTTGAAAATCTCCAAGCTAACGGTCTATGATTTGATCAAAAAAGGGGATCTCCCCGCCTATCGAGTGGGCAAGCAAATGCGTGTCGATGCGACAGATCTGGAGGCGTATAAAGCGCGCGCCAAAGGTGGGAGAGGGCATGCGGTCAAGACCGAGCCCATAGAAACAGTCCCAACCCAACTTGTCCCAAGCCATTCCATGTCCCAACAATCGCTCGTCATTACGGGGCAGGATGTTAGTTTGGATATTTTGGCCAAGCATATGGAGAAGAAAGTCCCTCAAATCAGGCCGCTTCGCTCCTACGTTGGCAGCTTGGACAGCTTAATTGCCATGTACAAGGGTGAATCAGACATCGTCAGCACGCATTTATTGGATGGTGACACAGGTGAATATAACATCCCCTATATACGCAAATTACTGATCGGATCCTCATATATCGTCATCAATCTGGTCTCACGGTCAGCGGGTTTATATGTTCAAAAGGGGAACCCCAAGCAGCTTCGGAGCTGGGCTGATCTCCAGCAACCAGGTCTACAGCTTGCCAATCGTGAGAAAGGCTCAGGGGCTCGCGTTCTTTTAGATGAACAGCTTAGGTTGCACGGTATCTCTTATCAACAGATACAGGGGTACGATCAAGAAGAATCCAATCACATGGGTGTCGCGGGCAAAGTTGCGCTTGGTGAAGCGGATTTCGGTGTGGGTATAGAGAAAGCAGCCTATATGGTCGGCGGCGTTGATTTCATTCCGCTGATCCAAGAGCGAGTTGATCTTGTTATGCTCAAGAAGCCAGGCAATCTCGCATGGATCGAGGCAGTCAAGCAAGTGCTGCAGTCGGAGGCGTTCCATCATGAACTGCGTCCGATTCAAGGCTACGATATATCGCAGACAGGACATGTTTTATATGAAACATAAGGGGGAAATGATGTGGTCAAAAAGCTTGGCATCAGCTTGTTAATCCTATCGACAATCGCATTCTTAAGTGCTTTTACGATTCCAATTTTCATACACACAGGAGGCGGGATGGCTAGATGGATTGCGGGTCTGCTCATTGTCAGCGAGGTTACTTTCTGGACGGGCGGCATCCTGTTAGGCAAAGAGGTCGCCAAGAAATATAGAAGCTATCTCAACCCGAAAAACTGGTCACGTAAGAAAGTGTCAGACAATCAAGACAAGGTGTCCATTAAACAAGACGAATGAAAAAAGCAGTATTCCTAATCCTACAGGAATACTGCTTTTTTTGTTGTCACCGCCGCTCATTAAGCAGATACCGAGCTCTTCAGCTCGTTACGAAAAATCTCAACGAGGCTCTCCGTTGCAAGGCTAAACGTGCTGCCATTCAATTTGCGCAGCAAGCCCGTGACTAAGCCTGAATCGAGATCATCGATGGGTTTAAGAACAGTGCCTTGCGGACTAGGCGTTGCCGAAATAATGGGAACAACCGCGATACCGAAATCCGCTTGGACATAATATTTGAGCGCGGCCATATTGCCGATCTCCATGCCAGAGTAGGGACTGCCGCCATTTTCGAGCAGCGCGTTTTCCAATTTTTGACGATAAGGGCATTGGGAATTCGTGATAAGTAAGTGCTCATGCTGTATATCCCGCAAATGAATGGACGATTGGGATGCTAACGGATGGGTTTCTGGGATGAGTAGTGCGAGTTTTTCGATGAATAAGGGCTCGAAGGTATGTTCTAATCCCGTATTAGGCGTTGAGCAAATGGCCATATCGATGCTCCCCTCATGGAGCATTTGGCCTAGCACGGTGGTGTTGCCAATGTGAATGCTAATCTTCACTTTGGGATGCAGACGAAGAAAGGGACCAAGCAGCTGTGGTAGTCGATAGCTAGCCGTGGGTTCCATGACACCGAGACGAATGACCCCTGCATCCCCTTTGACGAGTTCATCCATAGAAGCTTGTAGATAGTCATACTCCTTTAACAAGAGATCGGCATTTTGATGAAAAAGTCGACCAGCCTCGGTCAGCGTCAATTTCTTTCCCCGTTCTAAAAGCTTAACCCCTAGATCAGCCTCAAGCTTTTGAATATGCATAGTAACAGTCGATTGCCCATATTGCAGTTCCTCCGCTGCCCGTTGGAAGCTACCGAGCTTGATGATGCTTTGAAATGTTTTGATATTTCGAATATCCATAGGGATCCCCGTCCTCTCCCAAACTAATGGTTCATGATTTATGAATTCAACGATCGGTTTTTCTGATTTTACAAACTCTTACAACTATCATATCATAAATCCAATTTAATCCAAGCGGTTTACTTGTATATTCATAAAAAGTGAATCAAACATTCAGTTTTTTGAATTGTACATGTGAAAGATCCTGATTTATGATAAATACCATTAAGTCCATCGGAATAATCAAATATAAAACAAACGGAGGCTGATTCGAATGGCAAATGCAAAAAAAATTAAACTAGGTGCAATGATTCATGGCGTAGGCGGAGGCTGGGAAGATTGGAAGCATCCAGAAGCGATTACGGATGCAAGCACAAATTTTCAATTCTATAAGCATCAAGCGCAAACGGCAGAAGCTGGGAAGTTTGATTTTGCTTTCATCGCAGATAGTGTTCATATCACGGAAAAATCAAGCCCCCATTACTTGAATCGCTTCGAGCCGCTGACCATTCTATCGGCGCTAGCAGCCGTTACGAGACGCATCGGCCTAGTTGCGACGGTGACAGTCAGTTATAGCGAGCCCTACACGGTGGCTAGACAATTCGCTTCGCTGGATTTGATCAGCAAAGGGCGCGCCGGTTGGAACGTGGTCACCTCTTGGCTATCCGGCAGCGCGAATAACTACAGCAAGGATGAGCATCCCCCGCATGAGAAGCGTTACCGCATCGCCCAAGAGCATGTGGATGTGGTGAAGGGGTTATGGGACTCGTGGGAAGATGACGCGTTCAAGCGGGATAAGGCGACAGGTCAATTTTTTGACCCGGCGAAGCTGCATACCTTGAATCACAAAGGTGAGTTCTTCTCGGTACAGGGTCCGCTAAACATTGCCCGTTCGAAGCAAGGGCAGCCCGTCATTTTCCAAGCAGGAACATCCGAGGACGGTCGTAATTTTGCCTCCAAAAATGCGGATGCGATCTTCGTTGGTCACGAGAATATAGAGGAAGCGAAAGCTTACTACGCGGATATTAAACGGAGAGCTGTTTCCTTCGGTCGTAACGCAGACGATTTATCTATCCTTCCAGGGATTCGACCCATCATTGGACGCACAGAAGAGGAAGCAGAGCGCAAATATTTGGAAACGGTCAACCTCGTGTCCATCGACAAAGCGATTATTGCGCTGGGTCGTCCATTCAATGATTTTGACTTTAGTGTTTATCCATTAGATGAACCCTTCCCAGATCTAGGTGATTTGGGCACGAACAGCCAGCAAGGCGGTTCGGAGAAGATCAAGCGATTGGCGAAAGAACACAATTTAACCCTGCGCCAAGTAGCCCTTCGTTTTGCAACACCGAAAGGAAATTTCGTTGGAACACCAGAAAAGATCGCAGATACGATCCAGCAATGGGTGGAAGAAGGAGCGTCCGACGGCTTCATCATTGCCGTGGGAATACCGGGAGCATTACAGGATTTCGTGGAACTGGTTGTGCCTATTTTACAAGAGCGCGGGCTGTATCGAACCGAATATGAGCATGACACACTGCGAGGCCATTTGGGTCTGGAAGTGCCGGTCAATCGGAATAGCAAAGCCAAAGTACTGAACTAATAAGGGGGAAAACCACATGTCCAAACCTAGAAAACTTAAGCTCGGAGCAACGATCACAGGCGTAGGTATTTCGAAATATACATGGCAGAACCCAGAAATACCGGGGGATGCAAGTGTTGACTTTGACTTTTATGCGGGGCAAGCGTTACTGGCGGAGGAAGGCAAATTTGACTTTGTTTTCATCGTAGATAGTACGTATATTACAGAAAAATCAGCCCCTCATTACTTGAATCGCTTGGAGCCATTGACGGTATTATCGGCGCTTGGAGCCGTTACCTCCAAGATTGGATTGGTCGGGACGCTAACCGCGTCTTTCACACAGCCATTCACCGTAGCAAGACAGTTTGCTTCACTTGACCATATCAGTGCAGGTCGTGCAGGTTGGAACGTCGTGACGACGGGGCTTGAAGGTGCTGCTCGCAATTACAGCAGGGATGAGCATTATGCCCATGATGAGCGCTATCGGATTGCGGAGGAGCATCTGGAGGTTGTGCGCGGTCTGTGGGATTCGTGGGAAGATGATGCGTTCGTTCGTGATCAACAAACCGGCGTCTTCTTCGATCCGAGCAAGCTGCATGCGTTGAACCATAAAGGCAAGCATTTCTCCGTGCAGGGTCCGCTCAACATTGCCCGTTCGCAGCAAGGTCAGCCCGTCATTTTCCAAGCAGGCGGATCAGACGATGGTCGTAATTTAGCAGCGAAGAGTGCGAATGCGATTTTTACAGGACATGAATCGATCAAGGAAGCACAAGCTTTCTATCAAGATATTAAGACACGGGCAGAAACGTATGGCAGGGCGAGTGAAGAAATCCTCGTGTTCCCAGGCATCAGTCCAATTATTGGTCGGACCGAGGAGGAAGCAGAGAGCAAGTATCAGGCAATTGCGGCATTAGTAACGTTAGAGGATGCGCTCGATCAATTAGGCCGACCATTCACTTATCATGATTTTAAGCAATACCCACTGGACGAACCTTTCCCGGATCTCGGCGATCTCGGTAGTAACAGCTATCGCAGCTCAACGGATCGTATCAAGCGGATTGCGAAGGAAGAGAAGCTAACGCTTCGTCAAACAGCGCTGCGCTTTGCAACGCCAAGAAGCAGTTTCGTCGGCACACCGGAGCAGATTGCGGATACCGTTCAACAATGGTTTGAAGAAGGCGCAGCCGATGGCTTTATTATTCATACTAGCATACCTAGTGTGCTCAAGGATTTCGTGGAACTCGTGGTCCCGATCCTTCAGGAGCGCGGTATTTATCGAGAAGAGTACGAAAGTGATACATTGCGAGGCAACTTAGGGCTCGAAATCCCAGTAAACCGCTATACGAAACAGAGAATAGCCCAAGCATAGAGCTTAGAGGGGGAAATGATATGAAAAAGAGAATCGGATCAATCGTCGGGGCACTAATCATTACGTCATTAGTATTATCAGGCTGTGGAGATGCGTCAAAGGATGAAGGAGCTAAGAACACGGCTGAGCAAGGAACGGGGATGGTAACCCCGGGGGGAGAGCTCATTTGGGCATTGGCAGGAACGGTCACATCAGATAGCTTGGATGCACACAAGGCGGGCTTCGCCCCAACGACGAGAGTCATGCGATCGCTCTATGACAGCTTAGTCGTGGAGCTTCCTGATCACACGTTTAAACCGTGGTTAGCGACAGCTTGGGAGCTTTCTTCGGATAAGAAGAGCTATACCTTTCATTTACGCAAGGATGTGAAATTCCATGACGGAACACCATTCAATGCGGAAGCTGTTAAATTTAACTTCGATCGCATTATCGACCCTGCGACGAAAGCGTACAGTTCGCTCAACGAATTGGGGACCTACCAATCGACAGATGTCATTGATGAATTCACGGTGAAGGTGAATTTCAAATCGCCTTTCGCGCCATTCCTAAGTAATGCGGCTAAAGTGGATTTGGGCTTCGTTTCACCGACAGCGGTGAAGAAGTACGGTGAGGCTTTCCCGCAGAATCCCGTGGGTACAGGTCCATTCAAGCTCAAGAAAATCACACCTAGCTCACAAGTCGAATTCGAGAAAAATCCCGACTATAACTGGGGTCCTGCGAATGCGAAGCATCAAGGCCCTGCGTACTTAGATAAATTAACTGTCAAATATGTGGAAGAAGAAGCGACCCGCGTCAGCGTTTTGCAAAGTAAACAGGTACAGGTGGCAGACATTATTCCTCCGCAAAATCTCGTCGCACTGAAGGCAGATAAGAATTTCAATGTACTGGAAACAGAGCTTCTGCAAGCCAATTTCACGTTGTATTTGAATATTAAAAAAGCGCCATGGAATGATCTGAAAATACGACAAGCATTTCGCTCGGCACTCGATATCGATTCTGGGGTAAAGACGATTTATCTAGGTACATCTAAGCAAGGTTGGTCACCGATTTCGCCGCAACAGTTCGGTTATACGCCAACGAGAGAAAAGTCCTATCAAGTAGATGTGGCCAAGTCGAATCAAACACTTGATGAGGCAGGATGGGCGAAGGGCGCAGATGGCTACCGTGCGAAAGACGGCAAGCGTCTAACAGTAGAAGTCATCGACACGCAAGGAAATCGCGAGAAACGACTGGATCTCATCGCGATATTCACGCAACAGCTGAAACAGGTCGGTATAGAGCTGAAGGTGATCACCCTACCTACGGGAACCTACACGGATCGCCGTAACAAAGGGGATTACGATTTAATTGCAGGCAGTCAATTCTCAGGAGATCCTGATGTGCTTAGACAACTGTATTCGGCCAAAGGCCCGTCTAAGGAAAATAACCTTGCCAAAACGAATGATCCGAAGCTGGATGAGCTGCTCGAACAAGGGTATTTGGAAACGGACCCTGAGAAGCGGAAAACCATTTACAAAGACGCACAAGAATACATTATCGATCAAGTATATGGAATACCTACGTATGTCTTTAATTATTCCGTTGCTTCAACCAAAGAGGTCAAAGGGATAACATTCGACTCGCCAGCATGGCCTGTCTTCTACGACGCTTGGATTCAAAAATAAGAACACGAGGGGGAGTCCCAGATGGTGAAGTTTATATTGAACAGGCTTATCGTTTCTATTCCAGTCATCATAGGTTCGCTTACGCTTGTTTTCTTAATCATTCACTGGCTTCCCGGGGATCCGGCCCAGATGATTGCAGGTGATGATGCCGCACCAGAGCGTATTACCTATTTGAGACATCAATTAGGCCTAGATCGTCCGTTGTGGCAGCAATATGCGGTATATCTGTGGGATAGTTTACGGGGAGATTTCGGGCATTCTTTCGCCAACAGCCAGCCAGTGATTGATCGACTCATTGCTCAACTTCCCGCCACACTTTCTTTAGCCGCACTGAGCACGTTATTCGCGATCGTTGTGGGGTTTATACTAGGAATTTTATCAGCTGTATATCAAAATCGGGTGTTGGACTACATCGTGCGCGTCATCAGCTTGTTAGGTGTATCCATGCCAAAGTTTTGGCTCGGCATTCTATTAATTCTCGTTTTCTCTGTGCATTTCCAGCTCCTTCCGGCAATTGGGAATGGCAGCTTCAAACAACTGATTCTACCGTCGTTCGCGTTGGGTGTGACAGGAGCTGGGATGTTAACTCGGATGGTTCGCAATAGTGTGTTGGAAGTCATCAATGAGCCATTCGTATTAACACTGCGTGCTAAAGGATTATCTGAAAACATCGTGCTCTATAAGCACGTGCTGCGTAACGCGCTTCTACCGGCGGTGACAATTCTAGGCTTATTAGTCGGCGAGATGCTCTCAGGCGCTGTTGTGACGGAGACCGTCTTTTCCAGGCAGGGCTTAGGGAAATTAGTCGTAGATGCGATCAATCAGAAGGATATCCCGGTGATTCAGGCGGCGATTCTGATTACAGGACTTTTTAATATTTTGGTCAACTTGATGGTAGATGTTTCGTATTCCTACGTCGATCCGCGTGTGCGTAAGTCTGGATAATGAGGAAAGGAGTTGGCTGATATGCTATTTAACACGGTGACAACAGAAAGGTTATTACGGAAGAGGCAAGAGCTTCTCACGTTCTCATTTCGGCTGAAAAAGCTGAACTTGTCGAAGGTGCTTCTTGGTTCTTCGCTCTTTATTTTAGCGTTTCTGATCTTGTGTGCCATCATCCCTTCATGGATTGCTCCTTACTCGCCAACCGATATGCTGACGGATCAACTCTTGAAATCACCAAGCTTGTCACATCCGCTAGGCACGGATCAATTTGGACGCGATGTATGGACACTCGTCATCTACGGCAGCAGGCAATCGCTCATTATGGGCGTTGTTTCCGTTGTACTCGGGGGATGCATTGGCACCTTATTCGGTCTCATCGCAGGATATTGGGGCGGGACAGTGGACTCCTTGTTTATGCGATTTAATGATATTTTAATGACAATACCAGGGATTCTACTCGCTATAGCGATTTCGGTAGCGCTTGGACCTAGCTTTTTCAATGTCATTCTGGCGATCAGCGTCGCAACAATTCCGGGTAAAGCGAGGGTTGTTCGCAGTCAAGTGATCTCGATTCGTAATCGTCCCTTTATTGATGCAGCACGTGCTGTGGGAACCTCTCATTTGGAAATTATGATCCGACACATTTTACCGAATTGTTTCTCCCCCTTGCTAGTCATGATGACCATCGGCGTTGGAAGCTCCATACTCGTCGGCACAGGATTAAGCTTTCTGGGTCTTGGTGTAGTGAAGGAGATACCGGATTGGGGTTACATGCTATCTCAAGGACGCAGTTACATGACCGTTGCCTGGTGGGTTGCTACCTTCCCAGGTCTCGCTATCACGCTCTTGGTCATTGTTGTCAATCTCATCGGTGATGAAATTCGTGATCGTATGGATCCTAAGAAATCGAGGGCATAGAAGATGAAGCCATTACTTGAGATTGATCAATTGTCGGTAGATTTCCAAACATCCAAGGGCTCGCTAAACGCGATCAACAATATCAGCTTACAGATTGGAACTGGCGAAATTGTGTGCTTGGTCGGGGAGTCAGGCAGCGGTAAGACGATTACTTCGTTGTCGATCATGCGTCTGATTAATTATGACGGCGGCTTTGTTTCCCATGGAGATATCAAGCTTGATGGGCAAAGTCTAGTGGGTCTGTCTCAAAAGGAAATCAGTGATTTCAGAGGTAAGAAAATCGCGATGATTTTCCAAGAGCCAATGACTGCGCTGGATCCGATCTTCACGATTGGTAGCCAAATCGTAGAAGTAATTGTTCGTCATGAGCGAATTTCGAAGGTTGGCGCGCGTGAGAAAGCCATTTCGCTCCTGCGCCGAGTAGGCATTCCAGAGCCAGAAATTCGCATGGGTCAATATCCGTATGAACTTTCCGGCGGTATGCGCCAGAGGGCGATGATTGCGATGGCCCTAGCGTGCGGACCGGAACTGCTGATTGCTGATGAGCCTACAACGGCGCTGGATGTGACGATTCAAGCCCAAATCTTAAGCTTGCTTCGTGAGTTAAAAGATGAATTTCAAATGTCGATTCTGCTCATCACACATGATCTTGGAATTGCAGCTGAAATGGCCGATCGTGTTGTGGTCATGTATGCGGGGAAGGTAGTTGAGCAATCACCCGTACATCAACTTTTTGAAAATCCCGCACATCCCTATACGCAAGGGCTTCTGCAATCTATTGTAACGCTTGATAACGTTCGTGGCTTGAAGCTGTACACGATAAAAGGCACAATCCCCAGCTTGTCTAATTTGCCGACAGGCTGCCGTTTCCACCCCCGTTGCCCTTATGCAACGGATCGCTGCTTGAGTGAAGATCCGCCCATGCAGGAGCTTCACGGCCGTGAGGTCGCTTGTTGGAATGCGGAGCGGATTGATCATTTGGCAGCTGAGTTTTTCGGAGATACCGTTACTCCGACACCTGTCGAGTTGATTGCTGACGAAGACATTCGTAAGAATGCTTGGACACTGGGCTTGGAGCAACCGTTGCTCCAAGTGAAGAATGTAAAGAAATATTTCCCGATTCGTCAAGGCTTGTTTGGTCGAGGCCGAACCTCCATTAAGGCGGTTGATGATGTTTCCTTTGATATTCGCAAAGGGGAAACCTTTGGTCTTGTCGGGGAATCCGGCTGCGGGAAATCAACGCTAGGACGCGTACTGTTGCAGCTTGAGAAAGCGACAGAGGGCTCGATTCATTTTGAAGGCAAAGATCTGATTCAGGCAGGTTCGAAAGGTTGGAAGGAAACGCGAAGAGATATGCAAATGGTGTTCCAAGATCCGTATGGTTCCATTAATCCTCGCTGGAAAGTGGGCGATATCATCGGTGAGCCGTTCTGGGTG
Organism: Paenibacillus sp. J22P143; assembly: GCF_059692035.1. Classification (NCBI taxonomy): domain Bacteria; kingdom Bacillati; phylum Bacillota; class Bacilli; order Caryophanales; family Paenibacillaceae; genus Paenibacillus; species Paenibacillus sp. J22P143. The sequence continues at coordinate 11,875 of NZ_JCAUAQ010000023.1, forward strand.
CATGAGTCCTTACGCGGTTCAGCGAAAAGAGCCAAAGTCGAGAACGTGATGGAATTGGTGGGTCTCAATCCATCCTGGTATGATCGGTTACCGCATGAATTCTCAGGCGGGCAGCGACAACGGATCGGGATCGCACGAGCGATTGCATTGAATCCGAAGTTTATCCTAGCCGATGAAGCCGTCTCGGCATTGGATGTTTCCGTTCAATCTCAGATCGTCAACCTGATGCAGGATATTCAGCAACGGATGAATTTGACGTATTTGTTCATTGCCCACGGGCTTAATATTGTTCGCTACATTTCGGATCGCATTGGCGTGATGTACCTAGGCAAGCTGGTCGAAATTGCGCCAACGGATGAGTTGTTCAGGCATCCTGCCCATCACTATACGAGGGCGCTTCTATCCGCGATTCCAGTGCCGGATCCGAAACGTAAGCGCAGCTTCGTGCCACTCGAAGGCGAAATGCCATCGCCAGCTAGACCGCCATCAGGCTGCCGTTTCCATACACGCTGCCCAGCAGCGACGGCGCTCTGCCGTGAGGTTGTTCCGGAGCTTACGGCCATTGCCCCAGGTCACTATGCGGCTTGCCATTATCCATTGTAGGAGATGGAATTTTACTAGGAAAAAGGAGTGACGTTTGTGCCATCAATTGTGCCATCCAAGCTTATCTCCATCCAAGAAGCGGTTGCACAGATCCCGGATGGTACGAAGCTTGCCATTAGCGGCAACATGGAGATGTCTCCCATGGCTATCATACGTGAAATCATACGCGTACAGCGGCGACAGCTATATCTCGTTTGCTTGGGGGCTGCAGCCGTGAATGCCGATCTTCTGATCGGAGCTGGGGCGGTTTCGACCGTGGAATTCTCACAGATTTCGATGGGGGAGTATGGGCTTGGACTGAACTTTAGGCGAAAATTCGAGCAAGGCGCGATTGTTGGACTGGAGCATGCTTGTCCAACGCTGACAGCAGCGATTGGGGCTGGTGCTTCAGGCATCCCCTTCACACCCGTGCGAGGGTTAATCGGTACGGATTATATGAAATTTAGACCTGATTTCCATGTAATACCGAATCCGTATCATGCGGAGGAGAGCATTGCCATTGTGCCAGCGATTCGACCAGATGTAGCGATTTTTCACGGCTACAAGGCGGATGCGTTCGGCAATGTCATTGCACATCCTGCGCAGAACAATCGACTGTTAGCGCAAGCCTCAAGGAAGACATTCGCTACGGTAGAAGAAATCGTATCTCCTGATGCGCTGCGAAGTGAAGCGAACCAATTTGGTGCCTATATCCCTTCGCTGTTTCTCAGCGGAGTTATTCATGCACCAGGCGGCGCTTCGCCAACGGCTTGTCCAGGTTTTTATGACATAGACGATGAGGCGATTTCCTTTTATATGGAAGCTTCGGCGTCAGATGCTGCTTTTGAGGTGTATGTGAAGAGCATGATTAACACTTAGCGGAGGAGGTATTGTATGAGTCGTATGTCATCTTATTCCATGGAAGAGTCCATGATCTGTTACCTAGCTAGAGAGCTGCGCAATCATGAAGTTATTGGGGTAGGGAACAACTCACCGATTCCAGCTGCGGCTGCGTTGCTTGCGAAATCGATGCATGCGAAGCAAGCTTCCGTGTATATACTCGGGCAATGTGATTGGCCCTTCCAGGGCACGAGAGAGTTCTTTGATCTCATGCAACGCGGGGGGATGGATGTATTTTTTCTGAGTGGAGCTCAAATCGATTGCTACGGACGCATCAATTTGCATGTGATTGGCGATTATGGGAAGCCAAAGGTGAGACTCCCCGGAGGGGCAGGCTCAGGTGTTGTCTATTTCACTTGCAAGCGCATTTTCCTATTTAAAACGGACCACGGGATCAAAGGTTTTCCAGAAACGCTCGATTTCGTCACATCGACACCTGCAGCTGGGCAAGGCGTTTATCATCAAAACGGACTAGTTGGCGTCTACACGCCCCTTGGTGTCATGAAGCCTAACGGACCGGATCGCAGATTAAGGCTTGCTGCAACCGTTCCAGGTGTGAAACCTTTTGAGGTGCAAGGCAGAACAGGATTTGATTTGGGATTGAGCAACGAGGATGACACATCGATTCCGACCCTCGAACCTCCTTCAGATATCGAGCTGGCGACGCTTCGTTATGAGGTAAGCCAGGAATTACGCCGAATCTATCCGTTGTTTGCGAAACAGCACTTTGGTGCCTTTATGAAAAGCGCAGTAGTTCAATCATAGAAAGAGGGATGGACATGAGCGGTAAAAAACTATTTAGCCAGCTGGAAGCTGATATTTCAAGCATTCTGGCTCATCATCAGGATCATCGCACGATCATTGATCTAGTGCGGCCGCATTTGCAGGAACTGTTGACCAATGAGCATCTGCTTCCTGAGGACTTGCAAGTACCGCTGCCGAATAAATATGCTCAGTATTTGTTATATAAGCCGGAGAACGAGTCTTTTTCCGTCATCGCTTTCATCTGGGGAGCGGGGCAGGTGGCACCGGTGCACGATCATCTGGTTTGGGGACTAGTGGGCGTTTACCGCGGTTCGGTTGTGGAGAAACGCTATCGTCGAGAAGATCTCGGCGAATCCGCTGAGCCACGCTACACGATTCGTGAGGTATCCGAGGTCACGGCTACGCAAGGTGATATCTCCTTTGTGTATCCGCCTGATTATGATATCCATGGCGTTGCTAATCCGTTTGATGAAGTAGCCATTACGATTCACATCTATGGGACGGATATCGGGAAGCAGCCTAGGCATATCCATGACGTGGCATCTGGAAACGCGCGAGATGTCATCACGAAGCATGATAATGCAAGTCCTATTTATAACTAATGACCTCGAACGATCTCTAACCACCAAACAAAGAGGAGCGAAGAGAATATGAGTAGTAACAATCAAGGCCCTCTCGCAGGCGTAAAAGTCATTGAATTTGGGCAAATTGCGGCAGGTCCCTTCGCTGGTATGCTGTTCGCGGATCTAGGTGCGGATGTTGTTAAAGTGGAGCGACCTGATGTAGGGGATAGCATGCGGGAATGGCCGCCATTTTTTACAAACGAAGAAGGGGATAGCTATAGCTCCAATTTCAGTTCATTGAATCGAAATAAACGCAGTATTGCGGTTGATTTTAAAGCGCCAGATGAGCTTGAACGACTGCGTGAGTTATGTGCGGGGGCCGATGTGATCGTTGAAAATTATCGTCCTGGCGTGCTCGCGAAATTCGGGCTTAGCTATGAGCGATTAGCGGAAACGAACCCGAAGCTCGTCTATTGTTCCATTTCTGGTTACGGCCAAACGGGTGCTTACGCGCAAAAGGGCGCTTTCGATGTAACCATACAAGCGATTAGCGGGTTGATGAGTGTGACGGGCGAAGAGTCTGGCGAGCCTGTCAAATGCGGTGTTCCTGTGGCTGATTTCGTTGCAGGACTCTATGGGGCCTACACGGTCGTTGCGGCGATTCATCAAGCTTCTCGGAGCGGGAAAGGCAGCTACCTTGATTGCTCAATGTTAGCTAGTGTGCTCGGGATATCCGCGCTGCAGACGAGTGAATATTACGGCAATGGCGTGGCGCCGAAGCGATTGGGCAGTGCTCATCCACGCAATGCGCCGTACCAAGGCTATCACGGGAGTGATAAGCCATTTGTCATTGCGGCTGGGAATGAAAAGCTGTGGCGTGAGGTGGTGGATGCGGTGGAGCAGCCAGCGTTAGCTGACGATCCGCGTTTTCAGAATCAGACACTTCGCGCGAAGCATCAGAAGGAGCTGGCACAGCTTCTTCAGGGAGTATTCAGTCGGAAAACCGCAGCAGAATGGCTCGGTATCTTTGATGGGCGGGGTATTCCGTGTGCGCCGATTAATACGTTTGAGGATATTTTGCAGGATCCGGCCGTGACGGAAAGTGGTTTAATTCATGAGCTAGAGCTGCCGAATCACACACGAACCACGACAGTAGGCTATCCCGTTAAGCTAACGGACTACGAGTTTCAGATCTATCGCAAGCCGCCTCACAAGGGTGAGCATACGGCAGAAATTTTTCAAGAATGGGGTGTTAGATCGTGAGTGAGACAACAAGGCTTCATATCGATATATACCGAGCGACTTCGGAGTTAATTAAACAACGTATAAGTGTGCTTTCACGTGAACAGTTGGAATGGAAGCCCGCGCCCGAAAAGTGGAGCATCAAAGAAGTAGTGGCTCATCTCGTGGATGCCAGCTTCGTACACGCCGTGCGTATACGCAAAATTGTTGCGGAAAATGGCAAAGAGTTTCTCCTCTATGATCAGGATGCCTGGGTTGCGAGCTCGCGAGCGAACCAGGTGGAGCTGAGTGACATTTTACTTGCGTTCGATGCGGTGCTTGCCTATAATGCGCTGTTCTATGCGCGTTTGACGGAGGAGCAGTGGGAGCGGAAGGGGAATAATAACGGCAAAGAAATCTCGGTCGCCGATTTATTTCAAGGCTTTATCCGTCATGTGCAGACGCATCTGCTACAGATCCAGCGGAATTTGGATGCCTTAGGGGTTAAATAAAGGTAAACATATGAAAGTTCAATACCAATAGGGGCATATTTCAGGTTGATACTGAGATGCTCTTTTTTCTTTTGCTCGTTTTTCGGGTATACTAACAGGTGCAGAAGAGAAAGGGGCGGTACGATGTTTACAATTACAACCTACACAGTGGAATTGGTCAGGGATCCTTTTGGGATATTGACGGGGCAACGATATGAATTTATCATCGATATTGAAGTTGAAGAAGATGATGAGCTATATTCCGAGAGTGGTCTATATATCAGAGCCATCTACAATGTGACCGAAGAAACGTCAGCACTTATGAAATATGAGCTATACGAGAAAACGACGGAGCTTTATCTGGATTTTGATCTGGAGGACGATGAAGTCGCGGTCGTGGAAGCGTTCTGTAAGGAGCATTATTTGGAAGGTAATGAATAAGGAAGAGGAGCGCTGTTGCTCCTCTTTTTTTGTTCACTCAACTCATTAGGCGAATTTCACAACCTTGTTCTTACCTGTCGTCTTGGCACGATACATCGCTTCATCCGCTTGTTTAATAAGCTCTTCTGTGCTTAAACCATTTTTGTATTTGCTGTATCCAATGCTGGCCGTTACAATGGTTTCTTTCTCAATGCGGCTGCGGATTCGTTCAGCAAAAGCGTCCATTTTCACGCTGGGATCGGAAACCATGATGACCATTTCTTCACCGCCATAACGGCCGGCAATCCCGCATTCTTCTGCTTCATCCTTCATAATTTGAGCGACCTGTTTAAGAACATTGTCCCCCATCTGGTGTCCTTGCGTATCGTTCAATTTCTTGAAATTATCGATATCGCTGAACAAAATAGTAACAGGCAAATGGCGCTGAACATGCTGTGTAACGCGGTTGTAGAAAAATTTGCGATTATAGAGACGTGTTAGACCGTCTGTAATGCTTGAATTATAGATGGCTTGCATGAGCTCAACGACCCGTTCAAAGAGAATCATAAATAAGAGAAAATAATAAATGATGGGCAGCAAATTGACTGCAAGGGTAAGCGCTGGCTGAGCATTTTCATACATATAGATATTCAGAAGATGAACCGTCTGAAAGAAAAAGTAAATCGTCAGAGCCAGTTGGTATTTCATTTGCTGACCAATGAACGGAGGAATCGTATAGAAGCAAAGAAAAATGAGTACGAATACATAGAGCTCGAGGCCGATATCCTGTAGGAGACGGACCTGTTGCTCTGTCCCGGTATACATATTAGGCACAATGAAGTGGAGTGTAGACACGACGAACCCCATGACAATTAAGCCATAGAAAAATATATATTGCTTGCGGTTCGTGCGATTATATAATTGATAAATCCCCATATTTATAAGAACAAATGAAATCATTTTGAGCATGAGCTGCAAATAATCCGTTAAACTCGTATTGATGTCGTATAGCGTTACATACAATTGAAGCAAACAATGGATGCCGACAAAAACGAGCGATATCGTCATGGACATATACGCTTTTTTGCGTCGGTCCAGAAACAAACGAAGTGAAATGACGAACATAAGAGCTACCATTACAACGATTATCGCATGCGAGAGAAATGAGGCTAGTTCACCGTAAAGCAGATCTATGATGTTCATGTCTTCCTCCAAGAAAACTTATTTTTCGTCATAAGTAGACTCTATTATAAAGGAAAATGAGGTCTAGGGATAGAACATTTGTGCTGTTAAGGCTGTGTTCTCTTTTCTATTCGTCTGACACAAGTTACAATAAGAAGGTAAGCTCAAGGATTTGGGAGAGGGGCTCATGCAATGAACATATTGCAAGCATTGTTTTTTCCCCCGGAACAACCGGGTGGGGTGTCATCCATGGTTCCCTATATTTTGGACCGATTTAATAAAAAAGGATGGGAATTGGAACTGTTTTCGCTGCCTAAGCGGATTCGCGGCAAAGGGACTGAAGAGGTAACTTTCACTACTTTCGATTGGCGGAAGTATGCCGGAAACCCGATTATCGATAAATACATTCAAACCTATAAAGATTATGTATGGTGGACAAAACTCAGAATTTCTAAGAAATTTGATATTATACATGCCCATCATCCGATAGCTGCACTGGTTATGAAACAGGTTTTTCCGGATACACCCGTGATTCTGACGATCCATTCCAGCTTTGAGCGAGAGCTCATTCTTAATGGGCGCATTGCTGAGAACGGGGTCGAGCATCAATTTCTTACCCAGATCTATGGGGAGCTGGAAGCGAAGGTTGATCAGATTATTACCGTATCGAATTCATTTAAGCAGTATATGGCTGAATACGTTCAGGATAGTGAACGCATTGGCGTCATTCCAAATGGCTTTGATGAGAAGCGATTCCGTCCGATTTCACATGAAAATCAAGTGACGCAATTCATTACCGTCTGTCGGTTAGTACCCGCCAAAGGGTTGGATACGCTGCTTATTGCCTGTGGTGAGCTGAAGAAGCGCGGTCATCCGTTTGTTCTCCATATTATTGGAGATGGACCAAGCCGCGAAGAGCTTGAGAAATTAGCGATTGAGCACAATATTTATGAAGATACGATTTTTTATGGGTATATGCTCCATCCGGAAGAATTCATGCCATTCTTCGATGTATTCGTTCTGCCATCCCGTGCAGAGGCTTTCGGATCCGTGTTCGCTGAAGCAGCGCTGTGCTGGTTAGCTTTGATCGGGACGAATGTTGGCGGGATCGCTGAGCAAATTGAGCATGGTCACAATGGCTTACTAGTACCTGTCGGGGACGCTTTGGCGCTGAGTCATGCACTGGAGAAAGTCGTGATAGACCCTACCTTCCGCTATAATTTAGCGCGAGCAGCGTGGGAAAAAGCGAAAAAAACCTACTCGTTAAATCGTGTACTTCGTCAATTGAAAAGTGTGTATGAGCGCTATCAAGTGACAGAGCCAACGGAGCAAGAGGAAACAGGTCAACAGGAATAAAGTTTAATAAGGAAGGCGTTCGAGCCATGAAACGACTGCGGTTTATACATGCTGCCGATTTGCATTTAGATAGCCCCTTTAAAGGCATGTCGGCGCTTCCTGAGCGGGTTCGAGAGCGAGTTCGAGAATCGACGTTCGAAGCGTTGAAGGAGCTTGTGGCGCTTGCTATACAAGAACAAGTGGATTTTGTGTTGGTTAGCGGGGATGTCTACGATGTGTCGGATCGTTCGCTGCGGGCGCAAATTCGCTTTCAGAAAGCAGTGGCACAATTAGCCGCTGGAGGCATTCCTGTTTATATCATACATGGTAATCATGACCCCGAGGATGGACGTGCCGCAAAGCTGGTTTGGCCGGCAGACGTCCATTTTTTTGCGTCTGAGAAGGTGGAAACCTTCCAGATTGTGAAGCAAGATCGCGGTCTAATCGCCGAGATACATGGGATTTCGTATGGGAGCTCAGCGGTAACCGAGAATCTTGCCTTACAATTTAAAAGAGGACAAGCACAAGTATGCCAGATCGGACTCTTGCATACGAATGTCGATGGAGATCCGCATCACGATAATTATGCGCCATGCAGCAAGCAGGATTTATTGGACGCGGGCATGCATTACTGGGCTCTTGGCCATGTACATTCAAGACATGTTTTGAATCAACAGCCTGCCATCGTGTACCCTGGAAACATCCAAGGCCGAAGTATTCGGGAAACGGGACCTCGCGGTTGTTATCTGGTAGACATGGATGAAAATGGTCGTGCAGAGCTTACTTTTTATACCTTAGATACGGTTCGTTGGTTCCAAGAAAAACTAACAGTGACCCAGATTCGGACGGAGCAAGTGTTGAAAGATCGCTTAGGTGAACTTTTGGATCGGCTGCGTCAAGAGGCCGAGGGCCGAGATGGGATTGTACGTATTGTTCTAGAAGGACGCAGCGAGATTCATGAACGGCTGCGTAAAGGACGTGCCCTACAAGAATTAATGGATGAACTGAGAGAAGAAGAAGTGGAGCGAAGTTGCTTCGTGTGGATCGAATCGATCGAGGACCGAACGGCGAGTGAGCTTGATCTGGCAGCAGCTCTGGAAGAGAAGAGCTTCTTAGGCGATCTGTTAAGGTATGCCGCAGCATTGCAGAATGACGAACACTTGCTGGGTAGCTTCGCAAGCGAGGCCCTTGCTGCCCTGCAGGGATTGCCTCAATCCGCAGGAAACCCAACAGCGGCAACACCAGAGCAGCTGCGCGAATGGCTGCGTTCCGCGGAAGTACTTGTTGCGGATCTACTTACCGCGGATGGAGGGAACGCTGGATGAGAATCATAGCCATCCAAGTCGATGGATTTGGCAGCTTGCGTGATCGTCAGCTGAATACGGACAGTCATCTGGCCGTATTCTATGGCGCTAACGAAGCGGGCAAGAGCACGCTCATGGGCTTCGTCCGCGCAGTGCTGTTCGGCTTTCCGACGCGAACGAATCGGTCGGAGCGCTACGAGCCGCTTGGCGGCGGCGCCCACGGGGGCGCCTTAACCCTGCTCGATGAGCAGGGGCAGCGCATCCGCGTCGAGCGCTACGACGCGCCCGCCACAGGCGGCAAACGAGCCTCTGCGGGGCTCGTGAAGGTCACGCTCGGTGATGGCACCACCGGCGGCGAAGAGCTGCTGAACACGCTGCTAGGCGGCCTATCGGCCGACCTCTATCGCAGCTTGTTCGCTTTTGGTTTAACCGAGCTGCAGGAGCTACGCACCCTGCAGACGGACGAGCTCAGCGGCTATCTGTATAGCGCTGGGCTTGGTGTAAGCGGCTCGGCCATCATGGAGGCCGAGCGCAAGCTGACGGCGCAGGCCGACGGCCTGTACAGACCCCGCGGACGCAATCAGGAGATGAACCGTCTCCTAAAGGAGCTCGAGGGTCTGGAGCAGTCGCTGCGCCGCAGCCGTGACGGAGCAGCCGACTATGATCGGCTGCAGGAAGAGCGCTGCGCCGCGGAGGCGCGCGCTGCTGCCCTGGAGGGGCAGCAGGAGGCGCTGCGCGCGGAGCTGCACAAGCTCGGCCTGGCCGGCAAGGCGCGCAGCGGATGGCTCCGCTTGCGGCAGATCGGCCGCGAGCTGGAGGGCCTGCCGGCTCGGCCGGGCTTCCCGGAGCAGGCCACGGCAAGGCTGGAGGCGCTCGAGGCCGAGCAGGAGCGCCTCCAGGCGGAGCGCGACAAGCTGCAGCTGCGGCTGCAGAGCTTGCGCAGCGAGCTTGCTGCGCTCCCGAGGGATCCAAAGGTGCTCGCGCATCAAGTCGAGCTGAACCATTGGCTAGAGCAAGCGGCTGGCTACGAGGAGCATAAACGCCAGATTGAGCAGCTTCAGGTTGAGCTTGCGCACCATCGTGCGCAAGTGGATAGACTGTTATCCAATTTGGATGTGCAATGGGATGAAACCGATGTCACCTCGTTCGCTGTAACAATTTCACTTCGTGAACAGGTACGTACGTATAAAGAGCAGTTCCGCCATAGATCAGAAACCGAGCTGCGTCTGCAGACAGAGCTGGAGAGCTTACAGGCTCAGGTTTCTCGCGGTCAAGAGCAGGTAGCGGGGCTAGAAGCAACATGTAGAGGCATTCAAAACGACAAGGGGACACTTGACTCCGATCCAACTGCATTCTTGCAGAAGCTGGCTTCTGATTATGCGCGTTGGCAACTAGTAACAAGTCAAATTGCACATCAGCAAGAGCGTCAAGCTGAGCAAAAACTCCACCTCCAGGGCCTCGAAGAAGCTGCCAAGGCAGGGCGAGATTCTGCTCATAAATTGCGTCAACGCATGATGATGGCTGCTGGTCTTCTAGCACTTCTCATACCGTTAATTTTCGTCTGGCAGGGCAACTGGCTAGCAGCAATAGTTGCCTTCCTTATCTTCGCAGGTGCTTCTGGCTATATTTGGTTTTCGGGTCGTCAAACGCACGGAAGCAGAGCATCCCGTGTGATACCACCCGCTATAGCTCAAGATCATCGCTTGGAGCAGGAGCTCCAGCAGCTCGAACGTCGCATCCAGGAGCAGATACAGCATTTTCAGCGCCAGCAGCTTCAACAGGTTAGCTATCAGGAAGCTGCTGCAACGACAGCGGAATTGACAAGCTTGGATCGTAGCCAAATTCCTACTGTGTCGATTCTAGCGCTTCAGCCTCATCTGGATGCATGGTTCCGGGAAGCGGAGAAGAGTAAGCATCAACATAGCGAACAGCTCCGTAAGCTTGAGAAATTAAGGGATGCTAAGGAGAATCTGCACACACTTGGGCAGCATCATGAGAAGCGCTTGCGTTATGCTGACGAAGTCCAAGCGGAGAGTATGAAACTTCAAGCCGCCTGGCAGGAATGGCAGCAAAGCCTTGGGTTAGGATCGCAGTTATCCACAGATGCCTTGCTAGAAACGATTCAGGTCATCGAGCAGGCGCAGGAGGGACTGCGTCAATTTGACAAAATGGCATTCAAACTAGACATGTTAACTGCAAACGTCCATACATTTGAAGAAACGGTTAGGAGGCTGCTTGATTTGCCAGCATCCTATCACGATTGCTTGTTTGCGTTGAAGCGCTGGAAAGGAGCGGAGCAGCGGCAGCTAGTGCTCATCGCAGAACAAAGGCATAACGAGCAGTTACACTTAGAAGCTGAACAAGCGATCTTGCTAACCCAGCAACAATCGGATCGGACACTAGCTCGTGTTCAACAGCTCCTAGATGAAGCATCTGCGGTAGACAGTGAGCATCTGCGCATTTTGGAACGCGAGCAGCTTCAACAAAGAAAGCTTGAAGACGAAAGAATCGTATTGGAAGCTTCCCTTGAATCGCTATTGAGCCGTTCTTTATTGGCAAGCTTTATGGAGTTGATGGAAACACAGGGGGAAGAAGATCTAGCCCTGTTAACAGCCTCTCTACAGGAGAAACTACCGGAAACAATCTCTCAAACCAATGAGCTTAGAGAGGTCATTGGAAAGCTTACAGGTCAGATCGAGAAGCTAGAGCAGGGGGCAGAAGCGGCGAATCTACGATTGCAGGCGGAGTCTATTCGAACGACGCTGTCGCACCACGTGAATCAGTATGCGGTGGCTTCGTTTGCCGCACTTTTATTGAAAAAAGCACGCGATGTCTACGAACAGGAGCGTCAGCCAGGTGTGCTGCTAAGGGTTTCTGAGTATTTTGCGAAGATGACGAATGGGGCATTTATGGCCGTTAAAGCGCCATTTGGCGAGCAACGATTACTGGCTGTAAGAGCTAACGGACAAACGGTAGACACGAATCAGCTTAGCCGCGGGACAGCCGAGCAGTTGTACCTAGCCATGCGTTTTGCTCTTGTCGAGGAATATGGGGGGAAGGCGATTTTACCCTTAGTGCTGGACGATATTCTAGTGAATTTCGATGAGGAACGGATGGAAAGCTGTTTACGTGTTCTGGCGGATTTGAGCACGCGTCATCAGGTGCTGCTATTTACATGCCATGGACATGTGCGCGATGCGGCAGCCAGAGTCATTCCTGGTCACCTTTATATTCATTTATAGAGGTTGTTCAATAAGTCCAATGTTGATCACGAAGTAGTCCAAGAAGCGTATTCGACATCAAATATTGAATTCAGCCGGAAATTCAATCTTCTCGGTGCTGAAAATCGGACTTTTTGAACACGTATTTATAAAAGCAATGGGACGGGGGCATGAAACGTGGAATCAGGTAACGATAAGCGGAAGGAACACCGGGAAATTTCCTATCAGGTCGGATGGAAAAAGGGAAAGATCCAATGGAATGAGGGCGCGACGGAGACGCTTCGAGCTCGCAGGGAAGATCATGACGATGGAGCGACCGAAAGGAAGCGTCTACAGCTGCTTTGGTTTCCTGCCATGAAGCTTCCCCCTGTGATGTTGCTTCCCTTGCTATATGCACTTCCAGTCATTAGCTTTGGCTGTACAATACTACTCATCTATGGCTTGCGTCAACGCTAGTCTAAGATGCTGAAGGAGGGGGGACCGAAATGAACTTATTTTTAGCTATTATGGGTGCGGTAGTTGGGCTATTTGTAACAGGAGCCGGTATCTATACAGCTTGGACAGTACATCAGCTCTGGCGGCAGCAAGCTGCGTCGCCGAGAGCTGTCAGCCAAGCCCAAATTGCAGGTACGTATCTCTCTAGATGGACGATCATCGATTATTCGTTCGTTGGTCTATTTATCATTGGACTTTTATTAATGGTGGCAGAGCTTGTGGCAGTTGGACGAGACCATACAGAAATAGCGAATTTCCATTGGGCATATTTGCTTACGGGTATTATCCTTTCCACGATGGGCATGCTGCTGTTGTTCATTCGTTTGATTGTCGTGCTCAGCTTCCCTTCGGGGAATGCCTCACAACGTACTTCGGCGGTTACGCCAGATCATCAACACGAGCCAAACGACACTAACCACGCCAAATAGCGGATATAAAGCGGTTAGCAATGTTTTGAATCCAATGTGACTGATCGCATAGCTAAGAAGTAAGATGAAGATCAGAATCACTTTCGGAGGCAGCTTAATTCGCTGCTGTAGCTGCATGGATAAGCCGTAGGCATCGCCGATAAAGGTTGTGAATATTTCCCCATAAATAACGAGCAAATAAGCAACTTGTGGGAAATAACCTAATTTGGTCATAATATTACCCATGGGTATTTCAAATTGTGCGATACCTGGCATTTGTGCGGATAGGGCATAATGTGCAGCTAAAAGAAGCAACCCTATGCCTGCTCCGCCAAGTAATCCGCCCCAATAAAGCACGGAACGATCCCGAATCGCTCCACCCATGGGAACGAGTACAGCTTGCGCCATCGCCAAATTAAATGCCGTATAGAGAAACGGTGCAAACCAGATACGAATCAGATGATCATCGCTTGTGATTCGCAGCCAGTTGCCAGACGCTGGTGAATGCCAGGTATAGACAACAATGACGAAGCTGAAGATCAGCATGATAGGAACTACGACGGAGTTTACGGTCATAATGGCTTTGATCCCGCGTGTCAAAATCACATACGAAAGAATGAGTGTGATCACTAGTCCTGTCGTATACGAGAGATGAAGCTGTTCTTCAAATACCGTGCCAGCACCCGCTAACATGACGGTTGTAATGCCAAAAAGAACAACCATCATAAACAAACTGATCCATTTCCCTATTTTTTCACCAAAAAGCACCTTATTCAAATCCTCATAGGATTCTGCTTTCAAGTCATGTGCCATAAGCATAAGCTGTATGCCAATCCAAATGAACAGCATCGTAGATAAAGCGATCGTTAATGTGGCTAGCGAGCCATAGCGAGTGAAAAATTGAAGAATTTCCTGTCCAGAAGCAAAACCAGCCCCAACGACAGTTCCGATGTAGGTGAAGGCGACACGGACAATCTGTGCACCATTTCGCATATATTGCCTCGCTTTCTTTCGTTTGGTATAGTACAAGGTATGTTTGTGTGCAAGCTTGCATGACTGGAACTTAGGGGCAAGCCCCTGAGGAACTGGGCAGATGACGTTATTCTCGGGAGTGTGTAGGTTGTGAAGGAATTCCTGTTTGATTTTATTAACCAATACGGCTATGTTGCCTTATATCTCTTGTTGTCCGCTGGTATGGTTGGTGTCCCGATTCCGGATGAAACCTTAATGGTGTTCATCGGCTCTTTGACCGCTTGGGGCGGCCCTTTTGACTTCGGCCCAACACTAGCCGTTATTTATGCAGGGACAATGACGGGGATGACGGTTAGTTATGTAATCGGTCATCGTGTGGGGAAGCCTTTTCTCACTCGTTATGGCAAATGGGTGAAGCTGACACCGAGCCGAATCGAGAGAGCGGAAGGTTGGTTTCAGAAATACGGGCTGTGGACGGTTTTCTTCGGTTATTTCGTACCTGGCGTTCGTCACTTCACTTGCTATTTGTCAGGCGTTAGCGGTGTGAAGTTTTATAAGTATATTTTGTTTGCGGGAACGGGAGCGCTGCTCTGGTGTACAACCTTTCTGACGCTGGGTCGATTTATCGGCGATAATTGGGAAGCGTTTCTACATTTGATGCATACCTATATGGGAATTTCATTATTCTTTCTAGCTATTCTTGCTGCCATAGGCGTGCTTATCTACCTTCGCTTTCGGAAACATCACGTTGTTGTGCTGAGACGAAAATCGAAAAAAAGACCATGAATTCAACCTTTAAGGGTGAATTCATGGTCTTATGTTTAATTACGTGTTGGTTTTACGAATTTGCAAAAAGCTTAATGGATTGAATCGTATTGTCATGCGGATCAATATCGATCTTGAGCAAGGTGCCCTGAGCCTTATAAGATAGCACATAGGTTGAGTTTGTATCAGGCTTGCCAAGTATAGCAATCGCATCCTGTAGGCTTTGGCCTAAACGCAAACCATGCAAGCCAGGGTCAATATCAATGGAGTGCACATCGACGAATTCAAGCGTTCCTTTACTATTGAAACCAACCGAAAAGTCGGTGAAATCGTAAACCTCAATGTTATCGTCTTCCATATCAAATTGTTTCTTCACTTTGCCAAAACGCTCCAGTACCGATGCTTTCGGTGTTCCAAGCTTTAACCCCATCAAGGTCGGCTTCTCTTGCTGGTACGCATCCTCGGCTTTTACCTTCGGCTTGGCCGTAGGTTTCGGGCTCGTGTAGGCTTGCGCTTGCGATAATTCTCCTTGATCTACTTTGGTAATGCCGGCAACTTGGGCTTCGTGTTTGATACTTTCGTCAATCGCAGGTGTGGAAGTCGGCGCTGAGACAACGATGGAAGGCGTTGGCTCGTGGTAAATCTGGGATGGCGAGTACGTTGTTGCGTCTATTGTAGCCTTTGGAGCAGGAGCAGATGATTCTTGGCATCCACTAACCAAGAATGATGCAATTGCAACAGGCAAACAGCCTACAAGAATGGGTCTAATTAAGTTGTTCATTGCCATCTTTCCTTTCCTCCGAGGAGTAATTGAAGTAATAAATACAAGTAAGATTAATGATACTGTTTTATCGAAGGTTTTCAATGCATCTTCGTGCCCAAATGTGAGCAATTCTAGAACGAATTCCAATTGAATGAAATCTGCTTATATATATTAGACACCTTTGAAGCCCAAAAAGTTTCAGTGTTTTTTGTTATTTTCTAAATGGACTTGAAAGAGGCAGGAGCAATATGGTAACTTACTCATAATAGACAGCTATAGGGGGCCGATTTCATGGAGTTATTAAAACAGCGGATCTTAGAGGTCGGCGTCGTTACTTCAGATCAAGTACTTAAACTTGATGTGATTTTGAATCACCAGGTAGATCCTGTTCTCATTATGGAGATGGGGAAAGAATTTGCAAGATTGTTTAGAGAAACGAAACCAGACAAAGTATTAACTGTGGAATCATCTGGTATTCCTATTGCTTATACGACTGCTTTACAGCTCGGTGTTCCCATGGTATTTGCACGTCGCAAGAAGACGTTAACGATGGATCAAGATACGTATAGTGAACGAGTACCTTCTTTTACTAAAGGGATTGTTACCGACATTATGGTGTCCACGCATTTGCTAGGCAAAGGGGAACGGATCTTATTGATCGATGATTTCATTGCAAATGGGGATGCAGCCCGCGGCTTAATCCGTATTGTGGAAAAAGCAGAAGCAGAGCTCGTCGGCGTCGGTATTGTTGTAGAGAAATCTTTTCAAAATGGCGGTAAATCCATTCGCGAACGCGGTATCCGCGTGGAGTCGCTCGCTCGAATTGCTTCTCTGGCGAACGGGCAGATCACTTTTGACTGATTTTACATCTGTCCAATGACTTCCCTGAAACCGATTTATCCTTTATAATGATTACAAGGTAAGAGAGGAGGCTGACATCTATGGGTATCGAAAATGGTTCCATTGACTATTTTATGACAAAGCTTGGGGAAGCAAAGACTCACTTTGAACGTGCGCTTGATTGTAAACATACAGAGTTTGATGACCTGTATCCGTATATGATTGAACACCCTCAATTTTTCTGGTATAAGCGCTATGTGGCCTGGTCCGAGTTGTTAACAGTCGTGAAGCTTTGTACGGAGCTAACGATCGAGTGGGAGCAGCAATTCTCTGATGCACAATCGGATTATATTAAGAAACGTGTGATGTCGAGCAAAGTCCTTGATTTCTGGTTTGAAACGAATGATTCGAAAGAGCATGTAAGCTAACCAACCATATATGAAAAAAGGCCAATGAATCCATCAGGATAATTGGCCTTTTTGTTGTTTCGGAAGACGAGGATCAGATGCCATTTTCTAAAACATTCATGGTTTCGATATGCCTCTTGGTCTGTTCAGAGCCTAGTCTGTGCAGTGTTCGATACACTTCCGTTAAGTAGTAATCATATTCCTGATTCGTTTCATTCGAGTAGTATACTTTCCAAGGGAGCCAGGAAGTCCCATAGCTGCCCTGAGAAGAATTGTCGGTTTCTTCAAAAAGCTCTTGCAGCTTAGCGATGTCATCTTCCGTTGCGGATATTTCAAATTCATAATCAAGCGCGGTGCTGTCTTCGAGTACTTCTCCCGTGCCTACATTGATGTAGTACGTTCGCTTCTCCATTGATAATGTCCTCCCTTACGGTAGGCATGAGGTAGCCTTTGCCTTGTCGCGTGTTCGTCCTCGTTAAGGTAACCGAAGATGAACGGATTTATGTAAAGTTTCACCGAATCGCAAATTGGTGTATGCTAAGGAAGAACGATTGATTTTAACCATGTCTATAATGGAGGTGCTACATAGATGATTTCGGAAGACCAATTGGATCAATATCGCGTAGATAGCACATTGCTAAGAGTGATTAGAGATGTAAGTCCGGCGAACGATGTACGTGGTATTGTTGTAGCTTGGGATGATGAGACGGTCCTTATACGCAAAAAAAACCGTAGAGTCGTCAAGCTTGCCCGCGGATACGTGTATCAGCCTTATGAGAACGAAAGGCCACCAGCGTTCATGCTGCCTCAGGATACGATTGCGCCGGATGATCTGTCCGATGATGCAGAGTGATGGAGCTTCTACACGTTGTTTAATTGCTGGTGTTGAGTTGGAGCGGGTACATTCTCCACATGGTCGTTATATGCAGATCACAAGTGAAACACCCCTGCGAACACTGAATTCCTCTCCCTGGGGTGGAGGATTTGGGCATCATCGTGTTTTGATGAATCGACAAGTAGACAAGACCTATAATGAGGTCGACCCATTGGTGGAGATGAAGGCTTTCATCGCACGAGAAGGGTTGGAACCTCAAGATACGGCTGGGATGCTTACCGCGGCGTGGGTGCAGGATGTTGGATTCAAGGAGCTAGCTTGGCCGCCAGAAGACGAGGAGTATAACGAGCGGAATGTTAGTGCTGTGCATGCTGAGCACGAGCTTCGAGTTGCCGCATGGGTGACTGTCGGACTAGGCAATAAAGCACGAGCAGGGGCCACGCTGCCAGCTGCCTCCCTCTATCCTGGCACGATCAATACGATCGTGGTCATTGAGGGCAAGCTGACGGACGCTGCGATGGTGAATGCGGTTATTACTGCTACCGAAGCCAAGGCTGCTGCACTTCAAGAGTTGAACACCATGATCAATGGTCAAATTGCAACAGGAACGACGACAGATGCCGTTTTGATTGCCGCAACGGGCAGAGGGGCGACTACGTTTCGGTACGCGGGTACAGCGACAACACTGGGCTACCTTATTGGCAGAACGGTTTATGAAGCTATTTTAGCATCCGGAAAGTTATATGAACTTGAAATGAGCAAACGCGCTGCTGCAGCTTCGAAGGAATAACCAGAATCAGAATCGACTGCCCTCCGCGCTTTTATGGTGAAAAAATGCTCAAAGATGCAAAAGTACACTAATTTTTGCGCAAAACGGCTAATCCTAGCTGAATTATTGCGAAAGTGCAACCTTTAGGATCGAAATAGTGTCTTATGGATGAATGCTGGAGAAATAGTTTCACTTTCGCACACATTGTAGATCGAGAGGCAAACTCGATTAAAAAGGTTGTACTTTTGCATTTTACGGGAGACGCAGCTAGTTACGAAACGAAAAAGGGTTCCCCGCCACACTCATGGCTTAGAACCCCCTTTGCGCTTATGCAATATACGACTTACGTCCTGCGTGTTACGCCATAAGCGAGTCCAATGGCTAACGCATCGAAATCCGTGATATCTTCGTCTTCACTTTCACTTTTGAAGTTTGGATCATGTACGATCCCCTCTGCTTCACCCTCGGTTAGATGCCGCTGATTGCCTGTGTACTTCGGTTCCAAAGCTTTGATTTCTTCTTCATTCATAGCTCATACCTCCTTTGAGATTAGGGTTAGGAACAGGCTGGAGAATTATACACAAGAGGCAAAAGTTTCATTGACGAGCTTTCGTGTCACATGGTATATTATTTTTGTAAACGCGATCATGGCGGAATTGGCAGACGCGCACGGTTCAGGTCCGTGTGGGCTTACCCCCGTGGAGGTTCGAGTCCTCTTGATCGCATTCCTAAAACACCCTTTTCTAGCTTCTCAGAGAAGGGTGTTTTGATGTCCAATTGCCACCCTGTAGCGATTTTCATGAAATGCAGGTATAATACATAGCATAGATTGTACATCTTTAAATACCAAAAGGAGCTGAATTTTTCATGGATAGAACCGTTACGATTACACAATCCGGCAGTTTTGCACATGTGCTTCAAACATTCGCGATCTCACTGTTGGTTTCATTCATCGGGACTTTGATCGGCGCGATGGTAGTACCACCATCGATGATTATGCTATTCGTCATTGCAGAGGTTGTGATGCTGGTTGCTGCGATCATCATTCGAATTCGCGGTAAACATATCGGCTACGGATTCCTCTATGCGTTTACAGCCATTTCTGGCGTGACGCTCTATCCCGTCATCATGTATTACGGTGGTGAGCTTGGAGCTAGTGTGGTTTCGGGTGCGTTCTTCGCAACGGCAGTTATTTTCGGGTCGTTGGCCT
The DNA here is from genome assembly GCF_059692035.1 of Paenibacillus sp. J22P143. NCBI lineage: Bacteria > Bacillati > Bacillota > Bacilli > Caryophanales > Paenibacillaceae > Paenibacillus > Paenibacillus sp. J22P143. Next base: position 31,322 of record NZ_JCAUAQ010000023.1, read on the forward strand.
TCTATGCACATCGTTCCCAGCGTGATTTTAGCTTCCTAGGCGGCTTCTTGTTTGCAGGTACGATTGGACTTGTCTTGATGAGTGTGCTTGGCATGTTCCTAAATTTCGGTTCCATGATGAATTTGGTTTGGTCCATGGCTGGGATTCTGATCTTCAGCGGGTGGGTACTGTATGATGTTGCGCAGTATCGCAACGGTGTCGCATCGGAAGCTGTTCCGCTCGCGGCATTGAATATTTACCTTGATTTTATTAATTTGTTCCTCTATATTTTGCGCTTCATCGCTTCGATTGCAGGAATCAATAGAAACTAACCATGCGATCAAACGCATGTTAAAAAAGCACGATGGCTCCGAACCACAGAATGTGGGGGAGTGCATCGTGCTTTTTTTGCGACAACCTAGCGCTTTCCCGGCAGCTTTTTCGTATGAAAAAAAGGGATATCTCCTCGAAAACTTCGATTGATTTCCAGAAGAGTATGGATTAACTGGGTCAGGTCTGTATGGTTCATGCGAATCGTGAAGGGGGCTGAATTCTTTTCTGTCTTTATGCGTATCTCAAGCCTTAGATTTGCTTCATCCATATAAATGTCAAGCTGTTCGGTTGCTAGCATTAGTTCCCACATTCAAACCAACACCTCTTTCTCTCTCTGTTACTCTAGCTTATGTGTGTTGGACGAGATTAGAAGTAGAAGCAACGAACCGGACGGATGCTTTTTATGGAAATATGCACGATTTAACCTCATGCCTCATACAATTTAATGATCCTAATTGAAAGAGGTGAGAAGACCTATGGCAACTTGTAGCACATGGATGTATAGAGGGATTTCGCCTTCGGTATTCAGAGCGTTGCAGCAGGTAGGTAGGAGACAAGGGTTTGCTATTCCTAACACAGCATCAGGCAAATTTACGATTTCAGTGGTCAGCATGAATGTTGGCTTTCAATATGCCTGGGATACGAGCGCACAAACCTTGATGTTGCAGTGTGATAATAAGCCGATGCTGCTAGGCTGCGGTACGATTAAAACTTTCGCTGATAAAATTATTGCGGAGAGCGGCGGAAGGCCAGCATGAACGCAGGTGTGTAGGAGGTCAATCACCTGCCTTTGTGAAGTTTAAAGCCTTATTGCTCTGGTTAGAATAAGGGTAAAAGGCAGGTGGACGTATGGCAAAAAGCGATGATCTCGTGAAGTACATAACACAACAAGTCGTCACTTATATCGACACACCGAAGGAAGTACGACAACAAGCGAAAGCGTCGATCAAAGAACAACGCGAGGGTTGGCAAACCCGTTGGTTCGGGATGCTGCCGTTAGCTGCACGGATGTTGTTCGGACGGACGAAATCGAAAAAATGAGAGTGGTAAAAAGGCCAACCAGAACGCTGGTTGGCCTTTCGTGTTGAGTACACCTCGTTGGCTGCAATCTTTGTATCATGGATAAATCTGCCCTAGACCAAGGGTGGCATCTAATCGCACATAACGCGGGCCTTCGTGCTCCAAGACAAGATAGTTATCCCCAAGTACCCAATGTTGATAACCGAGCACAGCTAATGGCATCGTTACCTGCCCATCATACAGCTCAGTAACGTAGGTGAGATTTTCTTCCTGTTCCAAAGCGACCTGAAGGTCAGGCAAGGATGTAACAGGCAACGGTGTGCCTTCAATCCATGGAAGTCGTTCGTAGGGATCAAATGCGGGACGTATGAGGGTTTCAGCACCCTGCGATACATCTGTCTCCATGACTAGGCTATCTGTCATACGTTGCGTTGGATCCTCTGTGAGAGGAAGTACTTCGCCCGATTTGGCATCGAGATAATACGTCTCGTCATCAAGTGCGATTTTCCAAACAGAAGTAAGGGTATCCATATATAAGCGGTCTTCAATGATCGTTTTATTTTGCACAAAATCGTTGTATAAGGTCGTAAAAGGAATGAGTTCCTGTTGTATCAAGGAACGATACAACGTGGCCAAGCTAAATAGCGGTGATGTGCCTGTCCCATATTCGGTTAAACGGTAACCGCCGTTTTCTGCGGCATGAACAATCATATAGCCCACCTCTTGCCCCTGATCGGTGAGGATGATGACCCATCCATGGGTGCCTGGTCCGAGCGGATAGCTGTTCCAACGTGCTTGCTGCCAGCCTTCAAAGCCTGCTTCCTTCGCAAGCGTTGATTGCCACTGACTGATGGTTGAATCGAATGAAGATGTATTCGTTAAGTCAGGCTTTGAGGTTGTTGCTTTGCTGGGTTCTTTAACCTCGGCCTGCGTAAGGCTTGTCCCACCTAAGTTGTCAACTGCCGAAGTGTGTAAGGGCATGAAGCCAATACTGCACAAAATGAAACAAGTGGCTGTCCAAGGGATCCACGATTTCATCTTCGTTCACCTGCCTCTCGCTAACCTCTTAGTGTATGTGATTATTGTAATTCGTATGCCTTGAAAAGAATGTTAGAACCTGTTGCGTGTTATTTGCGAGGTTTTAGCGACTGGCGTCAGTTTCTGGACGACAATCGACTCGCATTTAAGTGAAATAAACCGCCATTAATGACGGACACGGCGATTCGTGGCTTATGCTGCCAATCGATCTCTTCCAACCGATTCCGACATTGGATTTCGATTTCGTCTCTTTTGTCGGGTTCTGCAGCGAGTAAAAGCCCATTGTAATACCCTTCTACACGATCGATTTCACTACGGTGCTGCGCATTCGCTTCATCGGCCCATCGGTGGTCGTAGGTGCTGATTTTGCGTTCAAGCGTCATCTCCAAGGCATTGATCGCCTTCGGCAGTGAGATCGTATCCGGTAAAATGTGACTATTCGCAGGAAGCTTCGGAGAAAGACTCTTTGTTAACATATGCTTATGAAAATGCTCTCGCATTTCCCCGCTGTTCAGCTGAATCGCAAGGGAATGAATTTCCGTCCGCTTCCGGTCACAGAGAAGCTCAACCTTGTAATTCACACAGAGCCACGTATTGTAAACGAGGGAAGCATGATAAGTCGCCCCCGTAGGAAAGGGCTCTTCGAATAAGTGAATGAATCGACCGCGTTCGCGAACGATACCAAAGATTTGGTCAAGTCGTCGGCTGCCGAAGGTGACTTCATCTTGTGGAACTCGCGTGGTGATGGTCGTCGGAACGAAGCCGAAATAACGGCCGAGAATGCTATCCGGCGCACTACCCGCAGGTGGGTTCGCAGCAACTCCGCCTGAACCCGATGGTCCGTAGCCGGTTGAGGGGGGGCTTTGGATCGAAGTGGTCACGGCGGCCTTCGGCTTCGCTTCCAGCTTCATTTGCTCCGGGTCAATCACAAATTTATACGTCATCGTCTCCGCTGCTGCGCCTGTCCGCTCAATGAAGCTCCAATAATAAGGACGACCCGTCATTTCCCGATCTGCTTCAGGAGATAGTTTGGCCGTCACATAGGCAGGGGTCTTCTCCAGAATCGTGCAGTCGTACGCTTCCAGAAAACGCAGCACAAACGAATGGATGTTTCGTTTATTCATGGGCCCACCTCCATGCTCTGAGAACCGCCTACCGCGTCAAGGATGTCTTGGAACTTGGCGCCGTACTGCGGATTCTGTTCGATTTCTTCCTTCACCTCGCTGAAGGAATGCCCAAGCTCATCGATTTTACGGCGGATTTCCTCGCCTGAGCCAGCTTCCATCACCATGCGGAATAGCGACGTTTCAAGCGAGCCCCGTTTCTCGATTTTCTCCAAAATCGTATCCAGCTGCCCGATCACTAATTCGAACATATTGATTTTCTCGTGCAATAACGAGAGGATATGTTCTTCAATGGTACCCCTTGTGGATAAGTTGTAAATGTTGACGTCATGCGTTTGCCCGAGCCGATGAACCCGGCCGATCCGTTGTTCTACGCGCATGGGGTTCCACGGCAGATCGAAGTTGATCATGTTGTGGCAAAATTGGAGATTGATGCCCTCGCCACCTGCCTCAGTTGCAATTAGCACTTGAACGCGATTACGGAATAGATCCATCATCCAGTCTTTCTTGCCGCGATTCATGCCCCCACGATAGGGGACTGCCGTGATTTTGCGTTCTTTGAGGTAGTTCAATAAATATTCTTGCGAAGCCCGATACTCCGTGAAAATAATCACTTTATCGTTGATGTCTTGAATGAGTCTCATCGTGGTTTCGGCTTTGCTATTCGACTTAATGCTGCGAATCAGCTCGACGAGCTCCCATATTTTAGGTCGTACGGGGGAGTCTTCGGCTGTCTTTTTAAATAAATTCACCAACGTAATGAACACAGCGTCCCGCGAGCTGCACACTTCACGCTGAAGGGTAATCATTGAAAGCATGGAGCTAAGATCCCCGCCACTCTCGGAATAGCGAGTTCGTACGAAATTCGTAACTCCATCGTAGAGCGCTTGCTCATCATCCGAGAGCGTGAGGGGGATATTACGTACAATCCGCTTCGTATAGTGAACACCCCCGTCGCCGCGTCGGTTCCGGATCATCACTTTGGAGAGCTCCTGCTGCAGCTGGATTTCATTCTTCGGCGTCCGCTTGCCAACAACAAAGTTGGTCTTGAAGCTGTTCTGACCGCCAAGCTGACCTGGCTTAAGCAGTGTGATCAGATTGTAGAGCTCTTTGAGATCGTTCTGCACGGGCGTAGCTGTGAGGAGCAGGCAGTATTTTTTGCGCAGCTCATTGACGAAGGTGTAGTTGGTCGTTTTTTTATTCTTCAGCTTGTGCGCTTCATCGACGATGAGCATATCGTATTCAAGCCCCATCACGATTTCGCGATGCGGGTCTCTTTTGGCTGTGTCCATGGAGGCTACGATAATGTCGGCTTGCTGCCACATGTAGGCTTTCTTATGTGCAACGGCAGGGATGCCGAATTTGGTATTTAATTCCCGAACCCATTGCAGGACAAGGGAAGCGGGTACAAGGATGAGCGTTTTGCGGACAAGCCCGCGGATCATGTATTCTTTTAAAATTAAACCAGCTTCAATTGTTTTCCCAAGTCCAACCTCATCGGCCAAAATGGCGCGTCCACGCATCTCATTCAACACACGCTTGGCTGTATCAATCTGATGCGCCATAGGCTCAAGGGTCCCCAGATGCGCGAGGCATTGCATTTCATCAAACGTAGAAATAAGCCCCGACTCTTCCGATTCGTAGGCAAGCTGATATAAGGTCCAGTCGTCCCAAGGACCTCCTCCACGTTCACGATTGTCCAGCTCGGTAAACCAGTCCCTCTCAAAATGCATATCCAGCTGTTTATGAATGGGGCGAATGTTCTCTTGCTGATCATGTTGACGCATGGCTGTGCCCTCCTAAACGTTCTGATACTGCGCCACCCTCGCAAACGTCGCATACATGTTAGTATGTCCAGAGAAGAATCTTTCATAACTTTTCCCATATAAGAGTTTTACTGTGAGGTAGAGGTCTGAGGTCGTAACGAGGGGCTGTAGTATGCTATGATAGAGGTTAGTTTTGGGAAAAGCTTGGCAAGAAGGGATGATGAATGGACATGACAGCTTGGCGATTTATACATACAGGAGATCGTTCTCCTGCTGAAAATATGGCTTTAGATGAAGCGATACTAACCGCTCATAGTGAAGGTAAGGTTCCTCCGACGGTGCGTTTCTATGGATGGAATCCAGCTACCTTATCGATTGGCTATTTTCAAAAGGCGGCAGAAGTAGATCAGGAAGCAGTAGCGAACGAGGGGATTGGCTTTGTGAGACGCCCGACAGGGGGAAGAGCCGTTCTGCATGATAAAGAGCTGACGTATAGCATTATCGTGGCTGAGGATTACCCGGGCATTCCACGTAACGTGACCGAAGCATACCGAGTATTGAGTGAGGGATTGCTGCAAGGGTTTCGTGCATTGGGCTTGCAAGCGGAGATGGTACAGCTGGCGAGTGATGAAGAGAAGGAGAAATACGCATCTGCGGGTTCAGCGGCTTGCTTCGACTCACCTTCGTGGTACGAGCTGGTCGTGGAAGGCCGCAAAGTGGCTGGCAGCGCGCAAGTACGGCAGAAAAACGTCGTGCTGCAGCACGGCTCCATCCTGCTTGATATGGATACGGATCAATTGTTTCGGATGCTGCGCTTTTCGAATGAGAAAGTCGGGGATCGGATGAAACAGAGCTTCTTGAAGAAAGCAGTAGCCATTAATGATTTGCTGCGTGCGCAAGGGAAAGCAGAAGTTACACTTAGAGAAGTAGAGGATGCGTTCCGACGTGAAATCGCGCTAGGCCTTGGAGTTGAACTCGTTGAGTCGTCTTTGACGGACTATGAAGTTGAACTAACGGAGCGTCTTGTAAGTGAGAAGTATGGCACGGATGAGTGGAATTTACGGCGGTAGGGGATGGAAGGGATGAAAAGAACGGCTCCGCTGTCCTTCTAGGACTTGTGCGTTTATGGGGGAATCTAGCCGAAATATGATGTGGAACATCGATGTTCTTTCAAGCAAGGGACTGCCCGCATGTAGATGGATCTACATGCGGGCAGTCCCTTGTATATGCTAGAGGATTACATCCTAGCTGCTTATGGCATACTGATTTGAGTTGAATCACCTCAACACCTCAACACAAGGCAAACCTCCTCCAACCCTGCTCCTCGGAAGAGGAATAATGCAAAAGTTATCGCATCAATCCACTGGAATTGGTGGCTGACGGGATGAAATGATGCATAATTGCGTCAATCCGCTGGAACTGTGGGGGATGAATCGATAATGATGAATTGTTAAACTATTCGCGAGCCTATTTCGGATTGCCATTTACCTTAGACATATTTTGGGGTCCAATTTTCCAGTTACTCTATTTCTGAGGGCTGTGGAATCAGGAAAAGTTCCCGTAATTGCACGTAGAAAAGACAGTCCCAGTCGCCATGTCAGATGGCTTCTGAGGCTGCCCATTTGTGTTTAACCAAGTACCAAGCGGTCATCCGAAAGCTTGTTACCGCTGATGTTCTCAAACTCACCGAGAAGCTGCTCCGCTGTGAGATCTCAGAGTGTCGGGAAATTGGAAGGACTGCGATTGATGGTTAAAAGTTAGGGTGATATTCGGGGATGGATCCTTTTAGTTGAGAAAGGTTCTTTCAAATTCAGCTTGAAGTTTCTGGGTGATCGGCCCAGATGTACCTGTACCTATGGTTTGTCCGTCGATTTGTACAATCGGTGTGATTTCTACTGTCGTACCGGAGATAAAAGCTTCATCCGCTTGAAGAAGCTGCTCGGTCGTAAAGGCTTGTTCTTTAACTGGTATTTCTAGCGCATGCGCTAGTCGCAATACCACCGCACGCGTAATACCATGCAAGATCAGATGATTCGCAGGATGAGTGTAGAGAACCTGATTTTTAACCATCATCAGATTCGAGGCACTGCATTCTGTCACTGTGCCTTCCCGATGCAGCACGACTTCTTGCACATCATGATCAAGCGCAGCTTGTTTCGCGAGGACATTAGGGAGTAGATTCAAGGTTTTGAGATCGCATCTAAGCCACCGAATATCGGGCTGCGTGATGGCTTTGATTCCGTTCTGAATCGTGACTAACGGACGTTTTACCTCAGAGCAGTAGGCCAATAAAATGGGCTCAGCCTGTGTCGGGAAAGGATGCGCACGAGGGGCCTCACCCCGGGTGATTTGCAAATAAACCGTGCCTTCGATGAGGTTATTTTGCTGAATAAGCTTGTTTAGAATGTCTATGATTTCTTCCCTCGAGTAAGGTAATTGAAGACGAACTTCGCTGGCTGTGCGAACGAGTCTTTGCATGTGTGCTTCGCCCTCATAAATGAGTCCATTGTAAACGCGAAATACTTCATAAATGCCGTCACCGAAATAATAGCCGCGATCATCAGGTGAAATCTGAATGTCCTTTTTATGTACGAATTCATTTTTATAAAAATACATGTGGGCGCGCTCCTTCATAAAAAAATATTTACGGAACATATGCTCTAATAAATGTCCTGATGTGGTATCCTACTAATAGGGTATCAAAGGAAGAGTGCCGCGTCAAAGCTAGCAAATTCAATAGAAGATTACGAAATTTTATTTTTAGGACTTTTGCCAATGGTTGAACCATATCTTGTGTAGTATAATATTATGGCGATACCATATATTGTGAATTGTTGGAAATCGTTTCTTGCAATTCGTATCTTAATTGCAGCTGAAAATGCAGTCTATTGGGAGGATTATGTACATGGGGAATGTTTTTGAGAGTAAGAAGCTAACGGGATTGAGTGAAAAGATATTTTTGGATCGGTATGCACTTAAGAATGCAGATACGAGTCATGCGAAGGTGGGAGATACCGTTCTCGTTCTGACCAAGGATGATCCCAAATTTCCAGCCAAAGAGGTTGGCGAAATTACGAGTCGTGAAGGAAATACCGTGAAGGTTCGAACACGCAGCGGGGAAACCGTAGAATCTGCCGTTGAGAAGCTAACGTTAAATATGGAAAAAACACCGGAAGAAATGTGGGATCGCTTGGCAGGCGCTATGGCATCGGTCGAGAAGACAGCGGAGAAGCGTCAGGAATGGACAGATAAATTCAGATACATTCTGAACGATTGGAAGCTTGTACCAGGGGGCCGTATTGCCGCTGGCGCGGATGCGAGTGATGAATTGACGCTATTTAACTGCTACGTTATTCCATCGCCGAAGGATAGTCGTGGCGGTATTATGAGCACATTGTCCGAAATGACGGAGATTATGTCACGCGGCGGTGGCGTCGGGATCAACCTATCTTCACTTCGTCCGAGACGCTCGGTGGTGAAAGGGGTAAATGGATCCTCCAGTGGTGCTGTCTCTTGGGGCGGTCTATTTAGCTACACAACAGGCTTGATTGAGCAGGGCGGAAGCCGTCGCGGCGCGTTGATGCTGATGATTAATGATTGGCATCCCGATTTGGAGGATTTCATTACGGTGAAGTCTACGATGGGGCAAATTACGAACGCGAACTTATCCGTGTGCGTCAGTAATGGCTTCATGAAAGCTGTGAAGGAAGATTTGGAGTGGGAGCTAGTTTTCCCAGACACGACGGATCCTGAGTACAATGAACTGTGGGATGGTAATTTAGATGCGTGGAAGAAATTAGGCAAGGCTGTTAAGCCTTATCGTACTGTGCGCGCGCGTGATGTTTGGCACTCGATCATTGAGTCGGCGTGGAAGTCGGCAGAGCCAGGCGTTGTCTTCTTGGAATATTACAATCAAATGTCGAACAGCTGGTACTTCAACCCGATTATCTGTACGAATCCATGTGGGGAGCAGGGACTTCCAGCTTGGGGCGTTTGTAACTTGTCTGCGATTAATATGTCCAAATTCTATGATGCTGAGAAGCAAGATGTGGCATGGGATGAGTTGGCAACAGTGGTACGCTACTCGACACGATTCCTAGATAATGTTATTGATAAAACACCTTATCATTTTGAAGAAAATCGTGCGAATCAGCAAAATGAACGTCGCGTAGGACTGGGTACAATGGGGCTTGCTGAGCTTATGATCCTATTGAAAATTCGTTACGGCAGTCCGGAATCTCTTGTGTTCTTGGACAAGATTTATGGGTTCATGGCGAGAGAAGCTTACTTGGCTTCAGCTGAAATAGCAGGTGAGAAAGGATCCTTCCAAGCCTTTATCGCAGATAAATTTATGGAAAGCGGCTTTATGCGTAAAATGACGGAGGTCTATCCAGAGGTTGGTGAAGCGATTCGTCAGCAGGGTATGCGTAATGTTACCGTTATTACACAAGCGCCAACGGGAAGCACGGGTACGATGGTTGGCACATCCACGGGGATCGAGCCATACTTCGCATTCGAATACTATCGTCAAAGCCGTCTAGGCTTCGATAAGCAGTATGTACCGATTGCACAGAATTGGAAGGATGCGAATCCAGATCAGGAGCTGCCTGATTACTTCGTTACTTCGATGAGCTTGTCCGCCGAGGACCATATTCGTGCGCAAGCAGCGATTCAAACATGGGTAGATAGCTCGATTTCGAAGACAGCGAACTGCCCAGCTGATTTCACCGTTGAAGAAACGAAACGACTTTATGAACTGGCGTATGATCTTGGCTGTAAAGGCGTGACGATCTATCGCGATGGCAGTCGTGATGTTCAGGTGTTAAGCACGAGCTCGGATAAGAAGGATGACGTGAAAGTTGAGGCTCAACCAGAGGTTGCTCCAGTAGCAGTTGCAGCAGAGGCTGTTGTGGAAACAGAAAGTTTTGCTTCTATTTCTGGTAAATTAGCGGTTAATGTGGACGCCAAGACGGAACAAGTCTTCGATAAGCAATACAAGCGCCGTCCGCAAATTCTGCGTGGCGCTACTTATAAAGTGAATACCCCATTCGGTATGGCGTATATCACGATCAATGATATGAACGGCACACCAAGCGAGATTTTCTTGAATGTTGGTAAAGCGGGCTCAGACGTGTTCGCGATGGCCGAAGCACTCGGACGCGTGTGTTCATTGTTCTTGCGCTACGGCGATCACGGGGACAAAGTGAAGCTGCTCGTGAAGCACTTAAAGGGTATTGGCGGCTCCGGCGCCATTGGCTTCGGCAGTAACCGCGTCGAATCGATCGCCGATGCGGTGGCTAAAGCGCTCGAGCAGCACGACGAAGTGATGAGCGAGTCAGACGACGCGCGGAACTACGTGACCGCGACGAGCGAAGTGCTTGAGGCGGCGCCGGCCGCTGCCGCTAGCGGGCACAAAGCTTCGAACGCGACAAGTGTCGCGTCGAAGGACCTGTGTACGTCGTGCGGTTCCGCTTCGCTGGTGAACAGCGAAGGGTGTAAGAATTGTATCAACTGCGGATATAGCAGATGTAATTAGGAAAAAGACAGGGCGGGTGCCCAATGTCATCACATTATTATTAAGTATGCATAAAAATGTATAATTATACATCGCGTGATTCGATGAAAAGCCAGAGAGTTCTCACTAATCTCTGGCTTTTTTGTGTTTAAAGTACCTAAAGTTAATACATACTGTTCATTAAAAATATTTTGTGATATTTGTAATGAAGGAGAAAGAACCCCTTATGTTTAGAAGAATCAAACTACTTCAGAAAAATGAAAACGCGCCATCGGAGAATGATAGGACTCCGAAGTTGGAACGAGTACCAGTATATTTGGATATACTTTCCATAGACTTTAGGAAAGCTTGTGATTTACAATAATATTAATTGTTCTATAGTATACTTACCCAACTTGTAAGTCCATGTTTGACAATTAAAACGACTGATGATTATCTTGATGTATTAATTTCGTCATGTAGGGGCAATATAACGATCCGATATTTAAATATGTACAACATATAAGGTGATTTCCCACCGTTCTTGGAGTTTTTGGTTTAGTTACCGAAGAACTTCTTCGAGATGGGGGGAAGTCCCTTTTTATATTGGGAATCCTTGTGTATGAATGACTCGGATTTATACGAACTGCACCATCAGGTTATCAACTTAAGTAGTTAGCAGTTTATGTAACTGGAGGAGTTAGAAGTGTTTAATTTACTTGTCGTTGATGATGATCGATCGGAAAGAGAAGGGGTTAAATTCCTGATTGATCAATTCGATTGGAATGTAAACGTTTCCGAGGCCGATAGCGGAGAGTCGGCATTAGCATACATGGAGCACCACGAGATTGATATTTTATTGACAGATATTAAAATGAAATCGATGGATGGGCTCCAATTGGCCGAAAGAGTGAAGGAAGCACGTCCTTCCGTGAAAGTCATCTTCATGAGCGCCTACGGCGAGTTCGAATACGCACGTAAGGCGATCGATTTGAATGCCATTCAGTATATTCTGAAACCAGTTGAGATTGGTGAATTTATGCGTGTGGTTTCGCAGGTGATTCGAATGTGTGAGGAGGAGCGCTTAGAAAAAGAGAATTGGGAAAACATACAGGAATTGTACGGGATGGGGCTGCGCTTTGAGAAGCAAAAGGTTCTATATGACCTTGTTCATGGTCGAATTTTACACACGGAAGATGACCTAGAGGATCGTGATTCCGTCATAGGTTTCAGTGGTTTTCAATATTTGCGAATGATCATGATTGACACTGGCGGTCGTTTTTTTGACCGATCGGATTACGATATGGAGCAGACTGTGACTGGAATCATAGATCGCAAGGTCGATATGATCCATCTGAACGAACGGCAGAGTCTTCTTTTTTATGAAGGTAATCGACAAGAATCAGAAGAGGAGCTGCGACTTGCAGGTGCCAAATTGATCGAATGGATCGAAGAAAATAACGGCAAAGATGGATGTATGATCTTTAGCGGCTTGCTCTCAAGACTTCGGCAAATACCCGAGGAGTACGCTGAGATGGAGACGATATTAGCAAACCGTTTTTTTCTGGATGGTGGATCGGTTCTATTTACAGGAGGTACCCAGGAGGGTTTTAAGGGCGCTGAGTATGCCGTCAACATCGTGTTGGAAATGATACAGCTTTTGCAAATATATCATAAAACCGGAGAGAGCATGCGTGAGAAATGGGTTGAGCTAGTTGATATCATCAGAAGTAATGCCTATTATTCAGAAAATGTAGTGAAATATGTATTTACTGAGCTGCTTAAATCTTTGGTGGGCAACCCAATTCAACAGTATGTAAACGATTTCTCAATCGGTTTGGAGAAAATTCACAATGCGATGACATTGAACGAACTACGACAAGTGATGATCTCGGCTATTGAGTCGTCTACAATGGCTCAGGGCAGTTCGTCTGAATCGCATCGCAAAGTAATTGAAGATGTCGTTCGCATGATCGAAGATAACTACAGCTGCGACATCTCGCTCGAAAGCTTAGCTGGGAAGGTTTATTTAAGTCCCGCTTATTTAAGCCGCTTGTTTAAGAAATACAAGGGGAAGAGCATCATCAAATATATCACCTCTTTGAGGTTAGAAAAAGCGGATCAATTGCTGCTTGGGACGAACAAGAAGATTACGGATATAGGCCAAGAAGTCGGTTATCACAATTTCGCCTATTTTTCAGCCTTGTTTAAAAATCAATATGGAAAGACACCTTCTCAATACAGAGAAGAGCAAGGACTATGAAAAAACTAATCGACAGACTAAAATTCAAGCAAAAACTACTATTGTCGTACCTCATCGTTATTATCATTCCGATCTTGGTACTAGGCATCTTCTCGTATGTCCAGTCCATACAACTGTTGAAAAGTCAGGCTATGCAAAATATTGAAAAAAATATCGGAACAGCCTCCGATAATATTGCTTACAAAATCGATCACTTCCATAACCTGGTCAATTTGATTATCGGAAACCGAACTATTCAAGGGATCTTATCCTCCCGAAATGAAGAACAAGCGAACCTTTCATCACTTGCCAATCAATTGAAAGATTTTTTGGACCCTTATTTCAGTATGCTGCTCACGTCAAATAATCGGATTAGGAAATTGACTATCTATACCGATAGCAATATTCCGGAATACGGCGATTATGTACGCTCTTCAGCAGGCGAGCTCAATCAAGTCTGGTATCGGGAAGCGGTCGGCAAATCCGGACTTCACTGGTATGTCAATCATTCCACGAATACTTCTCCTAACGAGCTTGTCGTCGTCAACAAGTTTCCAGAAACGTTCTTGTCAGGCCACCATATCTTGTATATGCGCGTTGTGGCGGATCAAATATTCGAAGATGCCGCGAATCTCCTGCAGGACTATGTGGTGATGATCGAGAGTCCCGAAGGCGAGATCATATACTCGAATGTCAGTAAAGTAAACGGACTCGTGCCTTCCGAGCTGGTTGGCAGGCAGGAAGGAATCTCTGTGTTGGGTGGCATCAAGATGATGGTGTATAAAAGAGAAATAGCCAATACCAAATGGACACTTCATTGTTTCGTTCCCATTCGCCAGGTGTCGGGGGATGCGACTCCAATCTTGTATGCGACCGTTATCATCATCGGTATATGCATTGTCATTCTTCTTGTCATCATTTCAATCTTCACGAGCGGAATGATTCGGCGTATTTACAATCTCAATGGATGGATGGAAAGAGTGGAAAACGGAGAACTGGAAATCGATGTTCACAGCTCTTCCAGAGACGAGATTGGCGAGCTTACCATTCGTTTTGGTAATATGCTTATCCGTATCAAGGAGCTTCTTCGCGAGGTTCGCGGCAAGGAGCTTATTGCATTGCAAGCGCAAATGAATCCACATTTTTTGTACAATACATTATCGTCCATCAACTGGAAGGCACTGAAAATGAAATCTTACGAAATCAGCCACATCGTCACGGCCATGTCGAAGTATTACCGTACGGCGCTGAACAACGGAGAAAATTATACGTCAATCCACAGTGAATTAGAGAATGTGAAATCCTATTTGGATATTATGTTGATCACGAATGATCATAGTTTTGACGTTTCTTACAGTATTAATGAGGAAGTGTACCGATACGATGTGATCAATATGATTTTGCAGCCGCTTGCGGAAAATGCGATCAAGCACGGACTTAACCAGAAGACTGAGGGGAGGGGCCAACTGTTCATATCAGCGAGCCTGGGCACAGAAACGATAGAGATTACCATAAAGGATAACGGGCCGGGGATGGAAGTCGATGTCTTGAACAAAGTGAGGAAGATGGAGTCAATGGGGTACGGGCTTAAAAACGTCAATGAGCGGATCAAGCTTCACTTTGGCACCGCTTATGGAATTACGGTGAGCAGCGAAGTGGGACAAGGTACGACGATGCAGGTCGTCATTCCCATGTTCAGGGAACAGTTGAAACAAGAACCACACAAGGATGCCGAAGATGCGCACGTATAATTTCATTGGATACAAGACATTATGTTAGGTGTAGTGAAGGAGAGGGGTAAATGATAAAAAAGAAGATCGTTTTATCTGTGCTTTATAGTTTTAGCATGCTAGCTATGATGTTAGCTGGATGTTCGAACGAGTCATCTGCTGGGAAGAAAAACAACAAACCGGAATCAAGCAATGCTCAGAAGACCACGAAGTCTGCCGAGGCAAAGCTGCATTTTTGGACGTCTTATCCCGACCAGACGAAAATCGACGGGTATTACATGAATTTTTTGAAAAACAAATTCAATTTTGACGCCGATTTTTATGTGGCATCTCCGGACACAGCCAAAGAGAAGCTGAGTTTGGCAATTGCTTCCGGCGATATTCCAGATTGGTGGAAGAATTTGAATTTCCAGGAATATGACAGGATGGTAAGCCAAGATGTGGTAGCCGAAATCAAGCCAGAGGATTTGAAAAAGTATGCACCGAAATATTGGACCTTCATCACAAAGATATTAGGTGACGATCCGTTTAAATACTTGCGCAGAGACGGCAAGATATATGGACTTCCAGGAATTTTTGACATGGGTCCAACTGGGAAAGTTGTCGGGTTGCGAGAAGATTGGCTGAAGAAAGTTGGAATTTCTAAAACGCCGGAAACGATTGAGGAGATGGAAGATACGCTCACTAAATTCCGAAACAACGATCCGGACGGAAACGGTAAGAAAGATACTTACGGTCTTACAGGAACTGCTTTAGGAGTCGACAGTTTGTTTGATTTTGTATTCGGAGCGTATGGTGTATATCCCGGAGCGTTTATTGAAAATAACGGCAAAATCGTACGCGGCGAGATTTTGCCTGAAGCGAAAGAAGCATTGAAGGTTTTGAACCGTTGGTACCAAAATGGGTTGATTGATCCTGAATTTATTGTTAATAAAAAAAACAATGTTCGAGAGAAAATAGTTCAGGGGAAAGCCGGAGCTATAGTGGATATTTGGTGGGGGTTAGCTCAAGATGGTGTGTTCTGCTGCAATGATACGTATGCAGCGCTTCATAAGCAAAATCCGAATGCAGGGTTCGTCATGACTCCAGGACCTAAAGGGCCGGGTGGGAAGTTCGGCATGGTGCAGTCCAACGCTTTATTCGGAGTAGACATCATGTTTGGTAAGCACCTGGAAAATGATCATAACAAAATGATCAAATATTTGCAGGTATTTGATTATGCTTCCTTTGATATCGATGCTAAAATCGCGGAAATATATGGAGAGGAAGGCAAGACGTTTCAAAAATCGTCTGATGGCAGTTATGAATTTATCCCGCCGTATAACGATAAGAAAGAACGGCAGGAATATGGCTTTGATGCACCATACTCAGTACCGGGGGGGTGGAACGACAATTTTAATGAAGAATTGATTCATTTTACCACGAAAGATAAATCTGTTATTCCCGTTCGAAACAAGCTGATGAACATGAGTAAAGGGAGATATGACATTCTTGGCCCCATAGACAAACCGATTTATAACGATTATATAAAAATGCTGGACAAGCTGACGATGCAAACGTTTACTGATATGATTATTGGCAAAAAACCAGTGGACGATTTTGACAAATACGTTAGTGAATGGAATAAAATGGGTGGCGACAAGGTGATGGCGGAAGCCCAACAAGGTTATGAAAAACTGAAGAAGCAATAAAGTGGTAGAGAAAAGCTGACATTGGTGATTGGACCAGTGTCAGCTTTTTTGCTTGGTTATAGGCAAGGGAGACTTCTTGGATGAAAAAAAAATACACGCGTTCAGTCTGATATTTCTTGTAACAATGATTGTACTTCCATCAGTCAGTATACATGCAACCTCAGGCCCGGCCTTTTTGCTCTCCATCTCGGATGACAGCATTCGCGTTTTTGATGGGTATGAGGATGGATCGTTCCATCCGGATGGCAACATTACACGTGCATGCCCATGCCGAAGTTTATATAAATCTTGAAGAGCAAGATTACGCTCCATATCTGTTATATGTTCGTCAAGAATCAATTTTGTCAACTTAGGAAGCGCTTACTTATGGCTTTGGTTATTACATTGATTTCACGCTGGAGCTTTAGTGTGAAGAAGTTTTGAAACGCAAGAAAAAAATCAACCTCAGCAGCATACAGCTCTTTTCGCTCCTGTTTTTCCTCTAGCTTTTTCACCATTTGGGATTCCACCAATGATCTAACCGCATAACTCATGTTACTTTTACTCATATTCATTCGAATTTTCATCTCATCGAGAGTCATCGGCCGATCTTTAAAGAACATAATCCCGTACAATTGACTAGATGAATGAGTTCCTCCGTACAAATCCATCGTTTCTGCAATAGCATCTATGATGTCTTGTCTGATACGCCCCCTTTGCTCTGATGCGTGATTTCCTTCTTTTTGTGACATTAGAATGCTCACTTCCCTATTCTTGATCGACTGATAGATTCAAAAAAATGTAGGTGTGCATTTACATAATCTTATTAGTGAGTTTACGTTCAGTTGACACACAGAATACGCTTTAAGTGTACAATAATTATTGTACGTAATAGTTAATCGGAAACAAAAAGCAATGTTATCTTGAAATTCCAAAAATGATTGAATTTTTAAGCTTTGCTTCTCTGCTTAATTAGTTCGTATCGACCAACACAATCGAAGTAGATTCGTCTCAAAACTATGATATCGGGAAAAGGGGATTAACGATGAGAACGAAATGGAAATCACTTGGGTCTATGTTACTTATTACTGGATTGTTGGCAGGGTGCGGTACAGCAAAGCCGGTAAGCCCTGCTCCAAACAGCAGCCAACCGAGTCCGACAACAGCAGCCCTTGCAAGTAAACCGGCAGAAATCACTGTCTACTCCGCAATGGAAGAAGAACAAATTAAAACGTATCTTACTTCCTTTAAGTCTCAGAATCCTACGATTAAAGTGAACATAGTTCGTGATTCGACAGGGATTATGACAGCCAAGTTGATTGCAGAAAAGGAAAATCCTCAAGCCGACGTCATCTGGGGATTGGCCGCAACAAGCTTGCTTGTTATGGATGATCAAAAAATGTTGGAGCCTTATGCGCCTAAAGGTGTCGATAAGGTACTCCCTGAATTTAAAGATAAATCGAGTATTCCCAAATGGGTCGGTATTGATATCTGGGAGACAGCCATCATTGTAAACAAGGTGGAAATGGAAAAACGCCACTTGGCGATTCCCCAATCTTATGAGGACCTAGGTAAGCCGGAATACAAAGGATTAATTGCTATGCCGAATCCTGCATCCTCAGGAACAGGATACTTGACGGTTAATGCACTTATCCAATTGTACGGTAAGGATAAAGCTTGGACTTTTATGGATAAATTGCATGATAACATGATGATTTATACCCATTCTGGATCCAAACCTGCGAAAATGGCAGCTTCAGGAGAAGCTCCGATTGGTATCTCATATGGATACAGCGGCATCTTAGAGAAGAAAAAAGGGTCACCGATTGAAGTTATTTTCCCTAAAGAAGGATCAGGTTGGGATATGGAAGCCAATGCATTAGTGAAAAAGAAGGACATTAAGCCGGAAGCGAAGTTGTTCTTGGATTGGGCGATCAGCGCTGAGCCTATGAAGGAATACAATAAAAATTACGCTATCTTAAGTATTAAACAAGAAGGAAATACAATTCCTGAAGGCTACAGTAAAGATCCGGTATCGCAATTGACCAAGTTAGATTTGTATCAAGCTGCTAGAGACCGTGAAGCTGTGCTGGCGGACTGGTCAAAGAAATATGATGCCAAATCAGAGCCGAAAAAGTAGAAGCTGGATTACTAGGGATGCCGAAGTTGGCATCCTTCCCATTTTCGGGAATTTAGTTAAAAAGGAGCATTCGTTATGAAGCCAGGGTATTTATCGCTTCGAAACCTTTCTAAGCACTTTGGGAAGCAAACTGCGCTGACTTTGGATTGCTTTGTTTTTACTCTATTTTACAAGCTTGTTGAACAAACGCTTAAAAAAACTAAAGTATGGAGGTTTTTTGTAGTGAAAAGAGTTATATCCTTTACCCTCGCATCAATGATGTTAATGGGTACTTTATCGAACACCGCAGTACATGCAGAGAGTAACGAAGTAAATGCCAACCCCCTTCTGGCATCGATTAAATTCGACAATAATTTAAACGACGATGCAAACCAAGGGCATTCGTTGACAGCACATGGGAATGTTAGTTATGTAGACGGTGTATTACCCGGGACTAAAGCGCTGCACGTAGAAAGCGGGAATGGCAATTATGTCGGTACGACGCAAAGCTTGAATGTTGGCAATGAGAGTTTTACTACATCCTTCTGGTATAAGGGCGACACGAAGAATAATCAGGTAATCGTATCGAACAAGGATTTTAGTAAGAGCACCAACGCAGGCTGGGCGATTTATACATCAGCCAATTCGGTCAACATGAATTTTGGATTCCCCGCCGCTCCAGTAAATTTTGGGCGCGACACGTTTAATGCTTCCACTTGGCGTTACGTGACATTTGTTGTAGACAGAGATAAAATGCTCGGGACGTTGTATATTGATGGTTACGAAATGGCTGAAACATCGCTGGGGCTCGGATCATTAGATACATCGAACCCATTGAATATAGGCAGCGACGGAGTGGGCGGCAATGGTAGTAATTCATTCGATATTGATGATCTGAAGGTTTGGAAAGGTGCAATTAGCAGCGATGTAGTAAAAGCTAATTATAAAAGTTACGGTTTAAATAAAGTAGTTATGAAAGCACTTAACGACACCATAGCAGAAGCGAATTCACTTATTGCAGGCGGTCTCGGCAACGGCTTCAGCCAAACCGATTTTGATTATTTGAAAAAAGTTTTCAATACGGCAACTACGGTTGCAACAACGCAAAATGTAAAATTATATACACAGGAAACCATCAATTATTACGTACGTGAACTAAGCAACGCCATATTCATTTATCAAAAAAGCAATAAAACACTAACTCCCGCCGATTTAAATATAGCGGATATCAGCGACCCGGAATACAATGGTAATGCTGTAAATACGCGTCAGGAAGCAGATATTAGAAAAAGCTTGCAAGTATTTCCGCAGGCCGACGTTATTGTGCAGCCTGGCGACATTACCGGCGGTAACAACGCCAATGAATATGTGTGGATGGGTAGTTTTAAAACCGTATACAACAAACTTAAAGCTGAGGGCTTATTTAACACGACGAAGTTCTATGTAGTAAGAGGCAATCATGATATGGGCGGCTCCGAAGCCTTCATACCTGAAGGTACGGCGGGCGCGTGGAACGAATCAACGAATTCGTACAATAATGATTTCTCTAACAGTGCTTATAGGGTAAAGATAAAAGGATATAATCTGATTGGTTTTGATGCAAATGTTAACAACAGTAACACGGTGGGAAAAGCCACCAATTTTCTCAACCAAATTAAAAGTGAACCGGATTATGATCCGAAAAAACCTATACTTGCCATGTCTCACTACCCGATAGGCGGAACCGTGTGGTCACAGCAATGGAGCAGCGGTGCAAGTAATAGTTTCGGTAAATTTATTGCCGACAATAACTTCTCGCAGGTGTTTTATATGTCAGGTCATACGCAATACGACCCGACCGACGAACGTTCTCTCTTTCAAGGCTCGGCTACGTTCCTCGATTCCGGTGGGTCGAACTATTCCAGTTATATTGATGGTGGTCCGTACGGCGGATATATAGAAGGCTCGTATATTGCATATAATACCACACCTCGCATCTCGAATTTCATGGAGATTTACGGTACGAAAATTATCATCAAACAGTATAATTTAGCTACAGATGAATTTGTAAGCATACCACGTGTAGTCAACGTTGGCGATGGCAAAGATGCCTTTACCTATAACAAGAGCGATACAAGAGATCTCATAGCTCCGCACTTTGACGAGGGTATTAAGATCGATTCCTTCAATAACGGCGAAGTTAATTTTACACTAAAGCAAGCAAATGACAATGTGCGCAATTTGGAATATAATATTCAGCTTATCAACAGGCTCACGGGGAAAGTGGACAAATCGTTTAACAGCCTTTCGCTGCCGCTAGAGAAACCATACCAAGAAAACAGGCAATATAAGTTCACAGGTGTGTCGCCGACTACGCCATATATACTCAGGGTATTCGCCGACGATTCCATGTATAACCGTTCATCGCAGGACATTGAACTTAATGTTAACAGTGGTAAGTTAAGCAGCATCACTGCGCCTGCTGCCCTAACAGAGGTGGAAATCGGAACGGCGAAGACAACGGGCGCCCTTGGATTGCCAGAGACAGTATCCTTGTTTACCGATGAAGGCAGGGGGAATGCCTATGTGACATGGAGTCTAGATTCTTCAGACTATGATCCCACTGCAAAGATTGGACAGACCTTCACTGTAAATGGAACTATAACTTTGCCAACTAGGGTGGCAAATCCCAATAACGTGCCTTTGGCAACAAGCATTAACGTAACTGTAAATAAGATCTCAACGTCGACCGCCACAATTACCGCTTCATCGTATAGCGGTAGCGATTCTCCCTCCAAAGCGTTCGATGGCATCATAGGGCAAACCGAATGGATATCTAGGGGAGAACAGAATCCATGGATCCAGGTGAATTGGCCGACGAATCAAACGGTCAACAAGATTTTTTTCTATGATCGGCGCAACAAAGACGACTGGGCGCAAGGCGGAACGCTTACTTTCAGCGACGGAAGCACTTTGACGGTTTCAGGAATCCCGAATGACGGGAGCGTTTATTTTGTAACTTTCCCTAATAAGAAGGTGACATGGGTCAAATTCCAGGTAGCCGGTTTTGGACCGGGGAATCTCGGTTTGTCGGAAATGAAATTTATCACGCCGGTGCTTCCGACTGGGGTACCTTTGAATCTCATGAACATCAATGCGCCGGTAGCCATCACAGGAGTGAACATCGGAACGGCAAAGACAGCGGACGCCCTTGGATTACCAAAGACAGTATCCATGGATACCGATGTATACAGTGTGGATGCTAATGTGACATGGCATGTAGATGCTTCAAACTATGATCCCACTGTAAAGACAGCACAGACCTTCACTGTTAATGGAACTGTAGCTTTGCCAACACGGGTGGCAAATCCCTACAACGTGCCATTGAAAACAAGCATTAGCGTAGCTGTACAATTTGTTGGTAAAGTTGAAGCAGAAAATTATGTTGCTATGTCTGGGATTCAGTTAGAGAACGCCTCAGAGGGTACAAAAAATGTAGGATATACAGATCCGGGAGATTGGATGGACTACGCTGTAAATGTGCCAGAGACAGGTGTTTATAAGCTAAATTACAGGGTATCTGTAAACACTGGGAATACAGGCAGAGTTAATTTCCTTGTAGATGGTGTTTCTCAAAAAATAACATCGCTGCCGTCAACCGGGGGTTGGCAGAATTGGAGTACCGTATCCGACGAAGTTTCCTTAAGTGCCGGCCAACATACGATAAGGCTGCGCGTAGAAGTAGGCGCATGGAATATTAACTGGTTTGAGCTGGTTGCACCGCCAGCGCCAGCAACACCAAAGTCTACATTGACAGGTGTACAGCAGGTACTTGCTGGCCAAACCTTCACTTTGACAATGGGACTGAGTGACGTTACGCAAAGCGTATATCAGCAAGTGTACGCCCAAGATTTCACACTACAGTATGACCCTGCGAGTGTACAGTTCGATTCGGTGACATCCCTGGTAAACGGTTTCCAAGTCATCGATAAAAATGATACAGTTCCGGGACAACTCCGTATTTTGGTTGCAAGTGCGGGCGTGAACGTGCCTGCTCAAGGCGATTTGCTATCCATCCAATTTAAGGCCAAATCTGTCACCCAGGCAACCAATACAACAATTTCTGTAGACCAAGTTAAGATTGCTAATGCACAGGGGAATGAACTGCAGGTAGGTAGCTCCTCACGCGAGATACAAATAACTCTACCAAGCATCCCTGTAGATAAGTCGCTCTTGAACGATGCGATCACAAGCGCTCAGGCGAAGTACGCTGCAGCTGTGGAAGGAAATGATGACGGACTGTATGTGATTGGCTCCAAAGCTTTATTGCAGTCGGCTATTGATACGGCCCGTGCAATAGCGAATAATTCAAACGCGACGCAACAGCAGGTGGATAATGCGAAAGCTGCATTGGAAGCAGCCGTTCAATCGTTTGAAAGCAAGTTAATAACCGCAGATTTCAATGGAGGTGGTGTCTCAATTGGAGACTTGGCTTCCGTAGCAGCCTCTTACGGCAAAGAACCAGGTCAAGCGGGCTGGAATGAGAAAGCGGATGTCAACCATGACGGCAAAGTAGACATTACAGACCTTGCCATTGTAGCCAGAGCGATCTTGCAATAAAACAACTTTAATTGTAGGTAAGCAGAATCTCATAGTCGCTATACAGTACCTGTACGAAAAGTACTGTATAGCGACTATTTTCGTTTATCTCATTTCACTTCAATGAGATATTTATTTTATGTATTAGTCACCAAATGAAAACGCTTTATTTCTAATCCAGAAGTTAGAGATCATCTGTTAGATCTTCATTGGCAGATTAGGGGGGGAGATCTAGTATCTCTCCCTTTTATTTACACACGCTGACAAATAAATTCCTGATTGATCCTTTTTTAAGATAATTGGCTAAGGGCGTTATTGAGAAGCTTGCTAACGTAGGGGGGATTGCCGGTTACGAAAACGGATTCTCTAAGCCGGATCAAACAATCAGCCGAGAGGAAATGGTCGTTATTTTAGGAAAACGGATGCTTCGCTAACATCGCGACGGCGTACCGAGCATAGGTAAATTAGTAAATGTGAGAAAGTGTGAAGGAACAAGAAAGATGTGTCTTAAAACGAAATAAATGATAAATATACCTCATTAAAAGCGATTATCCTTTCGGTTACTATAATGAGTGAAGCCCTTTCAACATTGAAAGAGCGAAAGGTCTAGTAATGCGATATATCTTACATTTTTGAAGGAGGATGAATTCTGGACGGGAAAGCTGCATTTGTTATTCAAGGGTCATTTATGATTTCGAACTGATGAAGAAGAAGACTGGCGAGTAAATGGGTTTCTTCCCACTATCTAACAAGGCAGTATCTGGAAATATTCCTCTTGGTAAAAGAAAACTATTCCAAGGTTACAAGGCTATTACGATTTGGGGTGCCAAACTATGTGATCTTGAAAGGATGACGAGATGCTAAATTTTCTGAATATTTCCACTATATAAGTACGTAACAGTGTATTTCCAAACAATTGTTGGAAATAAAAAATTCAATTACATGAAGGAGTTACTTCAGGATCTTGTTACGCATGTGGTAGGCTACCATTATTTCATTACGAGATATTCAAATAATTGAAAGTAGCCATACAATTATTTTACGTGATATACAGCTTTTTGAGTCCAGTCTGACAGTAGAACTCCATTTATGATTGATAAAAGGATGTGAACCGTCAATGAGCAAAGAAACTGATAACATGGATCATTGGATTCCTTTAACACCGATCGAGAAGATGTCGCAGACCGAATACGATGTAATCATCGTCGGCAGCGGGGCCGGTGGTGGAGCCGCACTCTGGAGACTATGTCAGCAGTGGGGAAAAAACGGCAAACGGATCGGTATGATCGAATCGGGCCCCCTTTTATTACCGACGCACGGGATGAATATGCCTACAATGAATGATGCGCGGTTTAACCAATATTTTGAAAATCCGCTGCATTCAGAGTATATCGGAAAGGCTTGGCCGGAATACCCGGGAGCTAAACTCATTAGGGCATTAGGGGGAAAAACACTACAGTGGTATTTGATGTCGCTTCGTTTAAATCAGGAAGATTTTAAGTCTTGGCCGATTAATTATGATGCGCTTGTTCCCTATTATTTGATCGCCGAACAATTCATGAATGTAACCACCAGATATACCGCCGGGTCATCGATTCAGGAAGCGCTGCTTCACCGTCTTCGCTCGAACGGGTTTCCCGCTGCAACTGATACACCTTTGGCCGTCGATCTCGAGACTACCAAGTACGGACAGGTCCATTCGAATGTATTTTTTAGTTCGATTAACTTTTTATCTTATGCGCTGAATCGGAGACCTTTCGATTTGACCGTCAATACGCGTGTGGTGCAAGTACTGACAGATAAAGGGAAAGCCGCAGGCGTCCAAGTCATGACCCGGGACAAGAAAGTCTATACGATTCGTGCGAAAACGGTCATTCTTTCCTGCGGCGCATGGGAAACGCCGCGGCTGCTTCTTCATTCCGGCGTTCCTGGGCGAGCAATAGGGCATTATGTAGTCAATCATATGAAAGTCTTTGCGGATGCGAAAGGCAAACGGAGCCAATTCGGTGAAGTGGCGGGCGTAGCCGCCATGTGGGTTCCCGTACCCAGAAACAATTGGATGAGTCTTTACGGCTTCGGCACAAGTCCTTTTAACTATTATTGGTATTCCTATGAACAAAAACCGATCTTGGAAGAACTGAAATTTCGATTTGTATCTACAGGGACGGTGGAACCGCGATATGAAAACCGAGTATTCCTTGAACCAGGCACTCAGGACGAATACGGAGTTCCGCGCTTGCAAGTAAATTTCTCGCACAGCAATCAGGATAGGGCGAGGATTCCTGAGTTATTCCATGTGATGCGAAGCGCGGTTGGCAGTATGCAATTGGATTTAGAAAAAGAGCCTTGGATGATCAAGCCTGGGGAAGACAATCATGAATGCGGCACCTGCCGAATGGGGCTTGATCCGGAAACGTCTGCAACGAATCACTATGGTCAAATCCATAGCATCTCAAACCTGTTCGTTGCCGATACCAGCGTTGTCCGACTGTCTGGACCGGCAAATCCGATGTTGACGACCGTTGCTTTGGCGATGCGGACAGCCGATCATATCGTTAGCCAAACGAAGAATTGAAAGACCAGGTCATGACGGAATATGCGGCATAATCAAGTCTTAGGGAGGTTTGGCGATGTGGACTTTACCGATTCCAGTGTGTTCTACTCCTGCTCCTGCACAAAATCCGTATGAATGGATCCCGCTAACGCCGATCGAACAAATGGGGAAGAAGGAGTACGATGCCATCATTGTAGGCACGGGGGCTGGCGGAGGGGCGGTGTTGTGGAGATTGGCGCAGCAATGGGCCAAAAGCGGCAAGCGGATTGGGGTCATTGAAGCCGGTTACCCTCTTGCTCCCACCCATCTCATGAATATGCCCACTTATACATTTGAGCGATTGCAGGAATTATGGAACAGCACAACAGTCGGGCTGCACTGGCCTGATCGTTCGGCTATTCGAGAGCAGGCAATAGAGTCGCTGCCATGGGCTATGAAACGATTCCGCGCGTTAGGAGGAAGAACGCTGCTGTGGGCCGTGACCGCTCCCCGACTGGATCCTATGGATTTTACCGGTTGGCCGATCACTTATGAAGACTTGAAAGGCTATTACAACATCGCCGAGAACGTAATGAACGTAACGAATCAGTATACCAAAGGGGCGGAAATGACTCAAATGCTGCTTGATCGACTGCGTGGGAACGGATTTCCGGATGCGATCGACTTGCCTATGGCAGCCGATTTGCAGCAGACGCAGCTCGGCAGGGTACATTCCAATGTTTTTTTCAGTTCGTTCTTGTTTTTGGCCATGGCCTATCATACCGCTCCTTTTGATCTTGCTGTGGGAGCACGCACTTTCCGAGTGCTTACAACGAAAGGAAGGGCAGAAGGGGTCGTCGTTATGACTCCGGACAAATCGCCGCATGTCATTCGTGCCAAGCAGGTCGTCATTTCAGCAGGTACGATGGAAAGCCCGCGCATTCTCTTGTGTTCGGGCATACAGAACCCGGCCATCGGTCATTATTTGATGAATCATTCTCGCATTATCGGCAATACAAAAGTCAGTCGCAGTGAGTTTCCAGAGAGTTTAGGCAATTGTAATATATTAATTCCAAGATCCGTTGATCGCAAATTCCAGCTCATATTTAATGGTCCTGGGTCCTATTACTGGTATCATTATCGACAAGAACCGCTCCAAGACGAACTAGACATATTAGGAGTATGCTTGGGGATGGTGGAATCAAGAGCTGAGAACTATGTCTCACTTGACCCGAATAAAAAGGATGATGATGGCATCCCCGAAATAAACGTTCAATTCACTTACAGCAAAAAGGATATAGAGGTTATCAACCACATGGAGGAAGGGCTCCATAGGGCAGCCAACGCTATGCGTATCCAATTGGTCGCTCCCGATGGCATCCCGCCTGTGTGTTTGAGTTTGCCTGGACAGGATGGCCATGAAATGGGTACGTGTCGAATGGGACTGGATCCCGCAACATCAGTCACGAACCGTTTCGGTCAAGTTCACGGCATCAGCGGACTTTATGTAGCCGATAACAGTGTTATTCCGACAGGGGGAGCCGCGAATCCGACACTAACTACCGTGGCTCTGGCCATACGTACGGCGGATTACTTGGCGGCTCAAGCGAAAGGTTAGCCGAATGGAAGGACAAACCAAGTGAGTATGAATCATTTTAGTATTCATGACCATACACGGCAATCGAAAGGAGCAGTGGACGATTATGAGGATTTATGTCGCGAATCGCGGGGATACTCTACTTACTATCTGTGAGAGACTTAGTGTTCATATGGATGAACTGCGCGCGATCAACCCGCATGTTGCAGATTCGGAAACAGATCTTGAAGGGAAGCAGCTGCGAATTCCCGAATCCCTCGTTAAGACGCAATCCCAATCGTGTCCCCCGCCTCCTATCTATCCCCAAGCTCATGCAGTTCAACAAGAACCGACATGGATTCCTCTTACATCATTGGAAGACATGGAAAAAACCGAATACGATGTCCTGATTGTTGGAACCGGGATTGGGGGAGGAGCGGTCCTCTGGCGGTTGATCGAGCAACTGAAAGGAAGCGGGAAACGAGTTGGTGTGTTGGAGAGAGGCGGACTGCTTCTGCCAACCCACTTTGTCAATATTGCAACGATGACCGATGCCTTATATGGAGATTATTTCAACAGTGTGGCGGTACCCACGGACACGCCGAATTATCAATCTAAGCAAGTTTTTGCCCTCGGGGGAAGAACTTTGTTCTGGGGAATAGTAAGTCCGCGAATGCATGATTCAGTCATTGCCTCATGGCCTGTCACGATGCAAGAGATGAATTTCTATTATCAATTGGCGGAAAGAATGATATGTGTTACTCAGGACTTTACCAAGGAGGCTTCTTTCACCCAAATCTTGCTTAAGAGGCTTCAAAATCGAGGGTTTCCGGAAGCTGTCGACCAGCCTCTGGCTCTCAACCTCCAACCGAGCAACAATGGCCTGATTCGGTCCAATGCTTTTTACAGTTCGATCGTAGTGTTAGCTCAAGCGATGAACGCCTCCTATGATTTGGCCGTCAATGCCCGTGTAGTTGAGGTTCTCACAGAGAAGGGCAAAACTGCGGGAGTTAAGGTGATGACCCCAGACTTGCATTCCTATTATATCAACGCAAAAAATGTGATTCTATCTACAGGCGCGCTCTCGACGCCGCAAATTCTACTGAATTCCCGCATTTCTGGTCATGCAATCGGACATTACTTATCCGGTCATTCCAGGGTAAATGCGACAGGCATCATCTCCCGCAAGGAGTTCCCTGAAATTCTTGGTCCTTTGCGCATCCTGGTTCCCGGAACGAATAAACGCCAGTTTCAGATGCAAATCGAAGGCAAGTACCTTATTGCCCAGTACGATATTGAACCTTTAATGGAAATACGGGATGTTGATATTAGAGTATCGGGTGCAGTCGAATCACGGTATGAGAATAAAGTTGCTTTGGATCCCTGCATACGGGATACGTATGGAGTGCCAAAGCTACACATCGATTTCTCCTACAGCCAGCAAGATATGATGACGATTCAAGAAATGAAAGTCGGGATCGAGAGGGCCACTACGGCGATGGGGGTGTCCTTGACCTCCATGAATACGGCCGATCCGGGTGCAGAGCTCCATGAGATGGGAACCTGCCGCATGGGAGGCGACCCGATGACTTCGGCTACAAACCGTTACGGCCAAATTCATGGAGTGTTAGGGCTTTATGTAGCGGACGGCAGCGTCCTTCCAAGCAGCGGGTCGGCTAATCCGTCTCTGTCCATCATGGCTTTGGCACTGCGAACAGCAGATTATGTGGCAGGGCAAATAAAATAAAGTAAAGAAGAACCCTTCGAGAATCGAAGGGTTCTTCTGCAGCTCAGAACTTGCTGATATTTTCCAATGGCAATGTATTTCCATAAACAACCTCCCCATGTGGAGAGGCCGCCCATCGTACGGCATTAGCCATAACTCTTTGTACTGTCGGATTGTGATAGGTTGGGAACGTTTCATGGCCAGGCTGGAAATAAAAAATTTTGCCTAATCCCCGGTAAAACGTACATCCACTGCGAAACACTTCCCCGCCTTGAAACCAGCCTATCAGAATGAGGCTGTCGGGGGCGGGAATATCGAAAAACTCACCGTACATTTCCTCTTTCTCTAATTCAAAATAGGGCCCGATTCCTTCCGCAATCGGATGAGCGGGATTGACGACCCACAGCCGTTCTTTCTCTCCATACTCACGCCACTTCTGCCTGCCAGAGGTGCCCATCAATCTTTTAAATATTTTGGAACTTTGTGCCGAATGCAGAAGAATGAGCCCCATGCCTTCCAACACTCTGCGCTGAAGGCGGTCGACGATCTCATCCGATACTTGCGCATGGGCAATATGCGCCCAGTAGATCAACACATCGGTATCGTTTAGCACAGCTTCTGACAAGCCGTTATCCGGCTGCTGCAAAACGGTCGTCCGGACTTCGAACCCGTAGGGAAGCAAGCCATCGGCGATCGCGCCATGTATGCCTTTGGGATAAATTTTCCTAACCTGGTCTGATTTAGATCCATGGGTAGTTTCCCAAACATTTTCATTCCAGACTGTTACTTTGATCAATGGCGCTTCGCAAAACATGCGACTTCCTATGATCGCTCGTATCATTGAGAATTGCCCCCGCTTCCAGTATGCTAATGATGAGTTCTGTCCTTAAGCCATCTCCTTATGTGCTTTAACTAAATCATATTGATTTGGAAGGACTTTTATGAATTTATTTTGTTCTGGAGGTATCTTTCAGAAAATGAAGGTAGCAGAAGAATTATTGAAAGTTTATTGTGATAGTAACTATGCTTAAATCGTTATTAATTTAGAATGAAAATGGGAATAAATGATAGATTCACCTCGTTATAGCTCTTACGGTCATTCTGAATGCATTGAACCTTAACCCTCAAATAAAATGACGGAATACAAAATGTCCGGTGATATTTCTGTACTTCCCATCTTGACAAAAGATGAGTATTTATCTTTTCCCGCTTCGTTTCGAGGCGAAGTTAATGGTCTCTATTATTTACTATATGAGGTTCCGGGTGTCTTGGAGCCAAGGTATGATCAGGTTATTGTCGGGAAGGCATGCATGTGATGCAAAAGGTCAATCAAATAAGAGATAGGATAAAAATAAAAGAGGCTAAAAGTGGTTTTCTTGCATCTCTATAGACGGGAAGGTGGACACGTTTTCAACGTGTCCACCTTCCCGGTCACAGTTCACAAAATGGGTTTGTCGGAAAAATATTCCCCACGCTTCAGGGCATCGACAAACTGCTGAAGCCAATCGTAGTAGGTTTGCCCATGCCGAAGTTTATATAAATCTTGAAGAGCAAGATTACGCTCCATTTCTGTTATATGTTCGTCAA
Organism: Paenibacillus sp. J22P143; assembly: GCF_059692035.1. Classification (NCBI taxonomy): domain Bacteria; kingdom Bacillati; phylum Bacillota; class Bacilli; order Caryophanales; family Paenibacillaceae; genus Paenibacillus; species Paenibacillus sp. J22P143. The sequence continues at coordinate 61,837 of NZ_JCAUAQ010000023.1, forward strand.
GAATCAATTCTGTCAATTCAGGAAGCGCTTTACTTATGGCTTCGGTCATTACATTGATTTCACGCTGGAGCTTTAGTGTGAAGAAGTTTTGAAACGCAAGAAAAAAATCAACCTCAGCAACATACAGCTCTTTTCGCTCCTGTTTTTCGTCTAGCTTTTTCACCATTTGGGATTCCACCAATGATCTAACCGCATAGCTCATGTTACTTTTACTCATATTCATTCGAATTTTCATCTCATCGAGAGTCATCGGCCGATCTTCAAAGAACATAATCCCGTACAATTGACCAGATGAATGAGTTGCTCCGTACAAATCCATCGTTTCTGCAATAGCATCTATGATGTCTTGTCTGATACGCCCCCTTTGTTCTGATGCGTGATTTTCTTCTTTTTGTGACATTAGAATGCTCACTTCCCTATTCTTGATCGACTGATAGATTCAAAAAAATTTGTTTGGATTACAACTATTATAGCAAAAAAACACTTGAGAGAAATGAAGAAAATGCAGATGTGCATTTACATAATCTTAATGGTGAGTTTACATTCGGTTGACACACAGATTACGTTCTAAGTGTACAATAATTATTGTACGTAATAGTTAATCGGAAACAAAAAGCAATCTTATCTTGAAATTCCAAAAATGATTGAATTTTTAAGCTTTGCTTCTCTGCTTAATTAGTTCGTATCGACCAACACAATCGCATCGAAGTAGATTCGTCTCAAAACTATGATATCGGGAAAAGGGGATTAACGATGAAAACGAAATGGAAATCACTTGGGTCTATGTTACTTATTACTGGATTGTTGGCAGGGTGCGGTACAGCAAAGCCGGTAAGCACTGCTCCAAACAGCAGCCAACCGAGTCCGACAACAGCAGCCCTTGCAAGTAAACCGGCAGAAATCACTGTCTACTCCGCAATGGAAGAAGAACAAATTAAAACGTATCTTACTTCCTTTAAGTCTCAGAATCCTACGATTAAAGTGAACATAGTTCGTGATTCGACAGGGATTATGACAGCCAAGTTGATTGCAGAAAAGGAAAATCCTCAAGCCGACGTCATCTGGGGATTGGCCGCAACAAGTTTGCTTGTTATGGATGATCAAAAAATGTTGGAGCCTTATGCGCCTAAAGGTGTCGATAAGGTACTCCCTGAATTTAAAGATAAATCGAGTATTCCCAAATGGGTCGGTATTGATATCTGGGAGACAGCCATCATTGTAAACAAGGTGGAAATGGAAAAACGCCACTTGGCGATTCCCCAATCCTATGAGGACCTAGGTAAGCCGGAATACAAAGGATTAATTGCTATGCCGAATCCTGCATCCTCAGGAACTGGATACTTGACGGTTAATGCACTTATCCAATTGTACGGTAAGGATAAAGCTTGGACTTTTATGGATAAATTGCATGATAACATGATGATTTATACCCATTCTGGATCCAAACCTGCGAAAATGGCAGCTTCAGGAGAAGCTCCGATTGGTATCTCATATGGATACAGCGGCATCTTAGAGAAGAAAAAAGGGTCACCGATTGAAGTTATTTTCCCTAAAGAAGGATCAGGTTGGGATATGGAAGCCAATGCATTAGTGAAAAAGAAGGACATTAAGCCGGAAGCGAAGTTGTTCTTGGATTGGGCGATCAGCGCTGAGCCTATGAAGGAATACAATAAAAATTACGCTATCTTAAGTATTAAACAAGAAGGAAATACAATTCCTGAAGGCTACAGTAAAGATCCAGTATCGCAATTGACCAAGTTAGATTTGTATCAAGCTGCTAGAGACCGTGAAGCTGTGCTGGCGGACTGGTCAAAGAAATATGATGCCAAATCAGAGCCGAAAAAGTAGAAGGTGGATTACTAGGATGCCGAAGTTGGCATCCTTCCCATTTTCGGGAATTTAGTTAAAAAGGAGCATTCGTTATGAAGCCAGGGTATTTATCGGTTCGCAATCTTTCTAAGCACTTTGGGAAACAAACTGCGCTGCAGGAAATAAATTTAGATATTCATCAACACGAATTTATCTGTTTGTTGGGGCCAAGCGGATGTGGGAAAACAACATTGTTGCGCATCCTTGCGGGTCTGGAAAAAGCAGATGGTGGCCATTTGACCATCGAGGGAAGAGATATCACCTCTGTACCGGCTGGCAAACGGAATTTCGGCATGATGTTTCAATCGTATGCGCTATTTCCTAATCTATCGGTTTCCGAGAATATTGCGTACGGACTTCGCAATCGTTTAACCAAGTCCCAAATTGTGGATCGCGTGGACGAGCTGCTTGGATTAGTGGAATTAGAAGAACAGCGGCATAAAGTACCCTCACAGTTATCGGGCGGCCAACAACAGCGGGTAGCTCTTGCGCGAGCGCTCGCATTTTCACCGGATTGTTTGTTGCTAGATGAGCCATTATCTGCTCTTGATGCAAAAGTTCGTGTTAAATTGCGACGTGAAATCTGCCGGCTGCATCAACAATTTGGGATGACGACAATTATGGTGACACACGATCAGGAAGAAGCCTTAACGATGGCTGATCGCATTGTCGTTATGAATCAATCGCGAATCGTACAAATCGGCACCCCGAATGATGTGTATGAACGTCCGAATAGTCCCTTTATTGCCGATTTCATTGGAGCAGTCAGCTTTATCGAAACAAATAACGGAAAGCAAGGTAACCCTATACTGGCTATCCGTCCAGAGCATATTCAATTAGTTCGGGAAGGTCATGAGAAAGGCAGACAGGGAATCGTACGGGAAATTGAATATCGAGGGACACATTATCGCTTGGTTTTAGAATTAGTGGATCATCAGGATTCACCGCTTATGCAGTTTCTTACTGTTGATCTGCAGGCGCAAGCTATGGTGACTTTTAACATCAAACTAGGTCAGAAGGTAACATTTAATTTGCCGCCTGAACATGTCATCCGATTTGATACGGTATCCGATATTGCGGTTGGGTGAGGAGGTGAATGGTATGGAAACGTGGTTAAAACGAATACGACCGAATGCAAACGAATGGAGTCAAAACTTTTTCATTTTAATAATGATACTGACCTTATTTTTTACGATCCTAATGCCGCTTGGTGAACTCTTGATCAAAGCCGTTAGTAACCAAGATGGAAGTTTTATTGGGCTAGCTAATTTTGCCAAATATTTTTCTACACCGACACTTGTAACTTCATTATGGAATTCCATAAAGGTTTCATTGATTACGACTATAGTCGCTGTGACACTCGGTTTCGGATTTGCCTATGCGCTTGAGAGAAGCGGAATCCGAGGGAAATGGTTTTTTCGTTCCGTAGCGTTGTTACCGCTTTTTGCGCCTTCGATGCTGCACGGATTAGCATTAATCTATTTGTTTGGCAATCAAGGACTGATTTCAACGGGGTTCTTTGGTTTACTGCCTGAATTTCGAATCCAGCTTTACGGGCCGATTGGAATTGTTTTATCCGAAATTTTATATACATTTCCACAGGCATTCTTGATCCTCTCGGTTGCTTTTGCGAGCTCCGATTATCGCTTATATGAAGCAGCGGAGACGCTTGGTGCGTCGAAGTGGCGTACCTTTTGGACGGTAACCATACCAAGTACCAAGTTTGCACTCATTAGCACAATTTTTGTTTGTTTTGTCCTGACGTTTACTGACTTTGGAGCTCCTAAGGTTGTAGGAGGACAATACAATGTTCTTGCGACCGATTTGTTCAAGCAAGTGATTGGTCAACAGAATATGCAAATGGGAGCCGCCGTCGGTGTGCTGTTGTTAATTCCAGCAGTGTTTTCGTTTATCATTGACCGAATTTCCCAACGGAAACAGAGCGGGTGGCTAAGCGCAAAATCTATGCCGTATCGAATTGAAGCAAACAAGCTGCGCGACGTCTTATTATTCCTACTTTGCTCAGTTGTATCAGCTGTCATTCTAAGCATAATTCTTGTGGCGCTTTATGGATCAATCGTGAAAGTATGGCCTTATAACCTACAGCTCTCTTTGTCCCATTACGATGGATTTCTTGACGGGGCAGGACCGTTTGTGAATAGTTTGATTATTTCGGCAGGTGTTGCGTTGACTGGCAGTGTAGTGACATTCCTATTTGCCTATCTTATTGAAAAATCTCGCGGTTATGTAGTATTGCGAAATGTGGCATATTTTCTGTCCATGCTGCCACTTGCATTACCGGGTTTAGTGCTAGGTCTCATCTATGTATTCTTCTTTAATAATCCGAACCAGCCCTTCAATGGGTTATATGGAACCATATGGATCATGATTATATGTAATATTGTACATTTCTATTCCGTTTCATTTTTAACGATGACCTCGGCGCTTAAAAAGCTGGATAGCGAGTTCGAGGCTGCCTCTGAAACGATGAATGTACCCTGGTATAGGACACTTGTCAGAGTTACACTGCCCATGTCATTGCCATGTATCTTGGAGATTGGGATGTATTACTTTATCAACAGTATGGTGACGGTATCGGCCATCATATTTTTGTATGCGCCAGACCTGAAACCGGCTGCCGTGGCGATTGTTAACATGGAGGACTCCGGTGATATCGCTCAGGCGGCAGCCATGTCGCTGTTAATTATATTGGCCAACCTGATTATGCGAACAATTGTCATGTTATCGTCTGGGAGAATGCGTCGGAGAACGGAAGCATTATTAATTAAGAAAGATTAGTTTTCACCAAATGAGGATCTCGGGAGTGATTGGAATGCCACAATTAATGATTAACAATAATAGTTATTCTGTAAAGGGGATTTTATTTGATAAGGATGGCACACTACTCGATTTTATAAGTCTTTGGGGATATTGGAGCGAGTCGTTATACCGGAATTATTCAAGTAAAGTCTTGGCTGCTGTAACGAATGGGGTCATCGATCCCATCTCGGATCTGTGGGGAATGGTTCATGACGCGGCAGGGCATACGACGGATTATAATAGAAACGGTCCACTCTCCATGGGATCGATTGGCGATTTACTCGCTATTTTAGCATGGCAAGGCTACCGGCTAGGACTCCCTTGGAGTGAATCCATGAGGTTTGCATGGGAAAGTAAGCATTTGGCGGATGAAGAAATGGAACAGGTTCGTCCAGCTTATCCGCTGCCGGGAGTTATAGACTTTCTGAAGCAATGCCATGATCAAGGAATACCAATGGGCATTGTAACGGCTGATGAGACGGCGGATGCGGAGAAACATTTGCAGTGGATGGGCATTCGGCATTGTTTCAAGGTTATTGTCGGGAACGATCTGGTGAAACAGGGGAAGCCTTTTCCGGAAATGGTAAATAAGGCTTGCATAGAGCTTGGATTAGCACCGAACCAGGTGGCCTTGATAGGGGACACCAACAGCGATATGCAGATGGGGAAATCTGCAGGGGTTGCAGTCACTATAGGGTTAATGAGTAAGGATGAGCCAGAATTTAAATTTAACGAATGCTGGCTAAAAGACGCGAATGTGCTAGTCTCATCGTACGCTGAACTTCATTTGGAGGAATCCACAGATGAAGGGTGAGAGCGGATTGGGATGGGTACTTTTAATACTTGCTATCCTCTTTGAATTATCGGGAACGACATCAATGAAGCTTTCCGAAGGATTTACCCGATTTTGGCCGTCTATTTTGATGTTTGTTTTATATGGCTTCAGCTTTACCTTGCTAAACTTTGCTCTAACCTACATTCAAGTTGGCGTTGCTTATGCGATTTGGTCAGGCGTCGGTATTGTTCTAATTACACTTGTGGGATTTGTGCTGTTCAAGGAATCATTCAATATCACGCAAGTAGCTTGGACGTTACTCATCGTTGTTGGTGTCATCGGCTTGAAGTTAAGCAGCAAGGTTCATTGATATGAAAAGCGGATCAATCGGAAGTCATACTTACATTTCATGAAAAGAGGTCCCGCTATGAAGCAACGATCATTCCTGTCCTTGATCATTATCATATTCATCTTATTTTTTGGGACTTCCACAACTTCGTTCGCACATGTTCAAAGTATGGGTTTCTCGGATTTAAAGATTGAACAGAACGAGATTCTCTATGATCTTTTTCTTGATGAAAGAGATTTGCTTCAACAATTCGGTATCAACACCAACTTGGATAATCTGGTGAACGAGGCACAGTTCTCGCAAAAAGTTGAATCTTTTCTACAGAAAGGACTTCGCATAGATGCGGATTCGAAGCCCTTCACGATGGAATTGCTTTCGATGAAGATGGCGAATAAGGCTAACATAAGAGGCGTGGAACTTCAACTGAAGTTTACCGCCGATAAAGTGATCGAACAATGTACGCTTCATTACGATCTGGAGTTGTTTGACCATGTGCCTGCTCATACGAGTGGACTCTTGGTCCATGCAGGGGAATATGTCCAGCAGGACTTGATTGATAGTACTAAAAGAGATATTCTGATCAACCTTCCCAAACCTCCCCAGCAGGATATGAAAGAGAGCACTAAAAGTGATAATCCGAGCCATCTTCCCCAGCCTAAGCTTGGCGCTGTTTTGTGGAAATACTATAAGCTTGGAATCGAACACATTTTGACAGGTTATGATCATTTGGTGTTTTTGTTATCTTTAGTATTAATCGCCTCTCGCTTCAAGGATGCATTGAAAATTGTTACTGCTTTTACAATCGCCCACAGCATTACACTATTCTTGGTTGCGTCGGGCCGCCTCCAAGTCATCTCGTCTTGGGTTGAAGCGTTGATTGCAGTGACGATCTGTTACGTGGCCGTGGAAAATATGTTTGTTCAAAAGGCGAAATGGCGGTGGGCACTGACAGCCCTATTTGGCCTGATTCATGGTATGGGCTTCGCAGGGGCTTTGGCTGAAACAGGACTGCCAAAAGGCAATCTGATTGGCACGCTCTTGACGTTTAATTTAGGTGTTGAAACGGGCCAGTTGATGATCTTATGCCTATTACTGCCCCTCTTGATTTGGCTGCGAAGGTTCCCTTGGTATCGTAAAATGATGATTTTGACGTCTTGCCTTATTTTTGTGATGGCATTTTATTGGTTGATTCAAAGATTGTAAGTAGCCCCCATTAATTGATCAATACGAGAGTTAGCTCTATTTTGCTAGTTCAAATATGTAAAATTTTTCTGCGGGGATGAGAGAGTTTTTAGGAGGTGGTGTTTACCGATTGAAATGGCCTGTATTCACGCATCAGACTTTGGATTGCTTTGTTTTTAATCAATTTTACAAGATTGTTGAACAAACGCTTAAAAAAACTAAAGTATGGAGGTTTTCTGTAGTGAAAAGAAGTATATCCTTTACCCTCGCATCAATGATGTTAATTGGTACTTTATCGAACACCGCAGTACATGCAGAGAGTAACGAAGTAAATGCCAACCCCCTTCTGGCATCGATTAAATTCGACAATAATTTAAACGACGATGCAAACCAAGGGCAGTCGTTGATGGCACATGGAAATGTTAGTTATGTAGACGGTGTATTACCCGGGACTAAAGCGCTGCACGTAGAAAGCGGAAACGGCAATTATGTCGGTACTACGCAAAGTTTGAATGTTGGCAATGAGAGTTTTACCACATCCTTCTGGTATAAGGGTGACACGAAGAATAATCAGGTCATATTATCGAACAAGGATTTTAGTAAGAGCTCTAATGCAGGATGGGCGATTTATACATCACCCAATTCGGTCAATATGAATTTAGGATTCCCAGCCGCATCCGTAAGTTTTGGACGCGACACGTTTAATGTTTCCGCTTGGCGTTACGTGACATTTGTTGTAGACAGAGATAAAATGCTCGGGACGTTGTATATTGATGGTTACGAAATGGCTGAAACTTCGCTGGGGATCGGATCTTTAGATACATCGAACCCATTAAATATAGGCAGTGACGGAGTGGGCGGCAATGGTAGTAACTCATTCGATATCGATGATCTGAAGGTTTGGAAAGGTGCAATTAGCAGTGATGTAGTAAAAGCTAATTATAAAAGTTACGGTTTAAATAAAGTAGATATGAAGACACTTAACGACGCCATATCTGAAGCAAATACAATAGTAACAGGCGGTCTCGGCAATGGCTTCAGCCAAACTGATTTTGATTATTTGAAAAATGTTAATAATATGGCAACTTCGGTTGCAACAACGCAAAATGTAAAATTATATACACAGGAAACCATCAATTATTACGTACGTGAACTAAGCAACGCCATATTCATTTATCAAAAAAGCAATAAAACACTAACTCCCGCCGATTTAAATTTAGCGGATATCAGCGACCCGGAATACAATGGTAATGCTGTAAATACGCGTCAGGAAGCAGATATTAGAAAAAGCTTGCGAGTATTTCCGCAGGCCGACGTCATTGTGCAGCCTGGCGACATTACTGGCGGTAACAACGCCAATGAATATGTGTGGATGGGTAGTTTTAAAACCGTATACAATAAACTTAAAGCTGAGGGCTTATTTAACACGACGAAGTTCTATGTAGTAAAAGGCAATCATGATATGGGCGGCACCGAAACCTTCATACCTGAAGGTACGGCGGGCGCGTGGAACGAATCGACGAATTCGTACAATAATGATTTCTCTAATAGTGCTTATCGGGTAAAGATAAAAGGATATAATCTGATTGGTTTTGATGCAAATGTTAACAACAGTAACACAGTGGGAAAAGCCACCAATTTTCTCAACCAAATTAAAAGTGAACCGGATTATGATCCAACAAAACCCATACTTGCCATGTCTCACTTCCCGATAGGCGGAACCGTGTGGTCACAGCAATGGAGCAGCGGTGCAAGTAATAGTTTCGGTAAATTTATTGCCGACAATAACTTCTCGCAGGTGTTTTATATGTCAGGTCATACGCAATACGACCCGACCGACGAACGTTCTCTCTTTCAAGGCTCGGCTACGTTCCTCGATTCCGGTGGGTCGAACTATTCCAGTTATATTGATGGTGGTCCGTACGGCGGATATATAGAAGGCTCGTATATCGCATATAATACCACACCTCGCATCTCGAATTTCATGGAGATTTACGGTACGAAAATTATCATCAAACAGTATAATTTAGCTACAGATGAATTTGTAAGCATACCACGTGTAGTCAACGTTGGCGATGGCAAAGATGCCTTTACCTATAACAAGAGCGATACAAGAGATCTCATAGCTCCGCAGCTTGATGAGGGTAGTATTAAGGTCGATTACATGGACTTCAATAAAAACGAAATTGGTTTTACATTAAAGCAAGCAAATGACAATGTGCGAAATTTGGAATACAACATTCAGCTTATCAACAAGCTTACGGGGAAAGTGGACAAATCGTTTAACAGCCTTTCGATGCCGATGGAGAAACCATACGAGGTATACAAGAAATATAAGGTTACAGGTTTGTCGCCGAATACGCCATATATAATCAGGGTATTTGCCGACGATTCCATGTATAACCGTTCGTCGCAGGACATTGTCATTATGGATCACAATGTTAATTTAAACAGCATCACTATGCCTTCTGACGTAATAGATGTGCCAATCGGAACGGCGAAGACAGTGGGCGCCCTTGGATTGCCAAAGACAGTATCCTTGGTTACCGAAGATGGAATCAGGGTGGATGCCAATGTGACATGGAATGTAAATACTTCAAACTATGATCCAACTGTAAAGACTCCACAGACATTCAATGTAAATGGAAATGTAACTTTGCCGACTATAGTAGTAAATCCCAATAACGTGCCTTTGACAACAAGCATTAGTGTAACGGTTAATCAAATCTCAGTGCCGACCGCCACAGCTACCGCTACTGCTTCAACCGGTAATCCCCGCGGTGCGCTCGATGGCATCAAAGGGAATGCGACTAGTGGCGAATGGGTTTCCATTTCAGAACAGAATCCATGGATCCAGGTGAATTGGCCGACGACTCAAACGATCAACAAGATTACCTTCTATGATCGGGCCAATCTGAGCGACATGGCGCAGGGCGGAACGCTTACCTTCAGTGACGGAAGCACTGTGACGGTTTCAGGAATTCCGAATGACGGGAGCGCTTATTCTGTACATTTCCCTACCAGGAACGTGAGATGGGTCAAATTCCAGGTATCCAGTGATAGAGCGGGAAATAACGGTTTGTCGGAAATTGAATTTTCATGGGTTGTTCCGGCTGGGGTACCTTTGAATCTCACGAGCATCAAAGCACCGGCAGCCATCACAGGAGTGAACATCGGAACGGCGAAGACATCGAACGCCCTTGGATTGCCAACGACAGTATCATTGGATACCGATGTATACAGTGTGGATGCTAATGTGACATGGCAAGTAGATGCTTCAAACTATGATCCGAATGTAAAGACAGCACAGACCTTCACTGTTAATGGAACTGTAGCTTTGCCAAATGGGGTGGCAAATCCCAACAGCATGTCTTTGACAACAAGCATTAGCGTAATTGTTAATAAGATCCCTTCATCCCAAATGACGGCAACGGCGACAAGTCAGGAAACGGCTGGGGAAAACAATGCAGCCTCCATGGCGATTGACGGAAACCCAGGAACGTTCTGGCATACAAAATGGAATAAATCCGATGTTCTCCCCCAATCGATTACCTTAAACCTTGGAGGAACCTACAAGATCAATAAAGTCGCGTATTTACCAAGGCAATCAGGCGGTAACGGAAATATTACAAGCTATAATGTGTATGTGAGTACGGATGGAGTGACCTTTACTAAAGTTGCAAGCGGAACTTGGGCAAACGACAATGTGGAGAAAGTAGTAACTTTTGATCCGACAAATGCATCCTATCTCAAACTCGAAGCAACAGCGGGCGTCAATGGGTGGGCAAGCGCCGCGGAGATCGGTGTATTTACGGAACCACCGGTAGCACCTGTACTCCCGCAGACGGTTATAACTGGAGCGGAGAAAGTAGATTCTGGCCAAACTATCAATCTGACGATGGGATTGACTAGCGTTACGCAAAGCGTATATCAGCAAGTGTACGCGCAAGACTTGACGCTTCACTATGATCCGACAAGATTGGAGTTCAATTCAGTAACGTCAGTGATAGACGGATTTCAAGTCATTGATAAAGATGTTTCGGTGCCAGGAACCGTTCGAATTGTGGCTGCCAGCGTGAACGCGAACGTGCCTGCCCAAGGCGATTTGCTCGCGGTCCAATTTAAGGCCAAATCTGTCACCCAGGCAACCAATACGACAATTTCTGTAGATCATGTTAAGATTGCCAATGCACAGGGGAATGAACTGCAGGTAGGCAGCTCCTCACGCGAGATACAGATAACTGTACCTAGTATACCTGTAGATAAGTCGCTCTTGAACGGGGCGATCGTAAGCGCTCAGGCGAAGTACGATGCAGCAAAAGAAGGAGATGATGATGGACTGTATGCGACTGGCTCCAAAGCTTTATTGCAGTCGGCTATCCATACAGCCAGTGCAGTAGCGAATAATGCAAACGCGACGCAACAGCAGGTGGATAATGCGAAAGCTGAATTGGAAGCAGCCGTTCAATCGTTTGAAAGCAAGTTAATAACAGCAGATTTCAATGGAGATGGTGTCTCAATTGGAGACTTGGCTTCCGTAGCAGTTGCTTACGGTAAAGAACAAGGTCAAGAGGGCTGGAATGAGAAAGCGGATGTCAACCATGACGGCAAAGTTGACATTACAGACCTTGCCATTGTAGCTAGAGCGATCCTGCAATAAAACAGCTTCGAATGATTAAGGGTTAGATGGATCGATAAAGAAATGAGGGGGGTGATCTAAGGTCTCCCCCCCCTTTCATTTTTGGCTTCTGATATCGCCAACATAAAGATTGCGAAGAGTACCATGTTTCCGAAAACTTTCGAATGATATGGATGCTTAGTATCCCCATATTTCTTTAAAATATTGTAAAGCCGAAAACTTCACTTTTTGTGATAATTAGATATATGTTTAGGATACGCAATGTACAAACAAACATTTAAAAGTAGTTCGTTAGCATTGTTTACACTTTGTTGTATGAAAAGGAGAACATCTACGATGATAAAAAAAATACACGCATTCAGTCTGATGTTTTTTTTAACAATGCTTTGGCTTCCATCAGTCAGTATATATGCAACCTCAGGCCCGGCCTTTTTGGTTTCCATCTCGGATGACAGCGTTTCAGCAGGCGATCAGTTCCAAGTGACAGTGAGTGGAAAGCAAGTAAGCGACTTGTACGCATATGAGGTCAATTTATCTTTTGATACCAGTCATTTGAAGTATATCAATGGTTCTAGTGGTAGTAGCGGATTTGCTGTGGGGCCTCTTGTGAAAGGAAACAAAATTCAAATTGCGCATACGCAAACAGGCAAAGTCCCAGGCAAGAACGGGGATGTGCTACTAGCAAAGCTGACATTTCAAGCAGTTAGTCAAGGATCTGCTGAAATTGCACTCGACAGCTTGAAACTGGTGAATTCGCAGTTAACGTCCAATGTTATTTCTGGCAACAGTAAGGTATCGGCTAATATAACCAACAAGAATCCAAATGATGTGTTAAATAGCGATGTGTTTAATAGTGACATTGTTCGTATAAAAGATTTGGTTCTAGCTATCCAATCCAAGGTAGAGGAAGCCAAGACATCTAATACGAAAATTGAACTGTCTGACATTCAAGGACACTGGGCCGAAAAGACCATTGGTACGTTCATGAAATTGCGCGTTATTGATGGGTATGAGGATGGATCGTTCCATCCGGATGGCAACATTACACGTGCTGAGTTTGCAGCGATCATCGCGCGTATATTTGATATCAGCAGCGGTGCTAATCATGCCATTGTTCTGAAAGATATCGACAGTCACTGGGCTAAGGGCGTTATTGAGAAGCTTGCTAGCGCAGGGGTGATTGCCGGTTACGAAAACGGAACCTTTAAGCCGGATCAAACAATCAGCCGTGAGGAAATGGTCGTTATTTTATCCCGTGTTGTCAACTTGAGTAAACTGGATAAAGATCCTTCCAAGGGCAAATTGACAGATTTGGCAAGCGCAAGTTCCGATGCAGTGAATCAAATCAAAGATGCGGCTGAAGCTGGCCTCATTAGCGGCAAGAACGATGGCATATTTGATCCGCAGGGCAACTCCACACGTTCGGAAGCGCTTACGGTCATTCTGAATGCATTGAACCTAAATCCTCAAATAAAAACATTATTGGAAAGTTTGAACTAATTCAATAGGTAATATGGTCTATATTTATTGTGTTAAAACAGGGCTAGTCACGCAGCAAGCATTGTTCGCAGGATTGGAGCAGACGGCAAGTTACAAGGGCCCGGTGGGAAGTTCAGCGTGGTGCAGCCCAACGCTCCATTCGGAGTAGACTAAAATTGCGCTCACATATGGAGAGGAAGGAAAGACGTTTTCAAAAATCGTCTGACGAAAGTTATGAATATATTCCGCCGTATTACGATCAGAAAGAACAGCAACAATATGGCTTTGATGGATCATACTCGGTACCGGGTGGTTGGAACGATAATTACAATGAAGAATTGATAAATTTTAACACGATAAATAAATCTCTAATTCCCGTTCGAAAAAAGCTGACATTGGTGATTGGACCAGTATCAGCTTGTTTGCTATTTTGATCGTATTTCTGGCATGCCCGAAATGCTGTACATAGTCCATCTCGACACCGATATTTTCTTTCATGGCAGTTGGAAGTGAATCAGTTGGAACCATTAAAGGACATGGATACCGAAACGGACAAAAAATCAATATAGAAGTCAAAAAACTGATAATGGTGCCTTGTAAAGATGAATGCTATAATTTTTAGGCAGGATCAGGAAAAATTCTCTTCGGCGAATCTGTGCGAATAGTTCTAGAAACGATTATAGCGGAACGACCAAAAAGAAGTGAAGTGGAAAAAGGAGAGCTAATCATTTGAAATTTTGCTTATTTGATAACCAACATGAACGGGTCGTTTTAGTTGAAAACGTTTGAATCTCCTTTCCCTTCGACGTAAGAATACATGCAGTTATGTTGTCCTTATGAATATCCATACCGCATGCTCGTTCAATGACAACTTCCATAGTGAAACATCCTCTCTATGGCTAAATCAGAGTAGAGGCTGGTGCAACAATCAGAGTAGGATTAATCTCCCATGAGTGCTTCCCAAAAGGGAGCGACAATCTGTGATGCACCGTGGTCGTTGGAGTCAGACTAAAGGATGGGCACTATGGCACCATAGTTGATCGACCTTCCTCTCCCAGCCATAGTAGCAGTATTGACAGATTTCCCACCCCATTTTCATCATCTGTGGTGCGGCGCTTGCGCAGCATGTATGGCTAAAGGGATATTAACACGTCACAACAAGGCGAAGGTATTTTCTGTGAATACTACAAGAAATCTATATGTTCTCTATTGAAATGTATGGCGAACAATAGGATACTATTGTGCAACTGCAAGGAGCACCCAAATTATCCTTATATGATCGAGTTATTGTTCAGGATTAGGTTTTATTCGGGTTTAAAAGAAGGAATAATTAGAGAGGAATGTTAACCCTGCCCGATGTTAAAAAAATCTATTTCCATCCGTTCGCTGCTTCTTGCTGTTTTTCTGCTGCTGCTGATATTTCCTTTACTCGTAGCTATTATTACTTACAAGAAGGAAAATGAAATCTCTCAAAAGCAGGTTAGTCAATATTTGCTTCAGACAGTCGAGCAGACACAACGGGCGCTAGACGCCAATCTAGCCGAGATTGACCGTTTAACTTGGCCTTTGCTTTACCAACAATCGCTTGATTTTTTGGTTAGTCCTCTTGACACACCCTATCAGTTATTTCAGGCTAACCAGAAGTTTCGCGAAATGGTGTATACGTACTTGTTCCGCGGCCGACTTGATCATATTCGCGATATTTATTTGGTCACAGCGGATCATCAAGTACTTTCTACGAATACGTCATTTTATACCTTTAATCAGATAGAGATCGATCAATATCGATATATAACAGAAAAGCTTGAAAACCAACCTCTGAAGATGAAATGGTTTAGAGACAAATGGGCAATTTTTCGTCCGCAGGAAGGATTCCAGACTCCGATCCACGCTTCAGTTACAGCGGTACGTAGATTGAATGACAGTAACCTATCTCAGCTTAGAGGTTATTTATTTGTACAACTTAACGACCGTTTTATAAGTGGGATAGTGGGAAGCGTACGTATCGGTTCCACAGGTTCGTTCATGATAACGGATGATGCGGGAGACGTTATTTATCAGCAAGATTCCACCCTATTTGAAAACGCGAGCACGTCAGAAGCGATCCGAAAGCTGCCCAAACAGGGACAAGGGATCCAGGTGGTGGACGGTAAGTGGATGCTTGCTTACAGCACCTCTAAAACGAATGGATGGCAGATGACAGCTGTCGTTCCTTTAAGTGAATTATTCGAGCCGAATCAAAGGATTTTACAATATTTAATCATTATAACAGGAATGGGAATTGTAATCTTTATCATTGTTTCGATGCTGCTCGCCCAGGCCATTTCCAAGCCGGTATATCATCTAGCAAGGCTAATGTCAACGACCTCGATTGACAATTTACATTTTCGAGAGAATATCGGTTCGATCCGTGAAATTCGTATATTGCAGCACAATTTCAACCGATTGCGAGAGCGCATACAACAGCTACTGCACGATAATCAACGCCAGGAAAAGGAGAAGCGTGATGCGCTAATGCAGGCGTTGCAGATTCAGATTCAACCTCACTTTTTGTACAATACACTGGATACGATTTATTGGATGTCCAAGGAATATGGAGCGGAGTCCATAAGTAAGTTGGTAACGGCGTTGGGGAGGTTCTTTCGATTTACGTTACATTCGGGTAAGGAATGGACGAACATGAAAATGGAGCTCCAGCATGTTGAGAATTATTTGCAGATTCAATCTTTTCGTTATAAGAACAAGTTGGATTACGAAATTCAGGTGGAACCAGAGCTTAATTATGTCTTTGTCTTGCCCCTTATTTTACAGCCGTTAGTGGAGAATGCTCTTGAGCACGGGATTGCCAAAATGTCTAAGGGAGGGAAAGTGTCAATCGCTGTTACCAGAGAGGGGGGGCGTGTACGGATGGCTGTATTCAACACGGGCGACGGGATTAATATCGACAAAGCGAAGAAGCTTCTGCAAACCTCCAATTCAGTCGATCATTTGGGGATGCGGAATGTGGACCAACGAATTAAGATGGCGTTCGGGCCTGAATACGGCATTTTCTTTCCCCCATCCCAAGATGAAGGGGCTTTAGTTCTCGTGTATATCCCTTATCGAACGGAGGTCATGCAATGAGTTATTTAAAGCTGAATAAGCTCATGGTAATCTCGTTTTTTCTGTTGGTTTTATGGGCTTTGGCGGGATTCGTGCTAATGAACCGGGAAATGATGAACGTACCGAATTCGCCTAAGCAGAAAGATATAATCAAAGTGCTGATTCGTACTGGCACGGAGTCAACTGCTCTGCGTGAAATTGCACTGCCATTCGAAGAAAAAATGGGGATTAAAGTGGAATTTATTGAAGTCGGGCGAGACAGCTATTTTACGGCTGTTGGGACGCAGCTCTTTGCAGGGTCGAATGCGTTCGATATCGTCATGCTACCCAGCACATCCATTGCCCAATTCGCTTCTGCAAACGCTCTCTTGCCGCTAGATCATTATATTGAAATGGCTGAAGCAACTTCAAGGGGCTCGGTTGATAGTAATGATTTTCTTTCCATGTACCGTTATAACGGAAAAATTTATGCGCTGCCGACCGATATCAGTACACACTTTTTATATTATCGCAATGATTTGATCCCGAAACCACCTGAAACATGGGATGAGCTATACGAAATAGCTCAGGAATTTTCCAAGAGTCTGAATCAGGAATCACCTACCCGTTGGGGACTCGCCATGCCTGCGGTCGTTCCAGAGGAACGGGGGAAAATATTTGATTCGATTTTATGGTCTTTTGGTGGGGACTTCATGAGGGATGACGGGAAGGTGCTTATCGATACCAAAGAATCGATAAGCACCGGGGAGTATTTGGAGAAGCTGTTACGGGATAAGATCGTCCCTAGTGACTTGATGTCATGGGATTTCTCACGGGTTCGCGATGGGTTACTCAATGGTGATGTTGCGATGGCCGCTCCTTACTGGAATTCCGCCTATCCGTTAATAAAGCAAAGCAGATCGTTTCTTAAGGATCATATTGGCATTGCGCTGATTCCCGGTAAACGCGATCCAAACGGGGGAGTACACCGCGTTCCGTTCCAGCATGGTTGGATGCTTGCTATGAATGCAAGCTCTACGAACCAGTCCAACGCCTGGAAATTCCTTGAGTTTGCCACGGGAAAACAGGGCGGAATGATTTATGCCCAGAACGGAGGCGTTCCAGCAAGACGATCTATCCTGAGCGATCCAGTGTTCCGGGAAAGCAGACCGGATTTTGCACTCATTTTGAAGAGCATGACTAATGCGAAGAGCGAGCCATCGCTTATTTATTATCCCGCGATGTTGGCAGTCGAGGAGGACGCTCTCGCTAAAATCATGACGTTTTATGCTCGTCCTTCGGAAGCCTTTAAAGCTGCAGCGGTGGATTTGCGCAACCTGTCTGAGCATATTTTAATAAAAAGACCAAGTGAGCGAGGAAGTCCAAATGAATGAATCGATATGTCGCGCAATTATCATTGATGACGAAGCCTGGATTCGGGATGGGCTGAGCAAGCATGTTAGTTGGAAGAGTCTCGGAATTGAACTTCTTCAAGTATTTGAAGACGGGATAGATGCGATCAATTATATTCGTGAAAATCCCGTGGATATTTTGTTGTCGGACATCCGTATGCCGAACATGACAGGCCTGGAATTGGTAGCGACCATCCGAGAACAAGCGAAAGAGCATATGCAGTTTGCCAATATCAAAGTCATTTTTTTAAGTGGATTCGGCGATTTTAAGTATGCACAGGAGGCTCTTCGACTAGGGGCGGTTGATTATTTACTGAAGCCTTCAGATGTGGAAGAAATTGAACAAGCATTATTGAAAGCAAAGGAGCTTTGCGAAAGCTCGGAATCATCAGATCAGCGGAACGAGGAAGGTATGAATAGGATCGAGGAGCCAGCTTCTTACTTGATCCAGAAAACATTGGGTATCATGAGCCAGAGATTTACAGATGATATTAATCTCAACATTATTGCCGAGGAATTATGTGTGACTCCAAATTATTTAAGCCGATTGTTCCGGGAAGAGACAGGAAGGTACTTCAGCGACTACCTATCTGATTTGCGCGTAGAAAAGGCAACTGATTTGCTAAAGTCAAGTACATTGAAAATTTATCAAATCGGCGATGCCGTGGGCTATCCCAACCCCCGATATTTCAGTGAATGGTTCCAGAAGCAGATGGGGATGTCGCCGGCAGAATTTAGAAAGCATAATAGTCAAGTATGGAAAAACAGAATAAATGATGGTTTTACCACGTTATAAGTGATTTTTCTTTCGATTACAATAAATTATGTAAAGCGATTACATGATGGAACAATCGAAAGGGGAAGAAATATGAAACGTAAATTTGGTGTAATTATCTCGGCTTTAACTCTGACAAGTGTGGTGTTGGCAGGTTGCGGAAGCACATCCACGACGAACTCTAGCGCTTCTCAATCACCAAGCTCAACTACAGCACAAAACGCACAAGCGTCGGCAAATCCTAAAGGGAATGTAAGTGCTAATAAAGTAGAAATTTTCAGTTGGTGGACTGGTGCCGGCGAAGAAGCGGGCTTGCAAGGCATGATCAAACTCTTTAAAGATAAGCATCCTGATATTGAGGTAATCAACGCTGCGGTAGCCGGGGGAGCGGGCACGAACGCGAAAGCCGTATTGGCTAGTCGTATGCAGGGTGGAGATCCGCCTTCTTCTTTCCAAGTACATGGTGGCGCTGAGTTGAATACAGGTTGGGTGGTTGCAGATAAAGTGAGTCCGCTCAACGATCTGTACGATCAACAAGGTTGGAGAAGTAAATTCCCGAAAGACTTGATCGATATGGTCAGTAAGAACGGTAACATATATTCCGTGCCGGTTAACATCCATCGCGGAAATGTCATTTTCCTAAATAAGAAAGTGTTTGATAGTAACGGTTTGAAAGCGCCTACGACATTTGATGAGTTTTTTGCGGCAGCAGACGCATTAAAGGCAAAAGGAGTAACGCCGCTTGCGCTTGGTGATAAGGAGCCTTGGGCGGCGACAATGTTGTTTGAAGATGTACTATTAGGCAAGTTAGGATCTGATAATTACAACAAACTGTGGACCGGCGAGTTTTCTTTCGATGATCTACAAGTAAAAGATGCTTTAGAAACTTTCAAGAAAATGCTGACTTATACGAACAAAGACCATGCTGCACGTAACTGGCAGGATGCTGCTCAACTGGTTGCTAAAGGGGAAGCAGCTATGAACGTAATGGGCGACTGGGCGAAAGGATACTTTACAACGGATCTGAAGCTAAAACCGAATGAAGATTTCGGTTGGGTGACGACGCCGAATACAAGCGGGGATTTCATGGTTATTACGGATACTTTTGCGCTCCCTAAAGATTCCAAGGATAAAGCTAGTGCTAAAGAATGGTTAAAAGTTCTAGGTTCTGTTGAAGGCCAAGATGTATTTAACCCATTAAAGGGTTCGATTCCAGCTCGCGTCGATGCTGATCCTTCCAAGTATGACGCTTACGGAAAAGCAACAATCGAAGACTTCAAGAAAAGCAAGCTGACAGCAAGCTTGGCTCATGGCTCTGCTGCATCTGAAGGTTTCGCGACTCAAGCAAATCAAATTATTAATATCTTCGTCACACAAGGCAACGTAGATCAAGCATTGAAATCACTTAAACAAGCGGCTGATGCTAACGGTATAAAGAAATAAAATAGAAAGGTCAGATGACGGACTAAGCATCTGACCTTATTTTACAGGAGTGTGAAACATGAATACTTCCAATACATCAGGTGAAATTCAGGCATTTTCTGAGCTCAGAGTGCCACTAAAGCGCAGCATCTGGAAGTCCGAGAAATTGGTCCCCATACTGGTGTTACTTCCTTCTTTAATTTTAATCGGTATTTTTGTTTACGGATTTATCACATGGACCAGCATGGTATCGTTTACCGCTTGGAAAACGATGGTCAAAGACATGAGTTTTGTTGGGTTAGACAACTATAAGGTGCTGTTTCAGGATTTTCGCTTTCAGTCTGACCTACGCAATACGTTAATGTTTACAATCGTTTTCATTGCTTTTACGATAATCATCGGCATGTTTCTCGCGCTTATGGTCGATCGTAAAGTGCGAGGCGAGACGTTTCTCCGCAACGTGTTTATGTTCCCGATGGCCCTCTCTTTCATAGTTACAGGTGCTGTGTGGCAGTGGATTCTGAATCCGACCACTGGCGTTAACCTGATTCTGAAATCACTCGGGATTAACAATGTTCCTCAGTGGTACGTAAGTACGGATGTAATCCCCCACATCCATTGGGGGCAAATCGAGTTCGGCTTGCCCGTTGCAATTATTGCTGTTGCTATTGCCGCTGTATGGCAAATGTCCGGGTTCGCCATGGCGATGTATTTAGCAGGGCTGCGCAGTATTTCCGAAGATTTGCGAGAGGCTGCAAGAGTCGATGGAGCTAACGAATGGCAATTGATCAGCCAAGTGATTATCCCGCAGCTAAGACCAATCACCATGAGTCTAATCATTATTTTGGCTCATCTGTCATTGAAAATATTTGATTTGATATACGCAATGACCGGTCCAGGAGCCATGTTTGTCACAGATGTTCCCGGCGTGTATATGTTTGAGACGACGTTCCGTGGCAATAATTATGCCCAGGGCGCAAGTATTTCCATCATTATGTTGTTGATGGTTTCTATGTTCATTGTTCCGTATTTAGTCACAAGCATGCGAAAGGAGAGGGCATAACATGACATTACGGCATCTTAGTCGCACACTCCTTTACATGATATTGGCTGTTCTTGCCGTCATATATCTGATCCCTGTCTATGTATTGTTAGTGACCAGCGTGAAAGATCTAAGTGAAGTTACATTAGATAAAATGTGGGCTTTGCCGACACATCTCAATTTTTCTGGTTACGTTGAAGCATTTCACAAACTGATTCCAAATTTAGCGAACAGCTTCTTACTGGCCATTCCGGCAACGCTGATTTCAGCGCTACTCGGTTCGATGAACGGATATATTTTATCGAAATGGCAGTTCAGGGGTTCTCAAGTATTGTTTGCTTTGATGCTCTTCGGCATGTTTATTCCGTATCAAAGTATTTTGATCCCACTGATTCAATTTTTGCAATCGATTCATTTGTACAATTCCATTCCCGGTCTCATTCTGGTACATGTTGCTTATGGTCTTCCAATTTGCACTTTAATGTTCCGTAACTTTTACGTAGGTGTGCCGACGGAAGTGCTGGAAGCGGCAAAAATTGATGGAAACGGATTTTTCGGTATATATCGTCATGTAATGCTGCCTTTATCCGTTACGGGATTTGTTGTCGTCTCTATCTGGCAATTCACCAGCGTGTGGAATGAATTTTTATTTGCCGTGACACTTACGACGCAGAAGCAGCAGCCGATTATGGTTGCATTACAAAACTTATCCGGCAGCCAAATCGTGCAATGGAATGTACAAATGGCTGGAGCTTTGCTTGCTGCGTTGCCGACATTGCTAATCTACATTTTACTCAGTCGTTTTTTTATTCGTGGACTTTTGGCAGGTTCAATTAAGGGATAAACCTTATCCGTAAGGTTAAATCAATAATCATTTACATTTTGAAAGGGGATGAATTCAAAGATGTCAAACAAAACAATTAATTTAAATCTTACTTCTTCTAAAAAAATAGTAACTTTCCTTTGCTTATTGATTATGGTGCTCACATTAGTACAACCAATGGGGGTAAACCGCTCTCAGGCAGCCGAACCGGAGTCGCTCGACGACCTGGTAAAATATGTTGATCCGTTAACTGGAAATATGCAAGGCGGGACAGGATCGACTGTACCAGGCCCTACATTGCCTAATGGATCGATCTGGCCGAGTCCAGATACACTTAGCCCTTATAATGGAGGGTATAATTATTCGGCGAATATCACCGGTTTTTCGCAATTGCATGTGCAGGGATCTGGGGGGACTATGACTTATGGGAACTTTCTGGTATCCCCTCAGACAGGTACGTTGAATACGATTGAAGCGAACCATGCTTCCGGGAAATCAGATGAGGTCGTACAAGCTGATTACTATAAAGTAAATTTGACCAAATACGGCGTTAAAACTGAAATAACCCCCTCTCAGCATGCGGCGCTATATAGGTTTACTTTTCCCGCCGGAAGCGATTCGAGTATTCTGATGGATATCGGAAGAAAGCTCAATGGACAGGGGCTGAAATCGGGTTCGATTACAATAGATTCAGCTAACAATAAAATAACCGGCGGAGGTACGTACGGAGGTAATTGGAATCCTGTAGATTACAATGTTTATTTTGCCGTACAATTCAGCAAGTCTGCCAAAATATATGGAACATGGGATCAGAACGGTACTTACGATGGACAAGCTACCAGGTCTGCAGGAGCTAATAAGCTAGGTGCTTACTTCAAGTATGATACCGTAGCCAATGAAACGATTTCTATGAAGATTGCGGTATCGTTCAAAAGCGTGGAACAAGCTGAATCTTGGCTCACCCAAGAGATTCCGGCTTGGGATTTTGAAAATTTAAAAAGCAAAGCAGCGGAAGATTGGAATAAGCAACTCAATAAAATTAAAGTTGATGGAATCAGTGATCCCCAAAAAGTGCAATTTTATACGGCTTTGTATCATTCGTTGACTCATCCTCGGAATAGGACGGGGGACAACGGAAATTGGGTGTCCAACGAACCGTTTTTCGATGATTACTACACGATCTGGGATTCGTGGAAAACAATGTTTCCTCTAATGTCTATTATCCGTCCCGATTTCGTAAGGGATAACATCAATGCTTTTTTGGATAGACAAGCTCATAACGGCAAGGTAACGGACGCTTTTATCATGGGAAAAGAGTATAATGTTGGTCAGGGCGGCAATGAGATCGACAATGTTATTGCGGACGCTTACGTCAAAGGAATTCCGGGAGTAGATTGGGAGAAGGTTTATAACAACATTTTGAAATTCAATGCCGATAACATGCGTACTCCGAGTTACAGAACAAATGGTTACCATTATTTCAATGAACCGTTTGCGGCGCCGTATGACTATTCCTATCGAATGGCTTCCGGATCCGGAACGATTGCATTCGCTTATAACGATTATAATGTTGCTCAGGTGGCTAAGGGGCTCGGTAAAACGGCAGACTATACTAAGTACAATGACCGTTCGAAAAATTGGTTAAATGTTTGGGACAGCACGGCTACTAGCGATGGCTATAAGGGATTTATCAGAGGGAGAAATCAAGACGGAACCTTCCAAAATAACAACCTGAAGTCAGTCACAACCGATAAAAATTTCTATGAAGGTTCAAGCTGGATTTATTCCTATGTTCTCCCGCATGATGTAAAAGGCATGGTTGACAAAATTGGAGGGAAGAAAGCCTTTATCGATCGGCTTCAGTATGCATTAACAACCAATTTGATTGATTTTACGAATGAGCCTTCCTTCCAGACGATTTGGTTATTTGCCAATGAAAATATAAACAGACCTGATTTAGCTTCGTTCTGGGCACGGGAATTGCTTCACAAATACCCTGACAAAAAATATCCTGGTGACGAGGATAATGGGGCTATGAGTTCCCTTTATATTTTCCTGACCAGTGGATTTTTCCCGATTGCCGGACAGGATAGCTATTACTTGCATGGACCGTCCAATCCCAAGACTGTTTACCAACAGGATAACGGCAAGAGCTTTACGATTATTGGGAACAACGCCTCAGACACGAATAAATATGTACAATCCGCCACTTTAAATGGGCAAGCGCTGAACCACCCATTGATTCATCATGCCGATATCGTCAATGGCGGCACGCTTGTATTTGAAATGGGACCGAACCCAAGCAAATGGGGATTCAACGATTTTGAACCCCCGACCCAGGTGACGGGCTTGAGTGCGAGCCTCAAGACTGGTCTTGGAAGAACCGTCGATTTAAGTTGGAATGCTTCCACGGATAATGAGGATATCCTTTCCTACAGTGTGTATCGGAGTAATACGGATAACTTCGTTCCGGATTCTTCTACGCTGCTTGTTCAAACATCCGGAACGCAATTTACGGATTTTACTCCGGGATCAGGAGGAACGTTCTATTACAAAGTAACGGCAACGGATTCGAGCAACAACGAATCCTTGCCTTCTAATCAAGTTTCCATTACAAGCAGTACAGCGACGGGCATTGTGGGCACCGGCAATATTGCTATTGGCAAAACAGCGACAGAAAATGGATACGCGAGCACAGGCGAGATGGGTGGCAAAATTGTCGATGGGATTCTCACAACGAAATGGTCTAGTCGATCCACACAAGCGATCAATGGGGCTTATTGGGTCCAGTTATCTCTTGGGAATCCATACCAGATTAGACGCTGGGTTGTAACACATGCGGGTTCCGAGTCTTCGAACTATATTACAAGAGATTTTAAACTCCAGGCAAGCGAGGACGGAGTCAACTGGGCAGATGTCGATACGGTAACGGGGAATACAATAAATGTAACGGATCGAACGGTAAAGCCTTTCATAGCCAAATACGTCAGGCTTTATATCACAAATCCGGTACAACCTGGAGCCTCGTCAGTATCGGCCAGAATCTACGAACTTCAGTTATATTCCCAAAGTAAAGAGGCGCGTCTGAACTCGCTTTCTCTTTCACAGGGGCAGTTGTCGTTCGACAAAGATAAGCTGGACTACGAGGTGAAATTGCCAGCCGGAACCAAACAGACTCCTGTTGTTACAGCAACAACCCTTGATGCTTATGCTCAGAAGGTGATTGTGAATGCAGATAAACTGCCGGGCACGACTACGATTGAGGTCACGTCTGAAGACGGTAGCACGAAGCGCACGTACAGTATCAATTTCACGGTCGAGAAGAGCAACGATGCGATCTTGACCGGCATCGACATCGGCGGCACAGCGCTTGCTGGGTTCAACAGCGGCAATTACGACTATAATGTTGTCCTACCTGCCGGAACACAGATTGCACCGACAGTTTCTGTTACGAAATCTGATTCGAATGCAACTGCCATCGTAACCGTTGCGGCTGGCCTGCCGGGCACCACCACGATCGTGGTTACAGCGGAAGACGGCAGCACGAAGCGCACGTACAATGTTAATTTCACGGTCGGGGAGAGCATCTCTCCTAAGTCGACATTATCAGGTGTACAGCAGATATTGTCTGGTCAAACCTTCATTATGACGATGGGGCTGACAGACGTTACGCAAAGCGTATACCAGCAAGTGTATGCCCAAGAATTCACACTACAGTATGACCCTGCAAGTGTGCAATTTATTTCGGTTACATCTCTAAAAGAAGGGTTTCAAGTCATTGATAAAAAGGAGACAGTACCAGGGGAAATCCATATTTTGGCTGCCAGCGTGGGTGCAAACGTGCCTGCCCAAGGCGATTTGCTTGCAATCCAATTTACAGCCAAAACTGCAGCTCAGGCAACCAATACGACAATTTCTGTAGGCAATGTTGCTATTGCTAATGGGGAGGGGAATGAGCTGCAGGTTGACGGTTCCTCTCAAGAAGTACAAATAACTATGCCTAGTATACCTGTAGACAAGGCCCTCTTGAATGCGTCGATTGCAAGCGCTCAGGTGAAGTACAATGCAGCAGTAGAAGGGAATAGGGACGGGCTCTATGCGTTTGGCTCCAAAGCGCAATTGCAGTCGGCTATCAATACGGCTAGTGCAACAGCGAATAATTCGAACGCGACTCAGCAGCAGGTGGATAATGCGAAAGCCGCATTGGAAGCAGCAGCTCAGCAGTTTGAAAGCATGCTAATAACCGCAGATATCAATGGAAACGGTGTCTCAATTGGAGATTTGGCTTTAGTTGCGGTAGCTTATGGTAAAAATCGAGGTCAAGAAGGCTGGAATGAGAAAGTGGATGTAAATCATGACGGCAAGGTTGACATTGAAGATATGGCAATCGTGGCGTACGCGATCATACACTGAAACAGCTTCGTATGATTATGGATTAGATGAATCGGTAAACAAATGCAAGGGGGAGACCAAATGTCTCCCTCTTGCATTTCCACGTGTTGCACGTAGCTCAAACTGGCCTTTGTTTTGTCGCCCAAAAGACGACACAAAAAGACAGTAGATTTTTAATTATTTACAATACTAATTTCAATGATCTTAAATCGTGAAAATCACTATGGTTGTTGTAGTCGGTGTCCTATGGCGCAACGTGTATAACCCAAACCTTGGATTCTTGAATTCCTTCATTTCCTTATTTACAGATAAACCGTATAGTTTCGCTTGGTTAGGCGATAAGTGGTCGGTATTCACGCTGTTACCGCCATCCATTTACGAATTCATCTGCGTGTTTTTATGACGATGATGAATGTCTTGCCATTTTTGTGCAAACCTCCGATTTAGAATCAGCGATTGGGATTTGTCATGATCTACAGGTGAAATCTCGGGAATATTTGAAACTTTCGATCTCCGTCGGTATTTCGCAATCGCATGCTCTGCTATACATCACAAATGGCTATTTCGAAACGATGAGAAATTAGGAGGATATTATCACATGCCTGTATACTATTTCGAGCAGTTATGGACGCCACTTGAACTAATCGGGATTCGTTTTTATCGAGATGACCAAAATGGTTTATGGATAAAATGTTGGAACAGACCTAGACGACGTATAAAATTCATTATATAGATGCGGAAATCTAAGTCTAGTTGGCACTGTGGAGAAAGCCGGCAAAGTTTACATTATTGATGTTGTCAGGGCAGCCAAAACGATCTTGCAATAAACCAACCCATACTATGTTATACGAAAGGGAGAATTTCTTCGATGATAAAAAATACACGTATTTAGTCTGATATTTCTTTTAACAATGATTGTACTTCCACCACTCGGTATACATGCAACCTCAGGCCCGGCCTTTTTGCTCTCCATCTCGGATGACAGCATTTCAGCAGGCGATCACTTCCAAGTGACGGTGAGTGGAAAGCAAGTAAGCGACTTGTACGCATATGAGATCAATTTATCTTATGATACCAGCCATTTGAAGTATATCAATGGTTCTAGTGGTAGTAGTGGATTTGCTGTGGGGCCTCTTGTGAAAGGCTAAAAATGCGCTCACATATGGAGAGGAAGGAAAGACGTTTTCAAAAATCGTCTGACGAAAGTTATGAAATATTACGAGCATAGGCAAAGGGAAATATGACATTCTAGGCCCGACGAAACATAATCGATTATTCAACTAAAGCTGACATTGGTGATTGGACCAGTATCAGCTTGTTTGCTATTTTGATCGTATTTCTCGCATGCCCGAAATGCTGTACATAGTCCATCTCGACACCGATATTTTCTTTCATGGCAGTTGGAACCATTAAAGGACATGGATACCGAAACGGACAAAAAATCAATATAGAAGTCAAAAAACTGATAATGATGCCTTGTAAAGATGAATGCTATAATTTTTAGGCAGGATCAGGAAAAATTCTCTTCGGCGAATCTGTGCGAATAGTTCTAGAAGTGATTATAGCGGAACGACCAAAAAGAAATAAAGTGGAAAAGTGGAAAAAGGAGAGCTAATCATTTGAAATTTTGCTTATATGATAACCAACATGAACGGGTTCTTTTTATAGAAAACAGTATACAATTAGCTTTTAATTTGAAGACTGCATGCGGAATGTCCAGAGATATTTCTGTACTTCCAATCCTGTCAAAAGATGAGTATTTGTCTTTTCCTTTTTCGTTTCGCGGAGAAGTTAACGGTCTCTTTTATTTACTATATGAGGTTCCGGGTGTCTTAGAGCGAAGGTATGATCGAGTTATTGTTCGGGATTAATTTTTACTCGGATTACGGATACAATAGTCTATCTATGCAACCTAATTACGTTATTCAACCACCGGGTAAGGTTATTTATCTTGAGGTGTCGAGGAGGATCAGTTTTGAAAATCATGATCGTCGAGGATGAGAATCTTTTGCGGATTGGGGGAATTCAAGAGCATCAATATATGATCCGAAATGAGTTCTTACGCAATGTGTTGAACCACCAAGTGATACAATCGCCTGAAGAACGACTGAAAGTCGCACAGTTGAACAAGCGACACAGTCATTAGAGAAAATTTTAATCGAAATTTAACCTTGTCTGCGATCTCAGAGCACATATATATGAATCCATCGTATTTCAGTGTGATGTTTGCGTATTACTGCTAATCTATATTTATTCTATGTCAAGGAAGCAAAGATCCACTAAGAGGACGGGGGAAATTCAAAAATCAGGAATAGATCCTGGCCTTTGTATTGTTGCCCAAACAAAAAGACAGTAGTTTTTCAACTATTTACAGTACTAATTTCAATGGTAGTAATTTGTCGAAAAAACTATGATAAAAGAGTAGCAACGCAAACAAACTAGGAGGTCATTAACATGAGAAATT
Source organism: Paenibacillus sp. J22P143 (assembly GCF_059692035.1). Lineage (NCBI taxonomy): Bacteria > Bacillati > Bacillota > Bacilli > Caryophanales > Paenibacillaceae > Paenibacillus > Paenibacillus sp. J22P143. Next base: position 90,361 of record NZ_JCAUAQ010000023.1, read on the forward strand.
CAAAAAAAACAGTGGCAATGGGTATGGTGTTGTCGACCGTTATCCTTTCACTGACGGGTTGTGGCAGTAATACTGCGAGTAAATCTGCTGAAAGCACAAAACCTGTGGAGAGTGTCAAACCGGCAGTTAGTACAAGTCCTGCGGGAACAAAGCTTACCGGGGATTTTGAAATTCAATACTTTATCGGTGGGTATGGCGATGCATGGTGGAAACAAGCTATTGGTGAGTTCCAGAAGCTGAATCCTGACCTAAAGATCAAAGAATCTGCGGGTCCCAAAATTAATGATCAAATGAAACCTCGCTGGATTCAAGGTAACCCGCCTGACTTTGTTTATATTGACGGAGCCGGCTCCAATACTAGGCAAATGGTAACGGATGATCAGCTGATGGATATTACAGACTGGTTGAAGGATGCTAAGAACGTAGATGGGAAGAAGATCCTCGATCTTCTGATCGCACAACCGGAGGAGTATAAACCAGGGAAAGCCTTTGCAGTTCCGTTAGTCTTCGGTTCCTGGGGGACGTTCTATGATAAAGCATTATTCAAAAGCAAAGGGTGGGAAGCACCTGTCGACTTTGAAAGCTTCATGGCTTTAGGAGATAAGATTAAAGCTGATGGTAAAATGAGCGATTACATTCATACGGGGGTTTATCCCTACTACATCAACGGGGGCTTGTTAGACCCAACGATTGTTGCCATGAACAACTATGACACTTCCATCTCTAAGAAAATCAATGCCCTTGAAAAAGGCGTTTGGAAGAGCGAGCCGGTTATGAAATCACTTGCTAAAATTGTGGAAATGAGAGACAAAGGTCTCATCGATAAAGGGGCACCGGCGTTGAATCACACGGAATCCCAATCCCAATGGTTGCAGCACAAAGCAGCATTTATTCCAACTGGCATTTGGGTTGAAAGCGAGATGGCCAAAGATACTCCAGCAGGATTTGAATTTGGATTCTTACCTTCCATCGGCCAAGACAAAGGCGGAAAGTTCGTTGCTAATCCGTACACGTCTACTGTAGGGATCGCTAAGAAAGCAAAGAACCCAGAAGCGGCTAAAGCGTTCATGCAATATATTTTCACAGAAAAACAGAGCAAGGCTTGGGCTGAGCTTTCCAAAGCGCCTTCGAACATCAAAGCGGATCTGGAAGGAACGAATGCACCTGCTCTAACGAAAGAAGCAGCTAGATTCTATAACTCACCGAACACCGTCGTTGCGCCTGAAATCGTTATCCCTGAGGAGCTGGTAACAGCGAGAAATAACGCGACGCTTGCGCTTACGAAAGGTGAGATTACACCGCAGCAATGGGCAGATCGCATGGAAGAAGCAACAGATAAGATTCGCTCCAAAGAAAAGAAATAAGCAATGATACAGTTTTGAATGATAATAAGGGAAATAGTCAGACTCTCTTATTATCATTCAGAAATTTAGATTGGAGGAAAGTATGAATGTGAGTAAGATCGACATAACTAGCATGAAAGATCAGAAAATAAGTCGTAGAACCGGCACTGCAAAAATGAAGCGTAATATGTTCATTCTTTCCTTTATCCTTCCAACTTTACTTCTTTATCTCGTGTTTACGGTTTACCCGTTGTTCAAAGGGATTTATCTGAGTTTATTCGATTGGTCGGGCGGTTCCGAAACCTATAACTTTATAGGACTTGGTAACTTCAAGGAAATGATACAGGATAGTGTCGTCTTGAAGTCAATCCGAAACGACTACATTTTACTCGTCGGTAAAGTGATAGGTTTCATGATCATGTCTATGTTCTTCGCAGTTGCACTAACTCGTTTCAACCTCAAAGGTTCCGGTTTTTATCGAATCATTTTCTTTATACCTAATGTGCTCTCGGTTGTTGTAGTCGGTGTCCTATGGCGCTACGTGTATAACCCTAACCTTGGGTTCTTGAATTCCTTTATTTCCTTATTTACAGATAAACCGTATAATTTCGCTTGGTTAGGCGACAAATGGTCGATATTCGCGCTGATACCGCCATCCATATGGGCAGGTGTAGGCTTTACGATCCTTTTACTGATTGCAGGTATTCTAAGCATTCCGTCGTCGTTATATGAATCGGCGGAGATTGATGGAGCGTCACAGTGGCATCAATTTTGGATGATTACACTTCCACTGTCGTGGGAACAAATCAAGACATCGGTTCTCTGGATTGTCATGACGACACTCAATGGTTCCTTCATCATCGTCACGATTATGACCTTTGATGGCGGAGTAGACAATGCTACACAGGTTATGGGTTCCTATTTGTATTTGAACGCATTCAAGTTCGGTAAGTTCAGTTATGCGTCTGCGATTGGCGTCCTCATTTTGGTGCTCTCCTTAATTACCACAGCAGGTCTTCAGAGGCTAATGAAAAAGGATACCATCGAATTAACGTAGAGGAGTTTTATCTAATGAATCAACGAGTAGTCAATCCAGTATTTCGGTTGTTTTTCAAACTCAGTCTCATCGCTTGGTCCTTATGTGTCCTTTATCCCCTGATATGGACGATCTTTAGCTCACTGAAAGATAATAAGCAGTTTTTCTTAGGCAAACCATGGGATCTGCCCAAGCTTCCGCTGCTTTGGTCCAATTTTTCGTTTGTTTGGGAAAAATATAATTTTGGGCACAATTTTGTGAACTCACTCGTTGTTACGCTTGTAAGCACGATAATTGGCGTTCTCCTATCAGCTACGACAGCTTATGTGATTGCCCGGTTTACATTCAGAGGAAACGCTTTGCTCTATTATTCCTATTTATCCTATATGATGATTCCTGCCTTTCTTGGCATTATTCCCTTATTCTTTCTGTTGAATGATCTTCATCTAACAAACAGTCTGTTAGGCCTCACTTTAGTTTATACGGTAACGGCAGTACCTTTTGCTGTATTTGTATTAGTTAGTTTTTTCAAATCATTGCCCGGCGAATTAGAAGAATCAGCTGCCTTAGACGGCGCTTCCCATTACGGCATCTTTTTCCGGATCATGCTTCCACTGGCTAAGCCAGGAATGATGTCGGTTGCAATTATTACCGTGCTGAATATTTGGAATGAGTATGTTTTTGCCCTAGTGCTTATTAATGATCCAAGTAAATATACGTTACCGGTAGCCATTGCAGTTATGCAGGGTGAAATGCAGTACAGAACAGAATGGGGACCTCTCTTCGCTGCCCTAATCATTTCTATGGGTCCGACGATTATATTTTATAGTATTTTCCAAAAACAAATTACAGGTGGGATGACTGCTGGCGCATTAAAAGGTTAGAAAGTCCTCAAACGATTGGCCAATTGAGGTTGAGAATGAGGGCGGACTATGCAGTCAATACAAACCATTTATTGATCCATTCAACATCGGAAATAGTAGGTGATATTCAACCTGCTGTTTCCTTAGCATTTGAATATATGATCGTGAATGACATCTAAGGGGGGGGCTTTACATGGAAATCAGGGCAAGGGGTAAAATTAATTTCGCCATATTTTGCATTCTTTTGTTAACAGTGAATATGTTCCTGGGAATTATCGTGTCGGCGGCGGGAATCGAGACGACCAATAACAATCTGGCGTTGGGGAAACCAGTGTTCGAGAGTGGACATGATGGCGGCTTCGTAAAAGAAAGATTAGTTGACGGGAATACAGGCACACGCTGGGCATCCCAATCGGGCAATACTCCCGCGGTTTATGCATCATGGATTTATGTCGATCTGGGACAGCGGTACCGTTTCAACAAGATCGATGCGGTTCTAGAGATGTACCCCACGGAGTACAAGCTGATGGTGTCCGACGACGCAAATCAGTGGACGGAAATCGCGTCGAAAGTGCGCGAGAACAGCGCCCAATTGGCGGCGGGAGGAACCGATACCTATGAGCTTCAAACGCCAGTCTCAGCGCGTTATGTAAAGTTTCAGGGCGTACGGCCTCGCAAGGAAACAAATGGAAATATATGGCCTTGGGGATACTCGCTATTTGAGCTACGCGTGTTTCAAGCACCGCTCGAAGACAGCGATTACATTGCGATCGCTAAGGAAAAAGTCACGGTGCCCGAGCGGGTGTTTAACAATTTCAATCTTCCGCTGTCCTATCCAGATGGTGTCAGCATCGCATGGACGTCGAACAACAATGCCATCGCTATCGACGGCGGCAGCGCTACAGTTACAAGAGGCGAGCAGGATCGAGCCCTTACACTGACCGCGACCTTTACGAAGAACAATGCGTTGGTTACGAAGGACTACACGGTTGTAGTCCGGGGCACGGTTGGAGGCAAATACAGCTTTTATCCAAAGCTGCACAGTAGTGCATATGGCGACGGAGAGTTGCAGCTTGCGGGAAAAACGATCAATCTGGTGATTGAAAATGGTGTCGGTTTGAATACCGCAGCCAAGTTGCAAAAAATTTTCGTGG